>CALROJ020000010.1:0-145111 GCA_943369735.1 bacterium Ga0077546
ACAGTCTTCGTGCAGTACGATGTCAATTTCCGTATCAGCACCATAACCGATGCCATCGGGCAAGTAAGCACGATAAACTACCTTTCGAACACAGTCGGCAATGTTGGCTTTTACAAGATTTCTAGCATTGTCGACCCTTTCGGCCGTTCCTGTTCGTTCAGCTATGATTCTACGACCAGCAATCTACTTTCAATAACTGATGTAGTCTCATTGAAATCATCTTTTCAATATGACACCACGTCTAGTTTCATTACCCAAATGACTACAAATTATGGCACCACAGGCTTCTACCTCTATGTGCCTGGCATCGAAGTCTATCCGGCGGCTGGACTTAGATTCACATTTCCAGATGGTACCTCTTCAGTAATTGAGAATTGGCGTGACGAGAGAAAGACTACCTACTACTGGGATCGCCATGCCATGGCTATGTACCCCAATGACCCAGTGAACCATATTTATACTCACTGCGAGCAAATGAAGTTTACTTTTGATCCTAACACTTCTCTTGAAGCTTCAAGCATGCAATGGGTGATACATCCTCTTGAATCGACAAGCCCGATTTATATGCGCTATGCTGGCAGTATCGGGCTCAACTATGCTGGCTCGACCAATCTTCCCGCCTCAGTGGCTCGCAATCTCGGCAATCTCACAGTTAATCTAACCGTAGGCGGCACCGTGACACCTGGCGATGTAATCGGAGTTAGAAATGACTTTGAGTACGCCCTGTACACCGTTCAAGCTGGAGATACACTAGCAAAAATAGCTACTGGTCTGCAAAATTCAATCAATTCAAACGTCAACTATCAAACGCGTGGTATCACCGCTGGCGCCATGGGCAATGTCGTGAGCATGCGCTCAGAGCAAGCCCCAAGTAGAACATATACCACTTATGCCAGCGGCGGAGCCACAGAAACTCTCAACCTTCGCTCTCAAGTTAGACAGTCTGCTATTGCCACCCTCGCAGGAGCAATAGCAACTGGCGACGACATTATTGTCTACGTAGAATATCCAACCAGGCTTACTTTCATTCACACAGTTCAGGCTGGTGACACCGCCACTTCAATTTGTGCCAGCTTAGCTGCAATGATAAATGCCAATACTACCTGGCAAAACTATGGCGGGGTAGCCACGCCAAATGGAAACAACATAGACCTAGTTTGCTTCAGCCCAGAAGAGCAGCTTTACACCACAGCTGCCACTGGTTTTGAAAACTTTACTTCGCACTCTTACCGCAGCGGCACCTCTCAACTAACAGAGAATCAATACAATTCCACAGGAAATCTAACCCAAACAATTGACCCGATGCGGCGCACGTTCTCATATACCTATGCGGCCAATGGTATTGATTTATTAGAGAAAAGAGAAACCCAAGGAACAGATAATTATCTGCTTGGCCATTGGGAATACAACACCAAGCACCAACCGATTGTTTACATCGATGGCTCTGCCCAAAGAACCGAAATTACGTATAACAGCTCCGGGCAAGCGCTGACAGTAAAAGACCCGAACAACAATATCACCACAAACACCTATACAGGCACCTGCAAAGCCACCGTTGGTGGCACTGTGACTTCTGGTAATGTTTTAACGATAACTGTCTTTGATGCTGGCTTGGCCGGTGGCCAGAAGGCTATTAATTACACGGTATTGGCTGGAGCCACACTCACCACTATTGCTACAGGAATAAGAAATGCCATCAATGCTGATAGCGCACTAGCTGCAATTGGCGTTACTGCAAGTTCTTCTGCTGCTGTGGTCACTTTGCTTTCAACTTCAGTCAATGTCACTTCTTATACTTCAAGCGTTAGCGGCGGTGCCACCGAAACTCTAACTCTTGGAGCTAACACCTGGGGCTACCTCACCAAAATCGATGGCCCTCTGGCAGGCAACAAAGACATCACGACCATAACTTACGATTCTTACGGCAGAGTCGCTAGCAAAACCAGCTCCACAGGCTACACTCTAACTTTTCTCTACGATGCCATGAATCGGCCTCTACGAACGACCTTCCCTGATACCACTTATGAACAAAATATTTACGACAAACTCGACATCGTTCTGCAAAGAGACAGGAATGCTCGCTGGACTCAACGGGCTTTCGATTCTCTCGACCAAATGACCTATGAAGTGGACCCACTTGGCCGTAAAACTCAATATACTTGGTGCTCTTGTGGATCAGTGGCAGTTCTTACTGACCCCCTCGGTAGGCAAACTTCTTGGAGTCACGATATTCAAGGGCGCTTAACTACCAAGACCTACCCAGATAACTCGACCTATACTTATGTTTATGAAGAGAGGACAAGCAACCTCAAGCAGAGGACTGACTCCCTGGCTCAGAAGACTATTTATCTCTACAACCCTGATGGCAGCCAGTTCATCAACATGTATCCAAATGCTATCAATACCACAGCGAATGCCGCTAAGTATTGGGACTATAATTTCAAGCGCCCAACAAAAGCTGCCAAGAACGATTGGGGCACCATTGACTACAGTTACAATAATTATGTAACTAGCTCAGGGGCAACACCGATCACTGGTGGTGGAAGGCTTCAGATAGTCCACAACGACAGAATGGCCAATTCTGACATCACCTTTGTTTATGATGCTTTGGGCAGAACGACCAATCAGTCTGTCAATGGTGGCGCCAATTCAGACACTCTAACTTTTGATGCTATAAGCAGGGTTACGGCAGAAACCAATGTCCTGGGCAACTTCACCTATGCCTACGTGGACGATACGGCTGGGTCTTCTAGAGGCAGCTCACGCTTAGCCTCCGTCACCTATCCAAACAGCCAAGTAACCAAATACAGCTGGTATCCAAACACAGGTGATGAGCGCCTTCAACAAATTGCAAACTTAAAAACTAGCAGCGGGCCAACAATTTCTCAATTTGGTTATCGCTACAACCCTGCTGGCGAAATTACTCAATGGCAGCAGCTACAAGGCAATAGCAGCGTTAATCTAAACCTTGGCTATGACCAAGCGGGCCAGTTAACTAGCTCACAAACAGGTTCAGGTGGGCCATCAAACGCCTATCTCAACCAAAACTATTTTGCCTATGATGCCGCTTCTAACCGCACAGCCGTGCAACAAAACAGTGTCAATCGAGTAAAGCTTGGCGGCACTGTCACCACTGGTGACACTCTCACAATCACAGTTAAAGATTCAAACCTGGCTGGCGGCCAAGAAGCTGTCAATTACACTGTTGTCGGTGGAGACACGCTCTCAACAATTGCTACCAAGTTTGCTGCGGCAATATCTGCCAATACAAATCTGCAAACACTTGGCGTCAATGCTTCTGCCAATGGCTCTGTAATGAGTCTCAAATCTGCTTCACCTAACATCACCACCTATACTCAATCAAATGGTGGAGGCACCGAGACACTTAGCCTAGGCGTGACCAACAACTTTGTTGAGAATGCCGTCATTGGCGGAACCAAAACCACAGGCAACATTCTCACTATTACTATCTTAGACCTGGCCCTTAGTGGGGGGCTAACAGCAATTAATTACACCGTTCTCGCTGGCGATACTCTGACCACGATGACCACAGGTCTTAAGAATGCCATCAATGCGAATGCTGGATTAACCGCCGCTGGAATAACTGCAACCTCTGTCGGAACCACAATCACCATCAAGTCAACTTCAGCCAATGCTACTACCTATTCTCAGTCAACAAGCGCTGGAGCAACAGCCACCATTGCTCTTTCAATCAATCAAAACGGACCCCAAACAATTGCAATCGGCGGAAGCAAGACTACTGGAGACACAATCACCATAACAGTCTATGACGCTGGATTAGCTGGTGGCCTTAAGGCAGTTACTTACACAGTACTAGCTGGAGACACATTGACTTCGATTGCTACTGGCTTAGCAGCAGCCTTGACGGCAGACACGAACCTACAGGGAGCTGGCATCAGCGCCACTTCGGCAGGCCAGGTGGTGACCCTGCAATCAAATTCGATTAATCAAACTACCCTTCGAGAGACAACAAGCGCTACTGCAACGGAACAAATTGCTCTCAATATTCCAGCCAACGGTGTTCAAACAGCTTCAATAGGTGGCACAAAAACCACCAGTGACACGCTGACGGTGACTACTTTCGATGCTGGGCTACCGGGAGGCACACAAGCAATTGTGTACACAGTTCTTGCCGGTGATACCCTCTCGTCAATAGCAACCGGTTTAGCTACTGCAATAAATGCCAATGCCAACCTTGCTGCCATTGGGGTTACAGCCTCTGCCTCTTCAACCGTTCTCAACATCAAATCAGCCTCAATCAACAACACCACCTATACAAAATCGCTCAGTGGTGGTGCTACCGAAACCATCACTCTTGCTCCAGCGACTAGCGTCTCTCAATATTCTTACAACAATCTCAATGAACTCACAGCTATAGCCGCTGGCGGCGCCACCAAGTTTGAAGCCACAACAAACAAAGCTCTCAAATCAGCCACAGTCAACACCAACCCAGCTACTCTGAATTGGACGAAGAACTTTGCTGGCAATGCAACTCTAAGCAACGGCACCAACACCGTACCGGTCGGCGCCACTGATGGAGCAAACAATACAGTCACTAATAACTACCAAGTTGCAACCACCGGCCCAAGCAGCTCCAGCCAAACTCATGACGCCAATGGCAATATGACCAGCGATGGAACTAACTCTTACACTTGGGACGCGGAAAATAGACTGATCAAAATTACCTACCCTGGTAGTGGAAACAACAGCCAATTTCTTTATGACGCTCAAGGTATGATGGGTCAGATTGTAGAAATGCTAGCAACCGTTGTTGTGAGCACGAGTCAATTTGTGCGAGCTGGCACTACAATCTGTGAAGAACGTGATTCTAGCAACTCAGTTTTGAAGAAATTCGTTGCTGGGGGTCAAACAATGGGGGGCACTAACTATCTATACACACGTGATCACCTCGGCTCCATTCGAGACGTGACAGATTTGTCTGGCATAGTGCAGTCTCGCTATGAATACAATACTTTCGGTCAAGTGACTAGAACAGTAGGCAGTGTTGACGCTGATTTTCAATATGCTGGCTACTATTTACATCAGAAGAGTGGGCTCAGCCTGACCACATTTAGGGCCTATAGTCCGATGCTAGGACGGTGGTTAAATAGGGACCCGTTGAAGGAGGCTGGCGGACTCAATTTTTATAACTATGCTCTGAATCAGCCAACCGGGGTAGTAGACCCCTCAGGTTTATTTGGAGGAAACGAAGGTCAAGCATTAGGTGAGTTCTCCCAGGAGCTGGGACACCAACTTGGAATATCGGTCAACAGCAACGATTTGAAGAATGGTTGTTACGAGGTTGTTAACGTCGCAGCCAATCGACCGAGCGGCTCAAGACCAGAGTTCGATAGGGCCAATAGCAGATGCTCTGGGCCTCAGGGTCTAGGTCCCTTAGTCGAAAAAGCTAGACTTATGTGCAAGTGTGGTTATGTTATATTTCAAAAAAGAGGGCATTATACAGAGTCAGTGTCACCAACCGGGGACGCAAGCCCATTGAGTATTGGAAACTTAGGTTTCGACTACGTGACTCTTGTAAGACCAGGCCTTTTTGCTGATATGAACCATAGCAGTGGTACTGGTTCTCAGCGAGGCTATTGGTGGCTTAACCCACCAGAGTATCCTGAATATCCTGATTTTATATGGTGTTTCGTTTGCAAGAATCCTAAGAAATAGGGTCAAATTTGGTAACTATGTATGCGAGGTCCGTTGAATGACTAAATTTCATATTGGAATAGCCGGTCTCTTGGTCTCAGTCTCCATTTCCTCGACTTTGATAGGTTCTAGTGCCTCAATTGCTAAAGATTCGAAAAGTACTCTACCAATCGGTAATGCGCCATTGCCCATCAGATGGTACGTATCAATTTACGCGGCCAAAAATATACCAAAAGGCAAGAAGATAGAAAAAACGGATGTCTTTACAAAGCCAGTCCTTGAATCCAGGATACCAAGTGGGTCAATATGCGTTCTCAAGGAAGCCATTGGAAAAAAGGTAGTCGTTGACATAAAACGGGGCAGTATAATTATCTGGAATGATATAGGTAAGTACTACAAGTGACATCCTGATTTTGGCCCACCAGCTTGTAGGCTTAAAGAAGTTGAATTCAATCACTTGCATTTTTGTTAATACAGGTTGAATTTTCTGCTTTAGAGTGAGACATCCGAGCGGGTTACAGATTGGTCATTATTCAATAGCGATTCGCCGCACTATTCAAACGTAAGTGGAAAGCCAAGGCTTATTTATACCTTATGCCTACCTCAAGTAAGTAGTGAAGGCAACAGCAGAAGCCGTGTTCGATAAATGGCAGCAAAGTGCAGTGTTTGCGAGAGCTGAGCCAATGCCAACAACTTGGTGGATCAAGGGGTAGTTACAACACTCTAATTATGCCGGTTTCCTGGGCGGGGTGAAACGTTGCGCTGGTTTACTCCTCAAGTTCTTGAGGAATGTCTACTCTGTGAGATGCGATGGGGAGGTTTAGCCTGTGACTTGCATAGTAGTGCTCCAAAATGCATTAGGGGTAGTTGTTGCTTCGGACTCAAGGGCAACAGAAATTGCCTCTGGATTACAAGCTGAGGACACGGTGAAGACAATTGCTCTTGGAACGCATGCAATCTTTGGAGTTGCTATCCGCCCACAAATCTATGCGTTCAATTCAATGGACGCTGCTCGATTAGCATTTTCGCCTGATGAGCCACTCATTGAGACGGTTGACCGCTACATACGCAAGATGGAAACAAACTTTATGGAGCAGCTAAGTGACTATTTTCGAGATAGCCCTGCTCAGGCCTCAGCTGAGCGGGGGGGTAGAGGACTTCTACCTGAACCTTTCTTTGCTTGTGTTGAAGACGGTTATGCAAAGTCCTTTCAGCTTGATTTCGAACTCACAGGAGAGCACCCTAGTCTTGGTTTGAATGTCAGAAGGTCGTATTCGCCGAATGGCCCAGCAGAAGGCCTCATCTATAGGGGCTTCTTTGCGGCAGCGCAGGCCGAAGCTTTAAGAAGGGGCGCTAATAATCATCTACCTGGCAGTCTTTCTGAACTTGCTGACATGGCACGAGGGATGGTCGTCGCGCAAATACTTGCTACACCCACCGAGGTAGGCCCGCCGGTAACAGTAACTACCATCGATGCAGCAGGAACTAGGGTTGAAACTTTCAATGAGTAAATTGTTGGAGTGCCTTCTGGGCGACCTCATCGGTGCTGATTGGTTTGCAAAACTCACAGTTCGTTTGGGTAATTTAAGTGCTGACAAAAATGTGACCGGTTTGGTGCACGCCCCAGATGCAAAATCGTGCATTTCAATTCATCTCGCTGCAACATAATCTCGTGGCTGAATCGTTGAATGCTTGTCCAGCGCCTAAAACCGTGACTGGGGCGAGATCGTCTATGAGTGCTGTAGGACTCTCTCGCCGCCTCCACCATTTTATGAATCAGTGACGACATCTTCAATAAAAGCAAGTGGTGCAGAAACTACGTCTTAGTCCTAGAAACTAACTGAGCGGAGTTAAATTGGACGGCACCACGGGAGGTACCGGTGGCGATTTTGATCTGCCTGAATTTATAAGGACCAATATTGGGCTGAGGTATAGATTGCGAATGGAAAACAACAAATATCCGTGAGATTTGGTCTGCAAGCTAATTGTTAACTAAGCAGGCTAAAAGGACCCGTTTGAGTGGCTTGTTGAGCCACTTATGGAAGTGTTGAGGGTGACAATGTACCGAGAGGTGACAAAAAGGTGACAGGGCACTTTCGGTAGTTGCTTTAACGCCACCCTGTGGGGCTTGTAAAGATTGCACGAGGAGAGATTCGAACTCTCGACCAAGCACTTAAGAGGCGCGTGCTCTACCGCTGAGCTACTCATGCATAAAACTCATTATAAGGGTAAGAGTGCCAGAAGGCCCTTTCTTATGCCAAGAGGTAGTTTACAATTTGATCAGTCAAAAATTCATTTCAATTTCTCGATTCTCTGGTCTAATTCACATAGATGTGCAACCATTGAGTTAATTGAACAGGAGCAAAAAGTGGACATCCAGGAATTGGCGAGACTTCAACAGCAAAGCAATAGTGACCACCTCATGGTCGAAGTCGAAGACACCGTAAAAGCGGGTAGACCGAGGTGTTTTTTATCAGCCGATCGCAACGCCCCTGATACCGTTACTCTTCATCGTTACCGTGATGGCGGCACTTTGCTACGCATCCTTGACCTCAATACTGAGCGGGGCCTAAAGCGCTTGACTGAGTTAAATGTCGTTGGTCACACTGACCGCTCTATTTAAATTTAGTAGAAATTTTAAACTTATTCGTCTTGGGCTTTACTTGCCCTTGGCAACAACCGCGCTTGACAAATTGATTTTAAGCGACATGAACTATTGGTCTGTTGTTCGGTTCTGGTTCATGCAGGCGAAGATTCTCTCTGATCAAGGGTGCTGTTTCCCCTTCACCAAAAAGTGCGTATTTAAGAGCGTATGTTAGTGGATGAATTTCGCTCCACGACATGTATATGTGTGGAACCTTGCTGCCTTGACTATTCTGATCACGTAAATGCAAGAGCAGAGCGGCAATGGCATCGGCCACTGCCGGTGACTGACAGCGCAGTACTCGATACTTATCAATTTCATGGCCGGTAACTAGAAGAGGGTCAGTTGCTCCATTTTTTGGCTCTACTTCCACAAAAATGAAATTGCCTTCTTCTATTTGAATACTGTGTTTGCGCCGGGCATCTTGTTCCAATTTTTCATAGTTCTTGTGGCCAAATTTCTGAGCCAGTAAGCGCACAACCCCAAGATCTTGTTGCGATAACTCTTGCACAAACTCTATGGCACGCTGGTCTAGCTCTACTTTCGTGATTTTGCGCTCTTGGGTTCTGATAATCACCGTGGCTACTATCACGACACATAGTGCAATTAGAAGGCCTATGGTAAGTCCGTCTAGTCCATCTAATTGCCATCCTAATCCTGTGCCCGCAACTAAGACCAAGCTGAGAGCCGCAGAGATTGTTAGTCGTTTGGCGAATTGGTTTGCACTTTTTTCAGTGGCTTTGCTGTCTGACACTTCTAGCTCCAAAATTTCTTAGGTTTGACTATTGCTCTAGGCCCAGTATTCTTCTTAAGCGACATGTACAAGAGGTCTTTTATATTCGTTTGTTTCAGTTGAGCGAATAATTTCGCGAGTGAGTGTGGCTGTTTCTCCTTCGCCGAAGAAAATAAACTTGAACGTATACATAATAGGATGGCCCTCTGTCCAACCGAAATAAACATGAGGCATCTTTTTGGTTTTGTCACGGATATGCAGCAATACTGCGGCTATTGCATTGGGAACGGCAAGACTTTTGCAGCGCAGAACGTGATGACCGTCGATTTCATGGCCCGTCACTTCAAGCACTGTGTCGGAGAATTCAGAAACGTCTTCTGCTTCGACTTCTAAAAAGATGAAATTACCTTCGCGCTCTTGGATGCTGTGAATTGCTCGTGCGCGAGCTTCTTTTTCTTTGAGAAAACCAGTACCAGCACGATTGGCTAAGAGTCGCACCTCGCCCCAGTGTTCAAGGGTGGCAGCAGTGATAAATTCGGAAGCTTTCTTGTCTAACTTCACTTCTTCTACTCTTAGTTCTGTTGAACGCAAAGCGCGCGAAACAAATGAGACAATCAGTATGCTAGCAACAAAGAACAGGGCTATCCGCACACCTTCAGGTCGTTGAGTCATATTGACGATTGAAGTCCAGATGAATACCAGACTGATAGCAGTAAAAACGAAGCGTTTTTGCGAACCTTTTTGCCAAGACGTTATTGCTGAAGCAAGGGCTGCCGAAGTTATTAAAACAAGCACCCCTGTGGCATAGGCTCCGGCCTGGGCATCAACATCGGCTTTGAAAATGAACGTGACACCATACGAAATTAGAGTGAAAAATATAACTAGTGGTCTAACTGCGCCGGCCCAGTCTGGTGCCATACCATAGCGGGGTAAGTATCTTGGAACTAGGCTCAGCAAGCCAGCAATGGCAGAAGCCCCAGCAAACCACAAAATTAGAATAGTGCTGAAATCGTATAGAGAACCAAATATTTCACCCAAATGGGTATGGGCTAGATAGGCTAGGGCTCTGCCATTGGCTGCGCCACCTTCTTTATAGAGTTCGGCTGGAATAAGCAGTGTTGTCACCATACTTGAAGCTACAAGAAAGTAGCTCATTATTAGAGCTGCGGTGGTGAGCAAATATTTGGCATTGCGAATTCTTCCGCTTTGATTTTCGGGGACATCTGTGGCATCTCCACGCACCATGGGCATCACTGCTACACCGGTTTCAAAGCCTGACAAACCCAGGGCTAAATTGGGAAAGAGCAAGCAAGCGGTGCCAAGCATAGAAAAAATTGAGCCAAAATTAGTTGTCAGTTTATGCAACCAATCTTGAGTTAATTCAGGGTGAATAGTTAATTGCCACAGCCCCCAGCCAACAATAATATTGGTGAGCAAGAGGTAGACGCCGACAATATAGACAGAAATGCCAATTGCTTCTTTGAAGCCCTTGAGAAATACAGCACCAAGGCTAGTAAGCAAAATCAGTGTCACTAGCACGCGATTGTGATTGTGCCAAGCCACAGGTATCATTGGGTTTTCAAGAATGTGGGCTGTGGCATCGGCGGCTGAAAGAGTGATGGTAATGATAAAACCAGTGGCGGCAAAGCCAAGCAGCAGCAGAACTATGGTCTTTCCTCGCCAGCCAGGGAGTAAGCCCTCTAGCATAGCCACCGAGCCCTGGCCATTGGGACTGCGTTCGGCGACAAAACAGTAGGCGGGCAGCGCCCCAAATAATGTCACCACTACCAAAACTAGAGTAGCGATTGGTGAAAGAATGCCCGCTGCAAGATAGGCGATACCTGGTTGATAGCCCAGGGTCGAGAAGTAATCAACACCGGTAAGACACATTACCTTCCACCAAGAATCTTGGTGAGGTCCTTGGTGTTCTTGATTTTGCTTGGCCGGCTTCAAACCGTCCAATAGCCAATCGCGAAACGGATTTTTCTTTTCTCTCACGGCTTATGTCTCACTGATTCCCCAGTCTCTTTATAGATTCTTGAGTATATCTTGATGTTTGTTCTGTCATCTAGAAATAAGGGGACTTTAGATTCCAAGCGACTAGACTGACTAAATAGTCTATTTGACATGCCCTATGGAAGCCTGAGGAAGTTCAAAGTGTTCAGTGGCGGCCCGCCGGTCCACTTAATGTGGTCCAATATGTTCAACCCTGATAAAGCAAAGCTTAAAGGGAAGGTCGCTTGGCGCCGCATTGCTGCGCTCTTTGCTCCCTATTGGAAGCTAGAGCTCATGGTTGTGGCAGCCATTCTTGTCTCGTCCACTCTTGGGCTCGCCCCTCCTCTGCTTACTTTGGCCATTATTGATAAGGCTTTACCGGCCCGAGATTTTACTTTGCTCGCCACACTTGTCTTGGCCATGGTGGCCTCAGCCTTCTTAGCGGGATTGGTTGGGGTTTATCAGGGTTATCTAAATTCAAAAGTCGGCGAAGGTATAGTGCGCGATCTGCACACTGACCTGGTGTCACATTTGCATCGAATGCCACTATTGTTTTTTACTAGCACTAAGACCGGCGAGATCATGAACCGTGTCAGTAGTGACGTAGAAAGCGTTGATGGTGTGATCACCGGCACCATGGTCTCTATTGTCACTAATATCATTACCATTGTTACTACACTAGTTGCAATTTTTGCCTTGAACGCTCAGCTAGCGCTGGTTTCAATTATTGTGGTGCCACTTATGGTAGTGCCACTCTGGCCCGTTGGCCGCCGTATGTATGAGGTGCGCAAGAAGACTCGGACGAAACGTGACCAAATACAGGCCGCTACACAAGAGACTTTATCTGTCTCTGGTACTGTTTTAGTTAAGTCGTTTGTCAAAGAAGAATATGAGCGTAAGCGTTTTTATAATTTAGCCACCGAACTGATGACTCTTGAAATTAGTGTGGCTATGATTGGTCGCTGGTTTATGATGGCTATCACCGCCATGGTCACAGTAGGCCCGGCGATAATATGGCTGGCTGGTGGCTGGCTAGCAATTTACCACGGCATCACCGTAGGGGTCTTGGTTAGCTTTGTCGCCTTAATTGGTCGACTTTATACCCCTGTTTCGGCATTAGCCGGTGTGCAAATACAAATAGTCAGCGCGTTGGCTGTATTTGAGCGCATCTTTGATTATCTTGATATGAAAGAAGAGAAGGATCTGCCAGGGGCTCTTCCCCTTGAGCAAGGTATGGTGAACGGACGAGTCGAATTCGACCATGTTGGATTCTCTTATCCTGCTGTTGGTGCAGGCTCTAGTCGCGGCGGGGTGGAAGATCTTAACTTTGTCGTTGAACCGGGGCAGATGGTGGCAATAGTGGGTCCTTCTGGTGCTGGTAAAACCACTATTACAAATCTTCTGCCAAGGCTGTGGGAGATAGATCAAGGGCGCATTCTAATTGACGGGCAGGATACTAAATTTGTCACTCGCGATTCTCTTCGAGAAAACATTGGTATTGTCACCCAAGAAACCTATTTGTTCCATGACACCATTGCCGCTAACTTGCGTTATGCCAAAGCTGAGGCCACTGCCCAGCAAATAGAAGAAGCCTGCCGTGCAGCCAATATCCATGATGTCATTGCCGCTATGCCTGAAGGCTACGAAACTGTTGTGGGCGAGCGGGGTCATAAGCTTAGTGGTGGCGAAAGACAGCGCTTGGCCATTGCTCGTGTTTTATTGAAGAATCCGCGCATTCTTATTTTAGATGAAGCCACCAGCGCACTAGACAATGAGAATGAGTCATTGATTCAAGCAGCCCTGGTTCCCCTGATGGTCGGGCGTACTTCCTTAGTGGTGGCTCATCGCCTCACTACAATAATCAATGCTGACAAAATATTCGTGCTAGAGAATGGACGCATTGTTGAAAGTGGCAATCACACAGAGTTGCTGGCCCAAGGTGGCGTCTACGCTCGGCTCTACTTTAGATAAATCTTTGAGCTCTAATAGTTGTTAGTGTGACCAATCATATTCGGTCACGCCTTTTTGCGAGCGCACTACACTTGCGGGTCTTGCTGCCGGGGCAGCCTGTTGCACTGGAGCTGCCTGATAGGCTTGGGAAGGATCGATTTCGCTATATGGCACATCATTGCTATGGCTTATGGGTTTGGTGGCTGGTGTACCAATACTTGTAGCGTAGCGTGATGTCGGCAGCTCACCAGCTACGATTTGACTCGGTTGGTTGGCATAGTAGCGCTGATTATACTGGCGAAAGACACGGGCCATCACTGTTCCGCCGGTAACGTGTTTGTCTGCTACTGGGCTCTTCTCGTCACCGCCACCCCATACAGCTGTCACCATATCTGGTGTGAAGCCAACAAACCAAATATCTTTAGCCTTGTCGGCTGTACCGGTCTTGCCTGCCACAGGGCGACCGGCCAACCTGGCCTGGGTACCGGTGCCGCGCCTTACCACCTCAGTCAAGATGTCAACCAGCCAGCTTGTCTGTTCATAGGGGAAGACCCTGTGGATAACTGGCACATAGCGGTCTAAAAGTTGGCCGCGGCTGTCTTTTACTTCACGAATCATCCAGGGCGTCACTGCTACTCCCCCGCGGGCCAGTGTGCCGTAGGCTGAGGCTAACTCTAGGGGTGTGACTGCAGAGCTGCCGAGTGCTAGTGCCATTGTTGGTGCCATGTTCGATCTGATTCCAGCCGATCTTAATGTGTCAATGACATTGGTGATGCCCACTTGTTCCATGACGCGAATGGTGCACATATTGCGTGATTGGCAGAGAGCTTCTCTTACTGTTATCTCGCCCATGTACTTGCCGTCATAGTTTTTAGGAGCCCATTCTACCCCTGTCTCTTGTGTCATCTTGTACGGTATATCTTGTACTGTGCTTTCTGGGGTTAAGACGCCGCCCATGAAAGCCGTGAGGTAGATGAAAGGCTTGAGCGATGAGCCGGCTGTATGAGGATTAACAGCACTATTCCATTGATTACTCCAATAGTCATGGGCGCCGCCAACCAGAGCTCGCACAGCGCCATCTTTGACCGATAGGCTAACTAGTGCTTCTTCTTCAATGCCAGGAGGGGCTCTTCTTATTTCGGCGGCTAAGGTTTGTTCTGCTGCTTCTTGAGCGATTGGATCTATCGTCGTATAAATTTCTAGGCCATTTAGGCCAATGGTGCGCTGATCAAATTGGCGCCGCACCGATTCTAGTACTAGGGCTGTAAAGTAAGGATAGTGGCTGAAAGGCTTACTTGCTCTCACAACTTCTGCTCGTTTAAAAACTAGTGGTTGTGATTCAGCAAGGAGGCAGTCGCTTTCAGAAATGAAACCGCATTCGACCATGGCTCGCAGTACCTGTTTTTGTCTAACCATAGCTTCTTTGCGCCGCTCTTTTGATCCTAAAAAAGATGGCGCACGAATGATGCCTGCTAAAAATGCTGACTCACTTAGAGTGAGTTTGCTTGCTGACTTACCAAAATAATTGTGGGCCGCTTGCTCAATTCCGCGAGCACCATTGCCAAAATAGATTTCACTTAGATAGAGCGAGAACAATTGTTCTTTAGTGTATTTTTCTTCTAATCGGTAGGAAGCGACAACCTCAGCGAGTTTGATCACGCCAGTGCGTTTGACGTCGGGGAAGAATAGATTCTTGGCCAGCTGCTGAGTAATGGTAGAGCCCCCTTCAACCATCTTTAGAGCTTTGGCATTGGCAAACGAGGCCCTGAGGATGCCTTGAAAACTCATGCCACCGTGCTTATAGAAATTCTTATCTTCGGCTGCCAGTACAGCTTGCTGCATAGAGACGGGCACTTGATTGAAAGGAATCACTGTGCGTGGCATGCCTAAATTTATGCGCTCGATTAGTTTGTCATTGCGATCATAGATAGAAATAGAATCGATTGGTTTGTAATTCTTGAGATAGTCGATATTTGGTAAGTGATTTACTTCTTGAATAACCAACAATCCAACTACTGTGCCGCCCAGAATCAACATCACTAATCCCACTTGGGTAAGCATTTTTAGGATAGTAAAGCTTGAGCGCAAGAAATCTCTCACGGCGCCCATGTCGTTCATTTCTCTAAGATTGTTTGGTCGCACAAAATGCCTATGCTATGACTGTTGAGATTGTTGAGGCGGTTGAGATTGATGAGACTGGTACCAAGTGCGAATAGTTGGATCGATTGTAAAGGCTTTCTCAAGGTCGATGGCGCTTTTCTCGCGACTACGATCGTCGTCTTTTAGGGCGTGCAAGAAGGCGCGGTGAAAGTAAGCTTGCGCACATTCAGGATTTAGTCTAATTGATTTATTGAGATCAGTCATGGCTGCATCAGGCAGACCCATTTCATCAAGCAAGCGTCCACGGCTCAAATAATTTGTCCATTCATCAGGTTCGCACTCTATGACAATATTGAAGTCTTCTAGGGCTTCTTTCAAGCGCTTCAATTTCCATAAACTATGGGCGCGATAATACAAATCAGGCTCAAAGGCAGCACTGAGATCTACTGCTTTGGTAATGTCTTCAATGGCTTCTCTGAATTGTTCCAGGCGATAGTAAAGCTGACCCCTGAAGCTGTAGAGTGTGGGTGAGTCGTCTTTGATGGCGATTGCTTGGTGATAGGCAGAAAGCGCCAAGGCCAATTGCCCAATGTCGCTCAGCACTTCGGCTTTGGCTGAGATAATAATCACCAGTAGGCTATTGTTGTCAGCAAGAGCTGTCGCAGATTCAATGATCTTTAGTGCTTCTTCTGAGCGGCCCAATTGGTGCAAGCACAGGCCCTTATTCATGAGCGCCAGAGCACTTTGTTCGACAGCGAGAACTGCTTCGAAATCGCGGATAGCAATTTCATAGCGGCCAGCCATCATCAGAGCATTACCCCGGTTTAATTGGGCCTGCCAGAGACCTGGGCTTGCCGCCAGTGCCTGGGTGAAGCAGAGCGCAGCGTCATGAGCGCACTGATTCTGCAAGTACATAAAACCTTGCTGAAAGTGTAGGCTGGCCTCTTTATCGTCCATTCGCTTTCCTAATCAACTTCAAACAACTTACTTTTTAGAAGCTTGGTATCTAGAGAACTTTTGTATCTAGAGAACATTTGTATCTAGAGAACATTTGTATCTAGAGAACTTTTCTATATAGAGAACATTCTACAGGCATTACTCGCTCTGGCAATTAAGTGAGACAATACTGCATATGTGTGGAAGGTACACCCTAGCTCATTCTACTGAAGATATTCTCGCTCGCTTTCGGGTTAGGCAGCTAGAGCTGCCAATTGCTGCCCGTTATAACATTGCTCCATCAAACTGGGTGCCGATTATCATTGCCGATCAGCAAGAGGGCGGCCGCCGTATTGAAGCGGCACGCTGGGGTTTTATGCCAAGCTGGGCGAGGGATGTCAATTCAGCCGGATCTAAGAAAGTCGTTCCGATGATCAATGCTCGCAGCGAATCAATAGCGGTTAAACCTTTCTTCAGAACAGCATTTAGTGCTAGGCGCTGTATTGTACCGGCCGATAGTTTTTATGAATGGACAGGCGAGGGTAAGGCCCGTAAGCCTTGGCGAATACATTTGAAAGACAAGAGCTTAATGGGTTTTGCCGGTCTCTTTGAAGATTGGTCTTCCCGGGATGGGGATGAGATTCGCACCTGTGCCATCATTACTGTACCTGCCAACCTTGTCATGGCTCAGTTTCATGATCGTATGCCAGCCATAGTTCCTCGCCACCTAGAGGGCCGCTGGCTGGATCCCGCTAACAAAAATCTGCCTGAGTTAGAGTCTATTCTTAAGCCTTATCCCGATGATCAAATAGTCTGTCATCGAGTTTCTACTCAAGTTAACGGTACTGCTATTGATGGCAGGCAACTAATTGCGCTGATTGACGCTAAGCAAGAGCAGGCCGATGAAGAGGCGCAGGCACTGGCTGCCAAAGAAATAGCCAGGCAGTTAAAGGAAGCTGGTAAAGACAAAGAAGCTGGTAAAGACAAAGATCTAGCTAGTTCTTCTGACAAACCTTCAGTTAAGGCTAGAGCAAGTAAAAAGAAAGCGCCAGAAAATGGTCAACTAAGTTTGTTTGACCAGCTCTAATTGGTTTTTTTCGAAAGCTAGCTTGCCTCTAGTACTTTCAGCTGGGCGTGAACACTTTCTAGCTGACGGGTGAGTTCAGTCAGCTGTGCTTCTATTTTTGCTACTTTGTCTGGCGGTGCCTTACTCTTGAAGTCAGGGTTGGAGAGCTGTAGATCTACCTTTGCAATTTCTTTCTCAATCGATTGCTTGCGCACATTGAGCTTATCTTTTGACTTAGCTACATCAATTAATTTGGCCAAAGGCACATAGATGTTGACTGAAGACACAGCCTCACATGCCGCCATGGATGGTGGCGAGCAGTCCATACTGATGTCGAGAGGATTGGCTTTGGCTAAGCGCTCAATATACATGGCACCATCGGCTAGGCATTTCATTTCGTCTTCATCCTGGCAGACAATCATTACTTCTGCTTCGGCAGAGGCTGGCACATTGTAGGTTTGTCTGATATTTCTGATAGAGCGAATTACCCGCATCAGAAATTCCATCTTTTCTTCAGCATCATCGTCGATCAAGTTTTCATCAGGTCTGGGGTAAGGGGCAAACATGATTGAGACAAAGTCTTTAGGGAAGAATGCCGACTTAGGAACTTTAGTCCACAGCTCTTCTGTGATGAAAGGCATAATTGGATGCAAGGCACGCAGCAAACCCTCAAATATTGTCTGCAGCACGGCCTTGGTTTGGCCTGTGGTTTCGCCTGATTGTGCTTCTTGGGCTAGTTGAATCTTAGCGATTTCCACATACCAATCGCAGAAAGCGCTCCAGGTGAAATCGTGAAGCTGATTGGCGGCTTTGTCGAAATCATAATCTTGGAAGTACATCTGCAAGAGGTCGAGCAAAACGTTATAGCGGTTCAAGATCCAGCGGTCTGCCAAAGTCAAGTGAGCTGGATTAACACCCTTCGGTTCAAATCCTTCTAGTTGAGTCAAGACAAAGCGCCCGGCATTCCAGAGCTTGTTGGCGAAGCGCTTATATTCGTCCAGTTTTTCTGCGCGGAAGCGCACATCTTGATCACCTTTGATACCAACTGAGGTAAACCAAAATCGGTTAGCATCAGCGCCATAGGTATCAATCATGTCTAAGGGATCAATAGAATTGCCCTTTGATTTAGACATGCGTTTGCCGTCTTCTGTTTGAATGACAGGGTGAATCAGCACATGCTTGAAAGGAATGGTCTTAGTGAATTTGAGCGAAGTGAAGATCATCCGTGCCACCCAGAGATTGATAATCTCGCGGGCGGTGGAGAGAATAGTAGTAGGGAAGAACATCTTCATTTCTTTGGTTTCATCCGGCCAGCCCAAAGTGGCAAAGGGCCAGAGGGCTGAGCTAAACCAAGTGTCGAGAACATCTTCATCTTGTTTCATGTCAGCTGCACCGGCTGAACATTTATCACAGGAATCAGGTGCCGACTCGTAGGCATCAACGGCTCCGCACTTGCTGCAGGTCCAGACCGGAATACGATGACCCCACCACAACTGTCTGCTAATGCACCAGTCGCGGATATTTTTCATCCAGTCAATATATGAGGTGGCATAACGTTCCGGGATGAACTGCACTCTTTGCTCTTCCACCACTTCGATGGCCGGCTGAGCAAGCTCTTTCATGCTCAAGTACCACTGATCAGAAAGCAGTGGTTCAATTACAGTTTGACACCGCTCGCAGTGACTCAGGCCCACTGTGTAGTCGCGCGATTCTGCTAACAAACCAATTTCTTCGAGCTTGGCTACGGTCTGTTTGCGCGCTTCAAAGCGGTCAATACCGTGCAAGAAATCAGGCACAAACTCATTGGCAATTAACTTGCCTTTGAGATCAATTACGGTTGGTTGTGGCAGCTTGTGTCTGGCACCAACTTCAAAATCATTGGCGTCATGGGCTGGTGTGATTTTCAAGGCTCCAGTGCCGAACTCTCGTTCTACGTATGAATCGGCAATTACTGGAATGGCTCTATTTGTAATGGGAAGCTTGACATTTTTGCCAACAAAGCCTTTGTAGCGATCATCTTCTGGATGCACAGCTACAGCTACGTCACCATAAAGTGTTTCTGGTCTGGTAGTGGCTACAATTAGCTCGCCAGAGCCGTCTTCTAGTTGATATTTGATGCAGTACAGATGACCTTTCTTCTCATCGTGTTCAACTTCAAGATCAGACAAGCTTGTGGCACAGCTTGGGCACCAATTTGTGATGCGATTGCCGCGATAGATATAACCTTCTTTATAGAGGGTGACAAAGGCGCGATAAATTGATCTGACGTAAGATTCGTCCATGGTGAAAGCGACGCGATCCCAGCTGAAGCTAACGCCAATGCGCTTGTATTGCTCCATGATGTGGTCGCCGTACTGATTGCGCCACTCCCAAATTTTTTCAGTAAAGGCCTCTCTGCCCATCTTATGGCGGTTTAGGCCTTCTTTCTTAAGCTTGCGCTCTACCACCATTTGAGTGGCAATGCCAGCATGGTCGGTTCCTGGTTGCCAGAGAACGTTGTAACCTTGCATCCTTTTCAAGCGGATCAATACATCTTGTAATGTTCCGTTCAGGGCATGGCCCATATGTAAATTGCCTGTAATGTTGGGTGGCGGCAACGCCACTGAAAAATTTGGTCGATCTGGGTTCATCTCCAGATTGAACAGTTTGTTTTCATGCCAATAAGCCGTCCAGCGCGCTTCTACTTCTTTCCAGTCGAAAGCATTAGAGGAAGGTTTCGGTTCATTAGATTCCTCTTTAATGGAATTGCCTTCCGTTGTAGAACTCTTAGCCATTGACTGTTTCTCACTATAAAAGATATCGGCTGTCATCCGCACATGGCGGCAATGTCTAGTTTAAGGCGTATGTACAGCCTAAAATTGGCCATAGCTAGTGCTTAAACGGACACATTGCTGGAAGGCTGATTATAGCGGGGTAAAGAACCCCTCTTCAACCAACCATTAAGCTTGCTTTTAAAAGCTTCTATTAAGCTAGTTCTAAGGCTATGCCGTCTCATCGTCTATTGGTCTTAGATGGTGTTAGAATTTTGCACTGGCGAGAGGTAGCCACTGCTTTGTCTTGACTACTGTCTGTAACCTCACGGACCACGGAGCGCTTGCAATCCTGCATGATTTCTACCAACGATTTTCGAACCGGCGTTACCATTGAATACAACAATGGCGTTTGGCAAATAATAGAGTTCCAGCACGTTAAGCCTGGCAAAGGCGCAGCCTTTGTTAGAGCAAAGATGAAGAATATTGAGACCGGTAACGTGCTTGAGAATACCTTCCGCGCTGGTGAGAAACTTCCCCAAGCAATTGTCGAGAAGGCTGATTTGCAGTATCTCTACAAAGCTGGTGAAAATTACGTGATGATGGACAATGCTAGTTTTGAACAACTAGAGTTGACTGCTCAGCAAATTGGCTCTGGTGTTGAGTTCTTGAAAGACAACACCGAGGGCATCGTTATGCTCAAGTTCAATGATCGTATTCTTGGCCTTGAGCTACCGAATACAGTTGAGCTAGAAATCAGCGAGTGTGCGCCCGATGAAAGAGGCGATACCAGTTCTGGTGGCGGCAAACCTGCTGTTCTAGAAACTGGCGCAACTATCACAGTGCCTTTCCACATTAAGGTAGGGGACAAAGTGAAAGTTGACACGAGAAATCGCAAGTATTTGACCCGCGTTTAAATCGGAATTTGATTGGAATTTGATTGGAATTTGAAATTGATTAGGAATTAATTGTGAAGATAGACCTGCAGCAAATCAAAGAGTTGCTTGGAATCGTTAGTTCAACTGACGTAACTGAGTTCACCATTGAATTTGGAGACCAGCGCATAACGGTGAAAAAAGACCGTCCAGTGCTTGCTCAGACTTTTGAAATTCCCGCTCAGCAAAGGCAAGTTGTGCATGCATCTGCTACTTCTGCTACTGCAGTAGCAGAACCGAACCGGGCTACAGCAGCAACTCTTGCTCCAGAAGCCGTGGCCAAGCCTGATAGCGTTGTCCATTCTGAAGAGAACGGTACTCCAGCTAATACTGTGGCAATTACTTCACCAATGGTTGGTACTTTCTATGGTCAACCATCTCCAACAGCTGCCTCCTTTGTCAAAATGGGTGACCGCATAACTGTTGGTCAGACAGTTTGCATCATTGAAGCAATGAAGTTGATGAACGACTTGCCATCTGAAGTATCTGGCAAGATTGTCAAAATATGCGTAGAAAACGGCACAACTGTTGAGTATGGTCAAACCCTCTACCTGGTTGATCCTAAAGGTTAAGAGCACGAGCAAGATTAAGAACAACAAGGTTAAAACATAGCCAATGATTGAAAAGGTTCTGATCGCCAACCGTGGCGAGATAGCTCTGAGAGTAATCAGAGCCTGTCGCGAACTGGGAGTTTCGACGGTAGCCGTTTATTCTCAGGCCGACTCTGAGTCGCTGCATGTGAAACTTGCAGACGAAGCTTATTGCATTGGGCCGCCCCAATCTCAGCGCAGTTACCTGCACATACCAGCCATCATCTCTACTGCTGTAGTAACTGGGGCAGATGCTGTTCACCCGGGATACGGTTTCCTTTCTGAAAATGCTAATTTTGCCCAAATTTGCTCGGATCACCGCATCAAATTTATTGGTCCAAGTGTAGTTGCCATCAATTCAATGGGCGACAAAGCCTCTGCCCGTGAAGCTATGCGTGCTGCCGGAGTACCAGTGGTGCCAGGTAGTCACGGTCTGATAGAAGACGAGAGCGAAGCACATAAATTGGCCGCAGAGATTGGTTTTCCTGTGATTGTAAAAGCCACTGCTGGTGGTGGCGGCCGTGGTATGCGTGTTGCCGTAGACCAAGCCTCGCTGGTTACTGCTTTAGCCTCAGCTCGCTCAGAAGCATCGGCTGCTTTTGGTGATGGAGGCGTCTATATTGAAAAATATTTGAAACCCATTCGCCACGTTGAAATTCAAGTCATGGCTGATAGTCATGGTAACTGTATTCACCTAGGTGAGCGTGATTGCTCAGTGCAACGTCGCCACCAGAAACTGATTGAAGAAACTCCTAGCCCTGCCCTTACTCCAGAGCTGCGAAAACGTATGGGCGATGCTGCTGTGCGCGCAGCCAAGCAGATCAATTACGAAGGTGCTGGGACCGTCGAATTTATTCTGGCCGGCAATGACTTTTACTTCATGGAAATGAATACTCGTATTCAAGTGGAGCATCCGGTCACTGAATTTGTCACTGGGGTTGATTTGATCAAGGAACAGATTCGAGTTGCTTCTGGAATGCCGCTTTCAATCAAGCAAGAAGATGTAGAGTTCCGCGGACATTCTATTGAATGTCGTATCAACGCTGAAGATCCAGATCGAAATTTCTTGCCATCTCCTGGTCGTGTTGATGCTTATATCGCTCCGGGCGGACCGGGCGTAAGAGTTGATAGTCATTGCTATCCCGGTTATGTTATCCCGCCATACTACGATTCACTTGTGAGCAAACTAGTGGTCTGGGGGCGCGATCGTCAAGAAGCAATTGCTAGAATGCAGCGGGCTCTAGATGAGTACGCCATAACAGGAATCAAGACCACCATACCTTTTCATCAGAGAGTACTGGCCCATCCTATGTTCCAAAATGGCAAGGATGTCAGCACCGATTTCATTGAAAAATACATGACCCTTCAAGAAGCTAAATAAGCCAAAAAAGCTTTTCGTTGGGGGTGTAAAATGTATGGGCAAATACAATTAGGCCGATATCGGTCAAGTTTTTCTAGGCTCGAAATTCGATGTTCTTAGATTTTGCTTTTGGCTCCGTAGCTCAATGGTGGAGCGTGCGACTCATAATCGCCTGGTTACTGGTTCGAATCCAGTCGGAGCCAAATTTTATAACCTAGCGTTAGAAACTAGCTTATGATTAATTTAGCCGAGGGGGCAGATGAAACTCGATAGATCTTTATTGGTTGACAACCTCAAGTTAGGTACAGTGTTTTTTGCCCTGACATTGCTTTTCTGCCAACCTTCACTGGCCCAAAAAAGCGCTACAGCTGCGCCCTTAAAGGTCGGCTATTTTAATCTTAATCTCGTCAAAATTTCTTGTCCTGAAACTGCAGGGTCCGAGACTCTCCGCTTACAGGCTGAGAATCAGCTCAAGCGTGAAGTGGAGCAGGCCAACAAACGTTTGCAGAAAGCTCAAGAAGAGAAGCGCACGCCAGAAGAGCTCAAGAAGTTGACTAGTGATATTCAAGCAGAAATAAACGCTAAACAGCAGGCTCTTGCTCAGCTTGTCCAGACTGCTACCGCGCAGGCCTCAGAGAAAATCTTTCAGGCTGTCAATCAGGTGGCCCAAGAAAAAGGCCTCGACTTGGTGATTGATGGAGCTGGTGTCTATGCCGGTGGCCAGAAGGTGATCGACAATGGTGTTGACGTCACCGCCGATATAATGAGAAAAATTAGCCCGGCTTCGCAACTTAATAATAAGGTTGAGCAGGCTCACGCTGAGCCTAAGGCCGCGGCGGCTGTGCCAAAGTCTAAGTAAAAATTGTCTTTGCTATGGTTTGGCAGAGTGGGCTGTTGCTAACTCTGCCAAATGTTTTTGCCAAATTGATAACTTGTTTTTGTCCTTGATCAAGGGCAAAGCGCTATTGAAGGCTCGAATCGCCTCACTGAAATTGCCCTGCTTTTCTAGGGTAACGGCTTTGCCGAGGTAGATATCACCATTTTTGGGATACCATTTCAAGCCCATGGTAAAGATCTTGGCCGCCTCTTCCACATTTTCTTCTTTGAGATAGATGTTTCCTAAGGCCTGGAAGCAACCAGGCAAAGCGTCCTCCTTTGTGATTTCGGTCAGATATTCAGTCTTTGCTTCTTCTGTGCGACCCATGCTAGTGAGAATTTCTGCTTTGAAGTTTCTAGCCTGAGGATAGCGGCCACCCCGTGCTTTAATCGACATATCGATTTCGTTCAATGCTTCCTGTTTCTTTGACTGCTTATAAAAAACCACCGCCTTGCCTAAGTGAGCATCGGCATTTGCTCCCTTTTGATCTTGTTCAAGAGCGATATTGAGATGTGCCATGGCTTCATCAAGTTTGTCGCCTTGAGCTAGTGCCAGTCCTAGTGCCGTATGTAAGCTGCTGCCTTTTGCTCCTAGCTTCTCTGCTCTTTGTAGGACCGCTATAGACTCTGCTATTCGACCTTGGCTTTTTAGCAGATTTCCTAGAAGAAATAGTGTTGTCTTATCGTTCGGCTTGAGCTGAAGCATTATCTGGCATTCTCCAATAGCCTTTGGATAATTTCTATTGCTGACATAGCAGTTGCATAAACCGTAATGCGCTTCCCAGTTGTCTGGTGCAATGGCAAGAGCCGCTCTGTATGCAGCTATTGCTTCCTTTGTGTTGCCGTTGAATAGATTGAAATTGCCAAGATCTAGTTTCTCGATTGCGTGGTGCTTGGATAAGCTCAGGGTTCTTGTCACGCCAAGCGAGAAAGTGGTGCTGCTCTTCTTGTTAGCTACGCTATCGATTGTTTTGCTATCTTGTTCAATCGATCGAGAGAGCAATGTTTCTTGAGCGCAGACCGGCTGGTTGAAAGAAACTGCTGTCAGTAAAATTGCAGAGAAAAGACAGTATCTATACGTGAATTTGCATCTGAATCTGTTCATATCTTACGGCGCTACTGACTCTGCAAGCTATTTTCGACAGCTGCAGTACGTGTCTCTTCATTGTCCGCTGATTTAGCAACGTCACTGTTTTGCCGCTCAATCTGAGAACTGTTTGGAGGACTTTTTTCGCTAGAGTTTTCTTCTGGGGAGCTTTCTTTTGGAGATGGTTGTGTTTTATTTTGGCTCTCCGGCTCTTTCTCTTCTGGTTCAGGAAGTGGTGGCACCGACGATTTTTGCAGTTGCTTGCGAAGTTGATCCATTGCCACACTTGTAGCTGATTTGTTAAAGGTGTAACGCAGGCCGCCGAATATACGGAAATCGAAACCACTGATTCCTGGCACGCCTCTAGAGTTCCAGTTGAATATTGGTTCGGCTCGTATAAATGTCACCAAACCAGGAAGTTTTTTGCTCACTTCTCGCGCTGCTTCGATTTGAGAAATCATTGCAAGATTTCCTTGACTAGGAATGGCATTGCCGTTTCTGTAATTGCAAACGAAAGTATCTACAAAGGAAAATGTGTAAGGTCCCCGCTTATGCAGTATGCCTAGGGTGTAGAAAGGATCAATTTCCCGGGTGGGAGCTTGGAAGTAACTCTTGCCCCTCAATTGCAGTTGAATGTTGCCGAAAGCAATAGTGTTTGGATTGAGAACGTGGGTAAGAGTTACCCCGGGGAGAAAATCGAATTGGCGGAAATGACTAGCTTGCCAGAGTTCGCGGGCTTGCAGATCGAACTGTAGAGTGGATCTGTTGCGAATGGGAATTTCATGACGAAGGCCCCAAGCCAATGATTGGGTGGTTGGGTAACTCAGTCTACCGTGGTCAGCAAAGACGTCTTTGAGAACAAAGTAATTCGTATAGATACTTGTACGAGGAAGAATGCGATAGCCGATAGATAGGTTCGGCAAAGCGCGGAAAACATAGTCTGCCTTTTTGTTCGAATTTGTAAAGAATACGTTGGTTTCGCCGCGCTGACTCACTTCTACGCTGCCATTGATCCACATTCGGCTTGGTAATTTTTGCAGTAAGTAAAAAGTTCGACCTGGTCTAAGTAAGTCCCGTTCCCGACCTAGGCCAATGGGAGTAACGTCTGTGGGCACAAGGCTCGGAAGGTTTGGAAGGGTCTGATTTAGTCTGATTGGTGAAAAGTTTTGATTGGTGTTAGGCGAAAACTGCTGCGCAGCTGCTGGATTGCTCAGTGAGGATGCGCAAGCCAAGCCAACCGCCAGCAATCCCCGAAAAAGGATTGAATCGGTTGTCGCATTTTTACAGTAGTAAGGCTGTCTGTTCGTGATATTGATGATTGCTGAACTAGTTGAGGGATGCCTTAAGAAATGATCTCAGAACTTTTGATAGAGTGAGGTTGGCTAAGCGAGAGGCGTTAGGCACAGGGGGCACGCCTTGCAAAAGGTTTCGTACCTTAAAGTATGTTATATTTTAACAGATAGGTACTCGATTCTTAGAATCTTAATTTGCTCTACAAGCTTGAGTATCAGATCATTTATGAATGTGGACCAATTGGTCCAAGTTTAAAGTACTTTGGGTGTTACTTATGCGGTTCTAGTACTTCATAAGCTTTGGTACTTTCAGGAGTAACCCAGGTGTCCCGACGTTTCTTCTATCTAGTCAGCAAATTCTCTATTGTTGGCAGTTTCAAGCTAAGAAACGGCGCGTCTTTAGAAGTTAGCGGCTTTCGCAGTAAACTTATTGCTGCTTCAATTTTGTTGCTAGCTTCTAGCCCCAAGTTAACTGAAGTGCGGGCTTATGCCCAATCGTATAATCCGCCCGCTAGCATTGTTACGGTACCGCAGAATGTAGATCTTGGTGCGTCAAATAGTGTTCAGGGACTGGCGACAGTTGGCTCGAGCATTACTCAAGGTATCGTCGTCACTACTGGTGATAAGTTACCTGGTGCCTCGACTGACAGTCAAGGTGGAACTGGGCATCAAGGACCTGCAGTTCCCCCGGCACCTGGGATGCCCTCTGTAGATGCTGTCGGCGGGCTTATTCCATCGGTTCCTGGAGTTACCCTAACTCCTGAAGTGCCAGTGCTCACGACCAACCATAGCCTGGCTACTTTGACTCCTTCTGCTGCTACAACTCCAACTGCTAATCCTGATGGCGCTAGCGCTACTAATTCGACACAAGCGGCTTTGCCTGATGCAGCTTCTCCCAGTGTTACAGGCCCGCAAGCAACTCCTGCTTCTGTAAACGCAACTGCTCCGGCCTCTGCTTCTGCTTCTGCTTCGCCTTCTCTTTCTCCATCGACCGTCCCAGCTGCTGTAACTACCACAGCTCCCGACACTGCTACATCCTCTGCCCTCGCGGTGCAGCCAGTTCAGCTTACTCTCGGCTCGAGCGCTGTCTATGGGTCGGGTTTGGGCTTAGACCTGTCATCCACCCAAGCTACAATTGCCGCCCCCATTAGCCAGCCAGTAACTATCACCGTTGGCGGTTCTATGAACGTCAGTGGGTCTGTGGTTGGCGGTACCGCACTGACTATTCACCCTGGTCAATTACTTACTCCATCTCAATATGTTGCCTTGACACAAGTTGTCGGACAAGGCAATCAAAGCATCGTTCTCACCGATAGCGGGGTTTCTCAGTCGGGCAGTCTTACCTTGCTTGCTAATCAAACTGGAGCACTAAGTAGCCTTGTGCTGCCTACTAATGTGGTCTTGAGTGGTGTCGGCTTTAGCGCCTCTAATCCTTTTGTTGTGAGCGGATCGACTAGCATTCTCGGCTCATTTTTTGCTTTGCAGAACAGCAGTTCAACTGCATCAATTCTCAATTTTGGTAATCTTACAGTGAGCGGGCTACTAACTGCTAATGCGGCCGCCTTGCCGACAGTGTCGCTGGGCTCAGCGGCAAATGGCAGTAGTTTGTTTTCATCTTCTGGGCTGACCATAAACACAGTTGGATTCTTAAACAATTCAGGTGTGATCAGCTCTCCCGCATTTTTGAACATCAATGCTGGCGGCAGTTTCACCAATACTGGAACGGTTTTGGCAAGCACTGGAAATTTGGCTGTCAATTCGTTCTCCGGCAATTTTGTTAATAGCGGCATGTTATCTGCACCGTCAGGTAGCATCAATATCAACACGGCAGCTGCTACCCTAGCTTCAAATATCAATTTTAATAATCTATCGGGCAAACTCTCGGCCCAAGATGATATCAATTTTCGTTCTGCTGGTAATACTTCCAGCGCCGATATAAATATTAGTGGCGGCGACTTGCTTTCGTCGCAACTCAATATTAATGCCGGTCTCGGCAATGCAGAGGTTCATGTCGATCAGTTGACTGGTGTGCTCAACAGCTACGGCTCGGCCGCCCATGTATCTGCCAATACGAGTACGCTTACTCTTGGTGAACAATGTTTGGTTGGTGACCCAACTTATTTTAACAGTGGCAATATCGCCATCGCTGGCAATATTACGGTGGGTGAAAAGCTTGCCGTTATTGCTTCTGGCAACATAACTAATAGCGGTGCTGGCGGTTATGCAGTAACTGCTCGAAATGGCTCTGGGGTTGGGCAAGATATAACAATGATTGCCGGAGCAGCATTTACAACCAGTGGCGCCGGTGCTGGAGTGGCCGCAGTTTCTGGTGCCCCACCGGCTGGTGCGATTCCATTGGGCGGCACTATCAACGTCACTGGTGGCAGTGCAACTGGCGGAAACATCACACTGACCACTGGCGCTGGAGTCTCGTTAATTGATGCTAGTGGTACAGCTGGTGCGGGTGGTAATGTCACTCTGATAGCGTTTTCTAATGCTGCTGGCAGTGCCAATGGCACCATTGCTTTGCCGACCACGTCGAATATAAATTCATCTGGTTCGGCAGGAAATGCCAATGGCAATATTGCCATTGGTGCTGGTCGCAGCAGTGGAGCTGCGGCTGTCGGTATACAACTTGGCTCACTTACGGCTTCCGGCGGCGCCACTACTACTGGTGGAAACATAACTGTTGCCCTTGCTCAGCCGACTGTTAGCGTCGGTGGTGTTACATACGATTCTACTGGTGCAATTTCTAACGGTGGATCTTTTGCCTTCCCTGTTGCTACCGGGACGACAGACCAGCGCATCCAAATTGGTGCTGGTGCCAGCCAGTCGCTTAAGTCTGGTGGCAATGTTAACCTCTCTGCTGGCGGCGCAGTTACCCTAAATGTAGGAGCAATAACCACCCAGGGCGGCAGTTTTACTGCCACTTCTAATGCCTTCGGCGAAAGCATTAGCCTCAATGCCGGTAGCTTTTCTACCAGTGGTGGAAACGTCGTGCTTTCCGCTGGAGATACACTGACTCTAGCTTCTGGCAGTTTGAATACTAGTCCAACGGCAGGCAATGGCGGTTCCATTACTCTTCTGTCTGATCAAGATGGGGACGGCGTCGGTAACATAACTGCACCTACTTTTACCTTTACAACAAATGCTGTCGGGGTTGGCAGTGCCGGCAATTTCTTCGCTGAAGACCGTGCTAATGCCAGTTCTGGTAAGCAAATTAGCTTAGGTAACCTTTCTTTGACTGGCACTACTGGTGGTAATGCTGTCATCCACGGTAATGGCGCTAACCTTACCTTAGCAGCTATAACCGCTTCTTCAGGTGGCAGTATTAAGATCCTTGCTTCACCCTCCACTGCAGCACTTCCACCAACTCAAACTATTCAACTAAATGGCTCTATCAATACTGGTGGCTCTAGCTTGGCCGTAGTAACGAGCGGCAATATTGCCTCTGGAGCGGGCATTGCTATCAATACAAATGGTGGTTCTGCTTTCTTCGCCTCTGGGGCGAGCGGCTCCCTTGAGACTGCGTCATCTCCTACGTCTAATATTATTGTCAGTGGTCGCTCGGGTGTAGGCGGTAATATCGATTTTGCTACGAATGCGATTACCGGCTTTAACACCGCTGGTGGTGAAGTGAATATGGCGGCATCGGCAGCGACAGCTGGTGGAACTACTAATGGCCGAATTCTTCTGCCGGTGGCTGTGCCTATCACTACAGCCGGTGGCAATGTTCAGTTGGTGGCGGAGCAGACCAACGCCGCGGGTAATTCAATTCAGATACTTGGTGGTATAGATACTACTGGCGGTGTGGGTGTCGGCAATATCAATGTTAGTACTGCTACTCCTGTGCTTCCTGTCACTTTCATTTCAGCCAATGGAGCATTGACAAGTTCGTTAGTTGGAGGTGCCACACGAGCTGCTGCTGTCAATCTTGGTAGCCTCAATGCCAAAAGCTCCTCAGTTACTACAGTAAATGTGTCCAGAGTTGATGCTGCTAGCAGTATCAACGGTAATGTTGGCACTCTTAATGTCAGCGCTCAATCTGGACTCTTGCGGGTAGGGGCACTGACTACAAGTGGAGTAACCAGTATAGTCAATGGTCCCGGCGGCGATATCACCACAATCGGCAATGTTGTTAATACCAGCGGCGGCATTACTCTACAGACATCTGGAATGGCCGCTAACGGCGGCATCATTACAATAAACGGTGCTGTGTCAAAGAGCGGTGCTGGTGATCTTAGTCTTATTACCACTGGCGCTGGCACTGCTTCAAATATTGTGATCAACCAAGCCGTCAGCGAGTCGGGCTCCGGCAATTTAGTGATTCAAACTTCTGGAGCCAATTCTGACATTACGGTCAATAATGCCGTCTCTTCTGATTTGGGCAGCATCACTACGCTGACCTCTGGTTCTAGCGGCACAGCAAGTATTGATCTTCTGGCCGGTGCGACAGTCAATGGCCACAACCTCACACTGACGACACCTGCACTCACCGTCGCTGCGGCAGCGTCTTTAACTGGTGTCAGCGGTGATTTACAGGTCTCGAGTAATTTGGCCTCTGGCGCTCTTACGGTTGCTTTGGGCGGACCGACATCTACTGTTCAGTCGACCACAGGCAATGTCAATTTTAATAGAGCGGCACTGCCGGGGGCGATTACTCTTACTGGTGGGGCAGCCAACGGTATTGTCAGTGCCAATGGTGGTACTGGCTCAATTAACCTTAATGGCGGAACCAATGCTGTAGCTGTTAATGCCAATCAGTTGAAGGGCGTAGTTACTGGCACTGGTTCTACATTTACTGTCAGCAGTGGCTTAGTTGGTTCGGCTTTAAATACTGGGGCGATTGCTGCCACTGGCAATATTGCATTGACTAGCGCAGGCAATGTTTTGATTGCTTCTGACATTACCACTAGTGGTGGTAATCTGGGTGTAACTTCAGGCACAAGTGCCGCCAATCAAATTAGTTTGTTGGCCAATGCCGATTTGCTGGCAAGTAATAATGTCACTCTGACCACACCTAATTTGCTTTTGACTGGTGGCAGCAATACTGTCACCGCCACAGGCGGAGACGTATCTCTACAGAGCAATACGGCAGGCAATGCCTTGGCTGTTACTCTTGGTAGTGGGGCACAAATTAACGCAGCTACTGTCGGTACTGGTGACATTTTCTTCAACCCGACTACTGCCGGAAGCATCACAGTCACTGGTGGTGCCGCTAACGGGCTGTTGAATGCAGGCAACACAGTTTCGTTTAGAGGCGGAGCCGTAGTAGCCAATGTCAATCAAATTAATGGCCGAGTAGTTTCCAACGGCACTAACACGACAGCGTCAATCACGACAGCTACCGGTGATCTTCGAGTTGGTGCTTATACGTCAAGCGGGCTGACGTCATTCACTGCTAATGGTGTTGGAGCCGACATCATCACTACCGGTACGATTAGTTCTGGAGCTGGTAACCTCACTTTGCAGGCCGGCATTGGTGCGGATGCCAATGTTGCCATCAACAATGCTGTGACTAGTACTGGCACTCTTACTGTGACATCAGGCGCCGGTAGCAACTCGAAGGTCACTGTGGCAAATGCCATTACTGCTTCTGGCGGCATTACTAATATCAGAACACCCACTCTAGTTCTAGGCACAAGTTCTAGGGTGCAAGCCACTGCCGGTGTTCTTGATGTTTCTAGTAATGTAGCGGGAAATTCGCTGACAGTAACTTTAGGTTCAGGTAGTGTGCTTGCTTCTACCACTAACAACCTTTCATTCAATGGCGCTGGCAGCGGCGCAATAACCATGAACTCTGGCTTGGGAACTTTACAAGCCGGTGGAGCTACGCCACTAGTGCTTCTCAATGGCGGTCTTGGAGTCGGAGCGGTTGATGTTAGTGTCAACAATGTCATTGGCACGGTCAGAGGCACGGGTTTGACAGTTTCAGTAGTGGCTCAAAGCGGTGATTTAGCTGTGGGCCCGATTACTTCAAGAGGCCCTACTCTCTTGCGCACCAATGGAGTTGGTGCCGATGTAATAGTGCGCGGTGCTATTGACAGCGGGGCCGGAAATCTCACCTTGCAGGCCGGAAGCGGGGCCAATGCCAACGTTACTGTGAATAGCACAGTGACCACGATGGGTAATCTCAATGTAGTAGCTGGCAATCTGGCGGGCTCTAACGTGACTGTGGCTACTGCTGCCAGTTTGTCTGGCGGAACCACAACGATTACCACACCTAGTTTGGTTGTGAACGGCACGGGCTCAGTTTCATCAAACAATGATTTGCAAATCTCAAGCAATTTAGCTAGCCGCGCTCTTACGGTTGCTTTGGGCGGACCGACATCTACTGTTCAGTCGACTACAGGCAATGTCAATTTTAATAGTGTGGCACTGCCGGGGGCGATTACTCTCACTGGTGGAGCTGCTAACGGTATTGTCAGCGCCAATGGTGGCGTGCACTCAATTAACCTCAATGGCGGCACCAATGCTGTTGCTGTTAATGCCAGGCAGTTAAATGGAACGGTTGCTGGTACTGGTTCGACATTTACTGTCAATAGTGGTTTAGTTGGTTCGCTGTTAAATACTGGGGCCATTGCTGCCACCGGGAATGTTGTTTTGACTAGTGCAGGCAATGTATTGATTGCTTCCGACATTACCACTAGTGGTGGAAACCTGGGTGTAACTTCAGGCACAAGTGCCGCCAATCAAATTAGTTTGTTGGCCAATGCCGATTTGCTGGCCAGTAACAATGTAACTTTGACCACACCTAATTTGCTTTTGACTGGGGGCAGCAATACTGTCACCGCCACAGGCGGGGACGTAGCTCTACAGAGCAATACGGCAGGCAATGCCTTGGCCGTTACTCTTGGTAGTGGCGCACAAATTAACGCAGCGACTGTTGGCACAGGTGACATTTTCTTCAACCCGACCACTGCCGGAAGCATCACAGTCACTGGTGGTGCCGCTAACGGGCTGTTAAATGCAGGCAACACAGTTTCGTTTAGAGGTGGAGCCGTAGCGGCCAATGTCAATCAGATTAATGGCCGAGTAGTATCAAACGGTACTAACACGACAGCGTCAATCACGACAGCTACCGGTGATCTTCGAGTTGGTGGTTATACATCAAGCGGGCTGACGTCATTTACAGCCAATGGTGTAGGCGCCGACATCATCACCACAGGTACGATCAGTTCTGGTGCCGGTAGCCTCACTTTGCAGGCTGGCAGCGGTGCTAACGCCAATGTTGCCATCAACAATGCGGTGACTAGTACTGGCACGCTGACTATTCGCTCTAGCTCTGACCCTACTTCAAATGTCACTATTGCCAATGCCGTCAATCTATCCGGTGGCAGCACTAATATCACTACGCCTAACTTGGTCGTCAACGGCACTGGTGCAGTTCTTGCCAGCACTGGCAATCTACAGATTTCTAGTAATGCTCCGGCCAACGCCTTGTCTGTTGCTTTGAACGGTGCGAATTCTTTGTTGAGAGCCACTGTTGGCAATCTCTCCTTCAATACGCTGGGAGCACCTGGTTCTATTGCCATTAGCGGTGGTCCACTCAATGGAGTGCTGACCGCTAATAATGGTTTAGGTAATGTCAATTTTAACGGCGGCCTGAGTAATCCTGTTAATGTCAATGTCAGGCAAATTAACGGCACCATTACCGGCACTGGAACTCCTTTCAATGTTTCTGTAGCTCAAGCTAGTGTCTTGGGTGATCTGCGACTCGGGCCTATCACTTCTAACGGAGATCTCATTTTCACGAGTCCAGCGAACATCATTGTGCGCGATGACCTAACTGCAAACTCTGGCAATATCAGCCTTACCTCTGGTACGGTTGCGGCCAATTCAGTGTCGTTTTCTGCCAATGCTGACTTATTGGCTTCTGGCAATATCACTTTGACTACGCCCAATTTGTTGCTCACTGGTGGCAACAATACAATAACCGCTACAAACGGTGATGTTGCCATTCAAAGCAACAGAGCTGGTGCCGCCCTGCAGGTGACCATGGGTGTTGGCTCGCAAATTAACGCAGCCACTGTAGGAGCTGGCGATATTTTCTTTAACCCCTCAACGGCTGGAAATGTCTCTGTAACTGGTGGGGCAGCCAATGGCTTGTTGAATGCCGGCAATACGGTCTCGTTTAGAGGCGGCACTGTTGCGGCTAATGTCAAACAGATCAATGGCGCAGTTGTCTCTAACGGAGCGACTGTAACCACCGCGGCTGTGACCACGGCTAACGGTGATCTTCGGATTGGACCTTTTACTTCGAGTGGACTTACAAGCTTTGCTGCTAATGGAGCAGGAGCAAACCTGATTAGTTCTGGTGCTATCAATAGTGGTGCCGGAAATCTCACTTTGCGTTCTGGTTCTGGTGTCTCTGATGTGCGAATAAACAATAATGTCACTACTACTGGCCTACTTTCAGTTGTCGCTGGAGTGGCAGCTGGCTCTGACGTTACTTTGGCATCGGCTGCGGTTGTGAGCGGTGGCAGCACTACAATCAATACCCCAGCTCTTAATCTTGGGGCCAACTCTCAGCTTAAAGCAACGACCGCTGCTCTAACTATCGACAGCAATGCAGCCGGTAATGGGTTAGGCGTGACTATGGCTGCTAATTCAAGTTTAGTTGGCGCCACCAATGTTACCTTCAATACAGCTGGCGCTGCCAATCAAGGACCAATCACGATTAGTGGTGCTTCTGGAAGTCTAGTGCAAGCACCTGCTATCAACTATAACGTTGGCCCAAATAGCTTAAACGTCAATCTTGGTCAGTTAGCAGGAAACAACAACATTCTTTCAGCTGTGGGAAATCCTACGGCTGTTGGAATTGTCAGCCAGAGTGGTGCTATCAATTTCACCACGGCAATCAATACCTCAAACACCGCTGGCAACGGAGGCAATATAAATGTTGTTGCTAATGGTGGCAGTGTCGGCCTAGGCGGCTTTGATGTCAGCGCCAATGGTGGCGGTGCGCTTGGCAGTGGTGGCAGTATTAACATCAGTGGTTCTACTGGAATTGTTAACGGTGGCAATATCCGCTCTAACGGTTCTGCTGTTGGAGCTGGCAACGGTGGTGCCATTTCACTCAGTAGCAACGCCAATATTAGAGTCAACACTCTTCAATCTTTTGGTGGGGCGACAGGCAATGGTGGCTCAATAACAAGCAATAGCGCCAACTTGAGTGTAGTCGGCATAGGCCCAGGCGGCAACAGTATTTCGACATTTGCTACCAACGGCAATGGCGGCGTTGTCAGTGTTAACACTACGTCAAATAATCCTTTTATTGTTGGTAGTCCTATCCCCAATGGCACCGCGTCGGGTATCGCCTCAAACGGATTCAATAACGGTGGCCTCGTCACTATTGCCAGCAATGGAGCAACTGTAAATTCTCCAGTATCTGCCAATGGCGGTACTGGAAGCGGTGGAGTCGTCACACTTGTGGCTAACAATCCGGCAACTAATCCAGTTTTTAATGTCAATTCGCCCATTTCAGCTATTGGTGGAATTCCTAACACCGGTGTGATTGGTATTGGATCTGGGCCTTATCAGCCGCTCACTTTGAACGTCGGCGCTGGCAGTATCAATGCTGGTCAACAACTCACCATTGGCAATCTCAACACCGTTACTGGTCTACCAGCGGGCCTGCCGTCTGGTTTGCTTACTATCACACCAACTCCGTCTGCTGTGCTGCCAGCTGCTCCATTTAACACTCCTGCAATTGTCTACAATGGCAACTCGCTTGGTCCGCCACCTTTACCCGCAGTCACCACTAATCCGCTTGCTTCAAATAACTTTGACTTTGCCTTTTTCTTACTGAATCAGGGTGCGCAACAAAATGCTGAGTTAGGGCTGCGCATACCAACAGATCTCACCCCCGTTTTTGATCAAGAGCAATTAAGTGTAGATATAAGTCAAGAAAATGAAGAACTAGTGCGCAAGGCAAGCGTTGGTTCGCGGGTGCTGATTGATGGTCAGACTACATATAAAAGCAGCATGAGCAAAGAAGATATTGCCAAACTGGCTGCAGAAGGAATTGTTTTACTTGGCGACACGAGTGGTAATAGCTTTGGTTTAGAGCAGGGCAATATGGTCTTTGCTCCGGCTCAGGATATTGTTGTTCATGCTGGAGAGAGTACGATTATAGTTCCCGCTGGAGCTGTTGTCTTTGTTATGAAAACAGCAGATGATGTAGCCGTTTTCGATTTGCACCAGAGCAAAGAAAGTGCAGTTCATATTGTCGCTGACAAGAAATTGATTACACTTGATCCGGGTCGATTGGTTGTTCTGACTAAACAATCTGCACGCGACTTTGAACGAACTGTCGGGCCCTACCGCTGGATTGGCTATCGCAATCCGCGGGAGGAAGATATAAATTCTGAGCTCAAGGCATTCGGTATGGACTTCTCTATCCCTTCTGCTCTAACCAATGTCATTCCCCTAAAAAACATGCTGTCATCAGACAATCGCCTTGATCGCGTCACTATTGAGAAAGTGTTAAAGAACTCAGCTTTGTTGGGTGAATTAACTAATGGGGCTGGTCCATTTCGCAGTGGATCTGACTTGAGTCAGTAGTTGGCAATAGCCAGGTTGTTTTGCTCTAAAATTGATAGCGCTACCAAGGCCTTTAGCGTGTCTCGATGGTTGCTACCGAGAACAGCCTCTCTTATCTTTAGAGCCTTGGCATAGTGTAAACGTGCCTTCTCTCTGTTGCCTAGTTTTTCTTCATAGCTGCCTAGGGCAAAGTATGAAGCGGCAACCTCTGGATTAGTTGCTCCGAGAGATTTTTCTCTAAGTGCCAATGCCTTAGTTTGATACTCAACGGCCTTACAGTTATTCTCCTGACTTGAGTACAGTTCGCCTAAGCCGAAATAGCTAGCTGCTGTTTCAGGATGTTCTTCTCCCAGAATTTCTTTGCGGATTGTCAGTGCTTTGAATAGATAGTTGCTAGCCTCTTCAAGCCTTCCCTGGCAGGTTCTCAGTCTGCCCAAATTATGTAGGCTCAGGGCATAATCTTTGCTGTGTACTCCGAGAATATCTTTTCTGATTTTTAGAGCCTGGCAGTAATACTGATTGGCTTTGTCAAAGTCGTTTTCATTGGCTGATACTACACCAAGATTATTTAGGGTGCGGGCATATTCAACGTTCGCACTGCCATCTTTGGTTGTTTCTAACGAGCGGGCTTGAATTTCTAAAGCTCTTTCGAAAAGAGCTGCTGCATCACTCCATCTGCCCTGCTTAAAGTAGAGAGCGGCAATATTGTTCAATTCTGTGCCGACAAAGGCTGGAATATTTTTTTCAGCTCTCTCTAGCTTCGAGAGAGCTGAAAATGACGATTCGCTGACTATGAGCAGTAACTTATAGTATTGCTCAGAGGCCTTCAAATCGCCCATGTAGAAGTATTGCTGAGCAATATCGTTGATTGTCAAAACTATTACTGGATTGTCTGATTCGAGACTGCCTTGGTAAAGTTTTAGAGCTTCTAATAGTAGAGTTTGTGCCTGCCTATATTTGCCTTGAGAGGCCAGCTGACCAGCTTGTAGGCGCAACTGGTCAGCGTGCAATTTTTTTGCAAGTTCTGTCTGGCATATTTCAGCTTCTGTGCTTGCCGCATTATTTTCCCGATTATAGGTCTCTTTTGCCTGGTTACTGGCAGCTAGAGCTGCGCATGACCCTAGTGGAGCGAAGCAAGGAGCTGCGAGGATAGCTGAGAGAAGGGCTGCGCTCACTAGAATCTGTATGCCTGTTGGTATATAAACTTTAATGGCTGCGCTCCTTCTCTAAGTCGATAGAACCTGTCGACCAAATAGGCCAGTAAAAATCGCCCTCACTCGAAAATTGTGAGGGCTTAAAAATTGCCAGTAGTCCGGGCTCGTAAGCAGCGGCGTTATGCCGATTGACTGCCTAATATAAATATGACAGTTCCAACTGACTATTCCATCCCGCGATATGGCTATTTGATCGTCCCCCAAAGGGATTGATATCACGACTATGTTGCTAGTAAGTAATCCCAATGGGGGATAGTTAGCGGACTAGGGGAAAGATTTGCTAGCATCGCGCTTGTATTTGCGTAAGTAAATATGTCTGTAATGTGCCGTCAAATGGAGAAACTATGACTGAACTTCCGGAGCTTGTTGGTATTTGTCTTTGCGAACGTGTGTCGCAAGACATATTCAGAAAAGACGCTGTGACTTTGGTCAACGTCCATAACTCATTCACATCAACAGCTTTCCCGGCGATGATTCCTATCGTCTATGCCTTTGCTCAACTGCGTGGGTTGCCTGAAGCTTTTGCCTATCAGTTTATTGTTGTTGGTCCCACAGGTGAGGTAATAGCGTCTTCGGCCCCAGGGCAGGTAGAAGCATTGCCGACTACTGAAGCTTTGCATCGCGTTGTTAGTGCTTTTCCTGGCTTAGTTCTACCAGCGGCTGGTTCTTACAAAGTTGTCTTGCAGGTTAATCAAAAGCCAATTGGCACTTTACCTATTATGGTAGACCTAGTATCGGCAGGTTAATACTTGCCTTATTAAGGATTGCGCAATAGAGTTTCTTTGACAGAGCGCTTCATATCGCGGAAACCATCAGAAATGTTTTCTGAAAGTTCTTCCGAACGCTGACGTGCTTGAGTCAACTTTAGTTCAGCAGTCTGTAAGTACTTGTCATCGGGACGTCCTTTTGATTTAGCATAAGTGGCTTCAACCTGGCGCATTTGGCTCATGGCTCGTTGCAAATTATGAGTAGTTTCTTTGCTTTGTCTAAGTGCTTCTAGCAAAAAGAATCCAGCAGACCCTTGGCCGTGGCCCAAATTCAAGAGTAAGAGCTCCTCGCGACTAAATTTCCGGTCGAAAGCGAGCTCTTCTGCACTGAGGCAGCTAGGAGCGAGTGGCTGCCAGAGCAAAGCACCGCAAATAAGGGCAAGAAGCACTATTGCTTTGATGCAAGCCTTCACTGGCAAGGCAATTGTCACTGGTTTTTCCACGGCTAGGAAACCTCATTTCGTCATCATTAGAGTCTACAAGACTTGGCCTCATCCTGATATTCTCAAATGTGGCTGGAGGAGAAAGTGTCGATAAGTCATTGCTGTACGTTTATTAAACCGTTCCTATTGGCTGTGGCGATCACTTCTGTTTCACTATTGGCCTATCCCATGGGGGCGATTTGTCAGAATCCGAGCGTTGATAATTCTGCAATTCAGGGCTTGTCAAACGCTCCTAGAAGTTCTGAGAACATAACAACAAATTCAGCAGCAGAGGCGAAGGGTGCGAATTCATTTTCAGAATCAAATTTTGAAATGAGTGCTCCCGTGTCTGATTTACCGACTCGCGCTCTCGATTTTAAGGACGCAGCTCAGAATCTCAATCTTGATACTTTGTCGGCTAGTCAGTTGTTGCTTTCTGGAATGGAGAATGCTCAATCGGATAGGCTCGATATAGCCATTAAGCAATTTGAGGAAGTAATTCGCCGGGAGCCACAGAATGTTTCTGCTCACAACAATCTTGCTGTTTGTCTTAAACGGCAGGGCAACAATAAAGCAGCCCTTGAAGAATTTAAAAAAGCAATAGAAAACAATCCGACTCGCTGTGAATTGTTTAACAACCTGGCACATTCTTATATTTCAGCCGGTCAGTATGATTTGGCCGTTGAGGCTCTATATAAAGCCCTCAGGCTCAATCCTGATTTTGCTGAAGCCCATCGCAATCTGGGTCATGTATTGGCATTGAAAGGCGACAATGATGCGGCCTTGACTGCGTTTCAAGAAGCATTGCGTGATAATCCGCAGCTGCAAGAAGTACGGGTAGATATGGGTGATTCATTGCGAGCCTTACGCCGCTATGAGCAAGCTTTGCTTGAGTACAAGACAGCCCAAAAGGCTTTACAAGGTAAAAAGGGGCTATTGCCGCGCGACATAGAATTGCGGCTTGCTAAGAGCTATGAAGGTCTCGGTGAGTTTACTCAAGCACATAAAATACTTTCAAGCTTGCTTGAGTCCGCTCCTAATGATACTGATGCTCTCAATTGTCTGGGTGTAGTGCTCTGGAAAATGAACCATTTACCGGAGGCTGTTTTCGTTCTCGAGCGGGCCCTAAAGGTCGACCCAAGTTATCCGCAAGCACGCAATAATTTAGGAATTGTGCTTTATCAACTTAAACGCTACGACGAAGCTGTTGATGTTTGGCGGCAGGCGATTGGCCTCAAACCAGACTATCCGGAGGCACATTACAATATGGGCGTGGCGCTTTACCAATCAGGTTTGCTACAACAATCAACTGAAGCGTATAAAGAGTGTCTGAAATATGCGCCATATGACGCCAATGCGCACAATAATTTAGGCTTGGCCTTGTGGCGCAGCGAGCAAAAAAATGACGCCATTGCTGAGTGGAGAAAGGCAATCGATTGTGATGCCAATATGGCAGAAGCCTTTACTAATTTAGGAAGAGCCCTCCACACTGCAGCTAAGAGGGAGAATTAGTAAGTCTCAAGGGGATGAGGCTCAAGGCAATAAGGCTCAAGTCAATAAGTATGAGAGTAGAAAGACTCTTCGGCCGAAACTAAAGAAGACTAAAAATGGAAATCACGTAAATGGAAAGACTATCAGATAATTTTAGTTACTCTGAGACTGTTCACGCAGTGCAAGAAGCTGCGGTCAATATTTTTTGCCGAATAATCTTTGATTGGGCTGTGCATGGATTGGCCGTGGCCCTTGTTTTGGTTGTTTTTGGTCTAATTCTCCTAGCTCGTAAGAACAAGCTGTCCAAACCATTCTTTGGCATTGCCAAAAAGCTCGGAATATTTTGTGCCATAGTAGCCGCTCCAGGGCTTATTACCCTAGCAACCACTGGCCGTTTGCCCCCGGTGGGGGTCTATAATGTCAATTCACTTGGCTTCCTCTGCTTATGGAGCTTGATTTGCGCTCATGCACTGGGCGAAGAAACTAACTATCAGTGGTTCGTTAAGTCTACTCCTGAGGAACAAAGCAAAGACTAATGGCTATTGCCTAATAGTTGATCTAGACTAGTTTTGGCAGCAGTAGGTTAGATTGGAACCATTTCTGAGGCGAGTCCCTATGAAGATACCTATTAACGTCCTTATGAAATTATCGACTAGCACGTTGTCAATGGATGCGCGTGTATTGTTAGCTCGGGCTCCCTTTGTCATTGCAATTATCGTGCTGACACTTGCTCCAGCAATCGCTCAGGGTAGTTTTAATAGTAGTACTAGTAGTTCCAGCAATAGTTCCAGTGCCCCTGGATCTTTTGGCTCGTCGATTCCTGGAAGTAGTGCTTCAGTCTCTCCTTTTAATAGTTTCCAAAATGGTGGATTCTCAGGGAACGTGAACGCCTTGCAGGCTAGTAATTATGTGATCGGTGGTGGTTATCGCTACGGTCTCAACGGAGCCTTTCTGAATCAATATGGGCAGCAGGTTTTTCTCAATCCGCTCGTTCCCTACGTCTGGCCAGCCAGTCGCCCTCAATTCACAGGAGGGGCCGCATTCACCTGTAGAATAGGTAACTTTAACTGTAATTTTTGGAAGGGAAGCTCTGGCTACTACTATCCATTCTTATCAAACACTTTTCTCTATGCCCCGATAATTTTTGTTGATTCTGTTAACTCAACTCCGCTGGCTAAATTGCCGCCGCCTGCCATTCAGCTGACGGATACTTTGAAGTATCTCGATGATTCGAGCAAGGATAAGAAGGTCGCTGAAAGTCACTACAAGCATTTGAAGCAGCGGGCCACAGATCTTCAGCGCAAAGAGCGCAGCATGAGAATCGCACAAGGTGGAGAACTCGATGCTGAAAGCGAAGCGGAGATTCGTCGCGATCTTGATGGCTTGGCAAAAGAAATGAGTGCCCACGTAAAAGACCGCTAGGTCTAAAGCTGAGACAAGACCGCTAGGTCTAAAGCTGAGAAAAGTCGAAACGTTTGCCGAAGGCAGTGCTGATTATTTGCTTGAGCTCGTCTTGGACCGCGCTCAACGCTTTGCTTGCGTCAATTACTTGCCAGCGGTCAGGTTCTTTCTTTGATAGTTCCAAATAGCCCTTTCGAACACGGTGGTGAAACTCAATTGCTTCCCTTTCCATTCGGTCATGGCCACCTGGATGAAGGCGACCCAAACCTTTTTCGCTTTCTAAGTCAAAGAGAATTGTCAGTTCTGGTTTCAAGCCTTGGGTCGACATTTGGTTGAGTTGGTTGATTAGCTCTAAATCTAGGGCTCTGCCATATCCTTGATAAGCTACCGTAGAGTCAGTGAAACGATCGCAGATGACAAGCTTTCCGGCCTTGAGAGCTGGAATAATCAATTCGTCCACGTGTTGAGCGCGGTCAGCCGAATAGAGCAAGAGCTCGGCCATCGGGCTGACCGGGTTGCCCGGAGTGAGAAGAACTCGTCGAATCTGCTTTCCAAGCGGAGTGCCGCCCGGGTCTCGAGTGATCAGATGAGGAATGCCAATGGCATCAAGTTTTGTGGAAAGCAGCTTGACTTGTGTTGTCTTACCAGCGCCCTCTGGTCCTTCAAGGGTGAGGAAGGTGCCGGGATATCCGTGAGCCATGCGCTTAAGGTCTCCAATCGAAACTAAGGATGAAATAGTTAATATTGTTGCACAAATGATATGATTGCCACCCTGTTGGGACGCTTTTCTGTTCTGTGGCAAGCGCTAATCTATTCGCTATCTGGCGTGCTTTCTAGTGCTGCGTCGCTTTGTATGCGCAACAATTTTATATTGAGAGGATAAACTCATGGCTCAAACCCTAACGGCTCCGAAAGTCAAAGTAGATCGTAAGTGGCAACTATTTATTGATGGAAAATTTGTCGACGGAGCTAGTGAGCGCACCCTCGTAAATCCTGCTAACGGCAAGCCTTTGACAAAGGTGGCTGAAGCTTCAAAAATACATGTTGATGAAGCTATAAAGGCTGCCAGAAAAGCCTTTGACTTCGGCCCATGGCCACGATTGACAGCTCTAGAACGTTCACAGTTTCTCAATAAAATCGCTGATGCCATTGATGCTAACGCCGAGGAATTGGCTGAACTAGAAACACTCAATGGTGGCAAGCCACTGCGCGAGACAACCTACGATGTCGCTGACGCTGCTTACTGCTTCCGCTATTACGCAGGATTGATAACTAAACCAAGTGGTCAAACAATCGATGTGCCAGCACCTTCAGTGACCACTGTAGTGCGCGAGCCCATAGGTGTCTGTGGCCAAATCATTCCTTGGAATTATCCTCTTTTGATGGCTGCCTGGAAACTTGCCCCAGCTCTAGCAGCGGGAAATACATGCGTTCTTAAGCCTTCCGAATTTACTCCATTGACTGTGATTCGCCTCGCTGAATTGCTGCACGAGTTGAAACTGCCGGACGGCGTCGTCAACATTGTTTTAGGCGATGGACCTACTGTTGGTCAACCAATTGCTGAGAGCACAATTGTGGACAAGATTGCCTTCACTGGTAGTGTTAACACAGGCAAGCGTATTGCCGCAGCCGCTCTCACTAACTTAAAGAAAGTCACCCTAGAGCTTGGTGGAAAGTCACCAATGGTGGTGTTCCCTGATTTTGATCTGGATATTGCCGTTGATTACGCGCTGTTTGCTATTTATTGCAATGCTGGTCAAGTCTGTTCTGCAGGATCTCGAATGATTGTAGAACAATCTATTTACGATCAATTCGTTAAGAAAATGGCTGCACGAGCTAAGAAAATTAGAGTTGGTCCTGGTCTAGAATCTGAAACTGAGATGGGGCCTTTGGTAAGCGAAACTCAAATGAAGCGTGTGCTTGAATATGTGGAAATTGGTAAGAAAGAGGGTGCCAAGCTTGTCACTGGTGGTGATCAGCCCAAAGGTGAAAAGTATGGAAGTGGCTATTATGTCAATCCAACAATTTTCTCTGATGTCAAATCGGACATGCGAATTGTTCAAGAAGAGATATTCGGGCCAGTTGTAGTAGTGCAAAAGTTCAGCAGCGAAGAAGAAGCAGTTGAGTTAGCAAATGATTCTCTCTTCGGATTGGCTGGAGCCGTTTTCACCAATGATATAACTCGTGCCCATCGCGTCGTGAAGCAATTGCGAGCTGGTATCACTTGGGTAAATGCTTATCACAATACTTATACCGAATGCCCATGGGGTGGCTATAAGCAAAGTGGATGGGGGCGAGAGCTCGGGACTTTTGGTCTTGAAGCGTACACTGAAGTTAAGCAAATAAATATCAATCTCGATCCTCAAGCCGTCGGTTGGTTCGAAGCTTAGCTCAACTTTTGATTTAAACAGTTTTGGTAGCGGTTCAGTTTGAGGACCGCTATCACTTTAATATAGGCAATGGCGTGGGGCGACATTTAAGAAAATGTCATCATTGAGGCAATTGCAGGAGACTCATAGTTCAAAATATCTTGGTAAGTAATTTCCGGTGCTCGCAAGAAAGCAAGAAGCAGTTTTTCTTCGTTCCATCGCGCACGATCCAATTGGCACCAAATTGCCGCTAAATATACCTGTAAATACTTTCTACTAATCCCGCCTCTTATTGACCTGGTCGAATCGATGGCTCTCCCAACCAGCGGCATAGTCGCGGCCATATTGGTTTGTCTTGTTTTTTTCTTGTCGTGGTTGTTTTTGTTGTTGCTGTTGTCGCTTCGTCGAGAGAATCGCCCTCCGGGTTGCGACTGAATCAAGCCCTCGATTTCAAGCATAACAAGAGCGCTAGCAACAGCACTAGCTGACTGAGTTGTGCGCTGACATATCTGATCTGCAGTTATTGGTTCGTTTGATATCAATTCAAGTATTTCCAGCTCACTTTCACTCAGTTGCTCAACTGTGTCAGCTTCTGCACCTGTCTGCTTTGGATTCGTATCGGGCTCAACATTGGCTTTTGGATCGTTGATTTCAGTTGATGGATGAACTTTCGGTAGCGTGAGTAAGCTGCGTCGGCAGAATAAAGAATCAAATTCTTTTGATGGCACTTGAATAGACATGTCTGCTTTTTCTTTCTGGCGTTCGTTCTCTAGTACAAGGCCAATAGTTCTAACTATGTTCAGTGCTGTAGAGATTGCCGTGCCCCCAAGCTCGGCTAGTTTGTTTGATGTAACTATTGCTCCGTGACCCATCAGATAGATCGCACCGAGCCACGCTTTAAGTCGCTCAGCCCTTTTAAAGGGAGTTCTCGCTGTGAACCAAATTTCTTTCTTGCAGTTCTTGCAAATCAATGTGCGCGGCCTCTTTGATCGCAACTTCTTCTTAACTGTTGTACCGCACTGACAATGAAGTGCGCTGCTAGTTAGCAGAGTCTGAAGAACAAACTCCATTGCAGCTGCATCATCTGGAATTCGCGTTTCAAAAACTGGCCATAGCTTTTCAATTAGTTCTAAATTTGCATCTCTTTCTTCGCCGCTGAATTGCATAACAACCTCACCACATCGTCCATATTTTTCTATACGGAGTTTTGAGCAAGAAAGTTCAAAATGGTGATGGCATTTTCGTAAATTTCAACGGGGCCGATATCGGTCTAATTGCTACTTCGCACTTTGACCGATATCGGCCAAAGTGCGAAGTATTGACCCATCTAAAAATCACACGGCGCAGCACTGGGCTGTCAAGTGATTAGAGTTTGCTCAGAAGTCTTGTGTTACGGAACACCTTGGCATGCTTCAAGGTCTGTTAGAATACAAGCCGATGGTGCTCCTGTAAAAGTGACACTGCCAGTTCTCCGCAATTTTCCGTGGCAAACCGCCTAATAAATAGGTTTTTAGTGAAGTTCAAACTTCTCCCAGAAATTCAAGCTTCATCATTAGTGGCAGCTATGTTGGCTTGCTCATTAGTTCTGGCACCTGTTTTGCCAGTTTGCGCCCAAGGTTCTGACGACTTTAAGATGAGCACTACGCCATCTAACTTCACCGTTGGTGGGTCGCCAGTTCTAGGTAGCAGTCAAGCCATAGCTTCACCTTTAGCTAGCGATATTGTCGTAGACGACGTCAAGATTGAAGGCAATCGCCTTGTTTCTACAGAAGAAATCAACAGTGTCGTAAAGACCAGAAAGGGTGATAGATACGACCGCGAAGTCGTTATGCAAGATCTTAAAGCCATTCACGGAATGGGCTATTTTGACGAGCAGAGCTTGCAAGTCAATCCAGAAATGACTAGCAGCGGCGTCTTGCTCAAGATTCGTGTGACTGAAAATGCACCGATTACGCAGTTTTCCATTCGTGGAAACGACGCTATTTCAACTGAAGAAATCACCAAACTATTTAGCGATCAGTTAGGTAAACCGCAGAATCTCAACGCTCTTTCGACGGCTATTGACAAGGTCGAGCAGGGCTATCACGAAAGGGGCTTTGTTCTTGCTCGTGTCACTGACGTTAAGGATGACCCCGATGGTTCGGTTGAACTTGTCATAAACGAAGGTACCATCGATAACATTGAAATCGTCGGCAATAAAAAGACCAAAGACTTTATTATCAGGAATGGTATTAAAACTAAGGCTGGAGCTGTTTATAACGAAAAGCAGCTGACTAATGACTTGAAGAAGATGTATGCCAATGGCTATTTTCAGGACATTAGACGTTCGTTGGTTCCGTCAACCACGAATCCAGATAAGTACACACTAAAGGTCGAAGTCGATGAGAAGAGAACTGGTTCTGTTGGTCTAGGTGGCGGTGTCGACTCTGTTGCTGGACCATTTGGATCACTCAATTTTTCTGATGGCAACTTTAGAGGCCGCGGTCAAGTGCTTTCTTTCAGCTCACAGGTTGGTTCTGGGACATTCAATAGCGTCACTAACTCAATCAATAATGCTGGCAATACTTTCCTTCCTACTGGTCGTACCTACAATATTGAAGCCAATTGGGTTGAGCCAAGCTTACGTGGCTCCAATGTTTCTATGGCTGTCTCGGGCTTCGGCCGAAACATGGGCAGTATGTTTATCGACCAAGCGATGCAACGCACTGTTGGAGTCAGCACAACCTTCTCTAAACCACTGGCTCGAGGTTGGAATGCCAATCTCGGTCTGATCGGTGAAAATACTTTTCTTAAGAACGTAGCCGGTGTTGCTGCTAATCAAGACATTTTGACTTCTATGGCTGGTCGCGCTCTGGCTACGGGGATGGCTAGCACCGATGCTCAGGCCGCGGCGATTGCCGGTCAGTCACGGGCGCAGCAATTGAGTGGTGGCACCTTTATTACTGTTAATCCTTCACTAACTCGTGACACCAGAGATAGTGCAATGGATGCTACAACTGGATCGTTTCTTAAGGCATCGATCAGCCCTTCTGCGGGAATTGGTGGTGGCTTTATGAAAGCCGGATTGAGTGCCAGCAAATTTAAATCATTTGGCAAGAACAAGAACTTTACTCTGGCACTGAATGCTCAAGCGGGTACTTCGGTAGGTGGATTGCCGCAGTTCGCGCAATATCGCTTAGGTGGCTGGAATGGTGTTCGTGGTTATCGCTCATTCTCAGATCTTGGTACTGGTGCCGGTATGCTTATGGGTACAGCTGAGATTAGGGCAAAATTGGCTTTCTTACCGGACGACAATAAGATCACAAGCACCATCAAAAAGAACGTTAAGATTGCTGGTTTCTTTGATTATGGTCAGGTGGTAGGCAATTCAAGCACTAATAGTTTGCTTTCGCGCTCTAACTTCGGTGCTTCGGTGGGCTTAGGTTTACGGATAAATATGCCAATGGTGGGATTGGTGCGTATCGATTATGGTTTGCCGATTGTCAGCACCATTTTGGGTAATCGCGCTCCTCGAATGACCGTCGGATTTGGAGAGAAGTTTTAATTACAGCGGTTTAGTCTTGCTGGTTTGACTCGCCTGAATGTTGTAAACTGTGCGCTCGGGCCTCTCAACATGATTAAGTGAGACCTGACAAGTGATACTTGAATAGTTTTTTGGAGAGATGAATGCTGAACGTTCAAAAGTCTTTCGCCTTGGTTAGCGCCATTATGGCCGTATCAATCGGCTCCGGCGCTCTTGCCCAGACTGCACCGGCTGTAAAATCGGCAACACTTGGCGTTGTCGATCGCGACAAAGTGATTACAAGCTTCAATAAGGCTCAGTCAGCTGCTGAGGAACTCAAGAAAACTGAAGAGTCAGTGCGCAAGCTTCTTGAAGATTCAAACAAGCAATATGAAGAAGCCAAGAATGCGAAAAAGCCTCCAGCTGAGTTGGAAGGATTGCAGAAGCGTCTTCAGACCAAAATTGACGATGAGTACAAGAAGGCTCAAGCTAAGGCTCAAAACCTTGAAACACAGCTTGAAACCGACATTGATAGCGCGATTAAAGCCGAAGCTGCTAGCCGTAAGCTTGATACCGTCTTGATGAAGGGTGCAGTTCTTTTGGGTGGTACTGATATCACCGAAGGCGTTGTAAAGCGACTGGGATCTTCCGCAAGCGCTGCATCTAAAACAGTAACCAAGTAGATGATATCTACTGAGATAACTAATGTTGCCTCAGCTTTTTGACCGTAGAGAAAATGGCCATTTTGCATATGGCTTATATATTGTTTGTCAACTCTGCCCGCGCTCTGCGCGGGTATAGTTGTTTTTTGCTTCCCGGTTTTAGGCTGTGCTGAGCTACTAAGCTGTTTACAAGTCCTGGTTCTAGTCCCAATTTAGCTTCCCTCCAATAAAAGGACAGCAATTTATGCGCCTCCCTCAAGCTATGAATTTAGGTCAAATTGCAGGACTGATCGGTGGCCGGGTGCACGGCGACTCTTCAATCACTGTGGAAAGCGTTTCTCCCTCTCCACTAAATGCCAAGGCCGAAGATTTGGCTTTTGTTTTTGAGCAAAAGCTGGTGCGCAAGCTGGCTCAATGCAAAGCAATTGCCGTTGTGGCTCCGTTCGGCACTGAAGTCGATTTTCCCGACCGCAATATGATATTGGTTGAAAGGCCTAATCTGGCTATTCAGAGAGTTTTGACAGCTCTTGCTCCGAAGCGTTTCTATCCAGAGAAAGGAATTCACCCCACTGCCATTGTTGATAGTTCTGCCGAAATTGCTGCAGATGTAGCAATTGGTCCTTATGTTGTGATCGGTCCTAAGACTAAAATAGGAGCCAGATCCATCATCATGGCTCACTGCGTTATAGGTGGTGCCGTCGAAATCGGAGAGGATGCGCTTTTCTATCCGAGCTGCTTGGTTGCAGACTATTGCAAGGTCGGCAATCGAGTAATCTTGCAGCAGGGTGCCAGTATGGGAGCTGATGGATTTGCTTACGTCACCGAAAAGCCGAGCAATTTTGAGAAGAATATGGCTGGCAGTCGTGACTTCTCTGATGCCGCGAACCCGCTGCTGAAGATTCCACAAATAGGTACTGTGATAATAGAGGATGACGTTGAGGTTGGTTCTTATGCCACCATTGACCGTGCCACTATGGGCGCTACTGTCGTTGGCCAGGGTACCAAAATCGACAATTTGGTAATGATTGCTCACAATAATCGCATTGGCCGCGAATGTTTGATCGTTGCCAACGCATCGATTGGGGGTTCCTGTTCTATCGGAGACAGAGCTGTACTTGGCGGTAGTGCCAACTTGAGCGACCACTTGAAGCTTGCTAATGATGCCGTCTTGTCTGGTGCAGCTGGCGCTATGAAAAATATTGATCCAGGCGAGATTCATGCCGGAACTCCAGCCATGCCTGCCCGCGAGTTCTTTGTTATGTATGCCAACTTACGTCGCCTGCCTAGGGTGACAGATGACGTTAAAGACTTGAAACGTCGAATCGCTCTGTTGGAGGAGCGAATTTTGGGAGGCAAATAATGTCGAACGTCACTTTGTCTGACTCTAATCAACTTAGCGGTGACTTGAAGCAGATTCTTAATTCAGCTCCAAAGTTGGTTGCTTACCGCGGTAAAGGCATGACCTCTAAGCAAGAGGTTTTGGTAGAGGTCTATCAAGCTCCTCCGGGTAGTGGTATCACTTTCTTTTGCGTCGCTGGTGACAAAAAAGACTTAGTTGCTGTTCCGGCCAAGGCAAGTTCTGTTGTAAACACTTTGCGCAATGTTGTGCTCGGAGTTGGCAAGACTCGGCTATGTATTGTTGAGCACTTTATGTGTGCTGTCACACTTTGGGGCCTGGATGATCTTTATGTTTTAGTTGACGGTCCTGAGATGCCCTTGGCTGATGGTAGTGCACAATTCTGGATTGAACTTTTCCAAAGTGCTGGAATTGAACAAAGAGCTGTTGTTGCCGATATCGATTTGCCTGAGGTCGTTAGCGTTGGCAAAGGCGATCGCTCAATTTTAGCTGTGCCGGCTGATAGTTTTTCAGTCACTTACCTGATGGATTGGAAGCACCCTAAAATTGGACAAGTGTGGAAGAGTTGGGAGCCAAGCCAAGACGCTAAAATTGTCTATGAAGCGCGCACCTTTGGTATGTTGAAAGAGCACGAAATGCTCGGACTGGTCGATGATGTGGTCAGTATTACTGATGATGATTTCACCATGCCATTGCGCTCACCCGATGAACCCGTGCGTCACAAGTTACTAGATTTGATTGGTGATTTGGCTTTGGTTGGTGTCAACCCGCTGCGCCTAAAAGCACGCATTATCAGTACAAAAGGTGGCCATGAACTAGACGTTGATATGGCCAAGAAGCTGCTTGCAGTCTTGAATCTGAAAAACTAGTGTCTAAGCCGACTAATCTAAATCGAGAGTTGAGGTAATAAATTGAATAAGCGATCGACTTCCGCTGTGACTGGAATCTTTCTGGCCGGTAGTTTTCTCCTCAGCTCTATTGCTAGTCTAGGCTTGCCGGCCTTCGCCGCTGAAACTGTTCCTGCAGGAGGATCTCAGGGCGTAGCAATTACTGTCTACAACCAGAATTTTGGTCTGGTCAAAGATACTCGCAATATAGACTTAACGGCTGGGATTAACTATCTTCGTTTTGAAGACGTCGCTGCTGCCATTGATCCAACTTCGGTTAGCTTTAGTTCTATATCTGCACCGAATAGCGTGGTGGTTCGTGAACAGAATTATCAATACGACATTATGGATGTCGGCACCATTCTCTCGAAGTCGGTAGGTAAAGAGATTAAGGTGCGGCAGTATACTTCTGGTGGAGTACATGAAACCACTGGCACTCTTCTGAATCAGCCTGTCGTAACTATTGCCGATAGCAATGGTAATCTCTCGACGCGCAATCAAAGTATTGTTCTCAAAACTGCATCTGGAGTGGTTGTTGGCCCCTCTGGCGAAGTTGAGTTAGCGGCGCTGCCACCAGGATTAGTTTCGAAGCCATCGTTGCTTTGGAAGCTTGAGTCTGATAAGGCGGGACCACAGAAGGCTGAGATTAGCTACCAGACCCAGGGTTTGAATTGGAAGTGCGATTATGTAGCTGTGGTAAATGCTGACGACACTCTTTCTGATTTAACTAGTTGGGTTACTCTAGATAATAAGTCTGGGGCCACTTATAAAAATGCAGCTCTCAAACTTATGGCTGGTGATGTGCACAAAGTTCAAAATGTCGCGCTTCAGCAGTCTAGTATGCGTATGTTTAAATCGGCTATGGCAGCAGCTGCTCCCCAGTTTACAGAGCAGTCTTTTGCCGAATATCATCTCTATGCTTTGGCTGGAAAAACCGACGTCAATAATAATGAGACCAAGCAACTAACACTCTTCAATGCCAGTGCGGTGCCAATCAAGAAGCTCTTTATTTTTGATGGTGGTGCTTCCCATTATTATGGAGGCTACTATCCTGGCGGTTCAAACAGTACGAAAGTCAACGTTAAATTGGAGCTAGCCAACAGCAAAGAAAATAATTTAGGTATGCCTATGCCTAAAGGCAAGGTGCGAGTTTACAAGAAAGATAAAGACGGCGCCATGCAATTTGTTGGGGAAGACTTGATTGATCACACCCCCAAAGACGAGAAGGTAAGGCTCTATCTCGGTGATGCTTTTGATATTGTCGGTGAGCGCAAGCAGCTTAGTCAGCAGCAAGTATCTTCAAGAGTGCAGAAATTCTCTTATGAGATTTCTATTCGTAATCATAAAGAGTCTGCCGTCACCGTCAACTGTGTTGAGCACAGTGGTGGAGATTGGAAAATCACCTCATCGAGCCAGCCATTTGTCAAGAAAGATTCTCATACCTTCGAGTTTGCTGCTAAAGTGCCAGCAAACGGAGAAACCAAAGTTACTTACGAAATTGAAGTACGCTACTAAGACCTAGGCATTTAGCTCGCTGCGTGTATTCCCTCTGATTACAACTGTGGTATCAAAAGGAGTTTTTCTTGTTTCTAAAGTCTATGCCAGTCCCGCCGGTAGCCCTTTCGCTATCTCTGCTGATATCGCTTTCTCTCTCCGCAGTACCAGTTCTTGCTAAGTCTAGTAATGCTAAGTCTAGTGATGCTAAGGCTGATTCAGCTAAGTCTGGTCATGGCAAATCCGCAAAGAATAAATCAGAACCAACGCCCGCCACAGCAGCTGGTGATGCAGAGGCTGAAGTGGTCGGCCACGCCAGTCCTGCTGATGCTAAGCCAGCAGCTGCCGATATGCCAGTTGTGTCGCCTTCTAAAGGTGTGGCATTGACTATCTACAATCAAAACTTCGGTTTGGTTAAGGACATTCGCGATATTAAGCTGAACAGTGGTGTCAATTTTCTTCGCTTCGAAGACGTTGCTGCTGCCATTGATCCCACTACAGTTAGCTTTGCTGCTTTGACTAATCCAAATAGTGTAGTTGTGCGCGAGCAAAATTATCAGTATGACTTGATGGATCAAAACACCATACTGTCCCGTTCAATTGGCAAACAAGTTAAGTTTCGCCAGTTTCTCAGTACTGGTGGGGTACGTGAAGTTACCGGCACTCTTCTTTCTAGCCCTATGGTGACAGTAGCTGATTCGAATGGCAATCTCTCTGAACGCTCCCAGTCTATTGTTATCCAAACTGCTTCTGGTGTGGTTGTTGGTCCTCAAGGCGAGCTTGAGCTAGCTGAACTGCCAGCTGGGCTGGTTTCAAAGCCATCTCTATTGTGGAAGCTGGAAAGCGATAAGGCTGGAGTTGAAGAAAGTGAAATTAGCTATCAGACCCAGGGGCTTAATTGGAAGTGCGACTATGTAGCTGTCGCCAACGCTGACGATAGTCTTTGTGACTTGACTAGCTGGGTAACCCTCGACAATAAATCTGGGGCAACTTATCGTGAGGCTGCCTTAAAGCTCATGGCTGGCGATGTACATAAAGTGACAGAGCCTGCGGCAGACATGGCTGTGATGGGTGGTATGGCTGAGTCTTCAGTGGCCCAGCCGCAGTTTCAAGAGCAGAGTTTTGCCGAGTATCATCTCTATTCGCTTCAGGGCAAAACCGATCTCAATGATAATGAAACCAAGCAGCTGACTTTGTTCAACGCCAGCAAAGTGCCAGTAAAAAAGCTATTTGTATTTGATAGTAGTAGTGCAGTAAGCCCTTATGGCGGCTCTAATGGCCAGCAAAGTCAAAAAGTCAATGTCAAACTGGAGCTGGCTAATAGTAAAGACAATAACCTTGGTATGCCTATGCCTAAGGGGAAAGTGCGTGTCTACAAAAAAGATCTAGATGGTGCTCTTCAATTTGTCGGCGAGGATTTAATTGATCACACACCCCGCGACGAAAAAGTTAGAGTCTATCTTGGCGATGCCTTTGACGTGGTGGCCGATCGTAAGCAAACAAACCAGGTTCAAGTTTCTGATAGAGTGCAGCGCTCAAGCTACTCAATTGAGTTTCGCAATCACAAAGAATCAGCAATTACAGTTACTGCCATTGAACACGCCTATGGCGATTGGAAGGTAACGACGTCAAGCCAACCTTTTGAAAAGAAAGACTCACATACTTTCGAATTTGCAGTGAAAGTACCAGCAAACGGCTCGGCGGCGGTTACTTATACAATTGAGAACCGCTGACGGCTGCTACGAGAATATACTCTGCTCAGTGATTTTTTTGCTGCAATTGATTATTGGCTGCAATTGATTATTGGCTGCAATTGAATTTTGCAGACTCATTTGTTTTCGAGCATGCTATCTAAGACTAGCTGACCAGCGCCGATGATACCAGCCATGCCACCAAGCTCTGATTTGTAAATTTCCAGGGTCTCAGCAGTTCTAGGGAAGCATCTATCGCTCACCATCTCGTGCAATAGACCAAAATCAACGCAGTCGGCCAACCCACCAGTGACAATAAAAGCGTCTGGGTCAAGTATGTGGGCAAGACTTACCATGCCAGCAGCAATATGTTCATGCCAAGTTTCCATCGCTCTTTGAGCGACGATATCGCCACTGCGAGCGGCACCGACGATGTCATGGGTAGTTAAGGCGTCTCCCTTGCTACACAGTGGTGTTTGATTGCTGCTCAAACCACTAAGAATATCTTTGGCCGTAGCAATTAAGCCACGACCGGCACCGTATGCTTCCCAGCAGTCGAATAGACCGCAGGTGCATAGACGTTTGTTGCCCATAGCAATACGAATATGGCCAATCTCTCCGCCACCCCAATGCGCACCGCGATAGAGCTTGCCGTTGAGAATTAAACCGCCACCGATACCGGTGCCTAATGTCACCACCGAAACACAGGTGGTGTGCATCATGTGTCTGGCGCTGGCTTCGCCATAGGCTGCGGCATTGGCATCATTGTCTACCAGCGTGGGTAGCATTGTTTTCTCTTCTAGAACTTGCTTTAAGGGTGTGCCTGTCCAGCCGGGAAGATTTCCGGTTGAACCGACGATTTCACCAGTTTCACAATTGACTATGCCAGCTGTGGCAATGCCGACACCAGAGAGTACATATTCTTTTTGGAAACCAAGAACTAGATCAAGAACTGCTTGAACGATGTTTTCCGGACCAATGGGTGTGGGAACTTGTCTTGGCTCGGAGACAAGTTGGCTGTCCATGACGGCTGCAGCTCTAATTTTGGTTCCGCCTAGATCGACTCCAACGGCGGGCATTTTGTTCTTGACAAGATTATCTAGTGTTTTACTTTCTAGTTCTTTCACTTGAAAGAGTCCTAATTTGATGAGGTAATGGCATTCTTGAACAAAATAGTCTTGGTCAACTTCTTTGTACAGCTTATTCTCGAACGGCTTATTCTAGCAGCCGCCAGTGCTGTCACAGACGATCTTGTCCTCGAGTGGCTTGTTTAGATACAAGCCGTAAATTATTGAATGCCACTCATCTGGCCGTGGTCCGGTGCGCCTTTAAGTACAAGCTTCGTGAATGGAATTGGTTGGCCATAAATTATATCGAAGCCAAAGCGGTTGATGCCCTGAATCATGTTTCGCGAAAGTAGCACTTTGAAGTCTTGGGGGCCAATTGCCGCAGAAATCGATTTTGAGTATGGCAATTTAGAATCGATGTTATAGCCATAGCCGCCGCCCACTGTTAGCCACTTATTGATTTTTACGTCGCCCTGAATATTGGCAGATTTATTACCCTGCAAGAATTGGTCGAAGTAAAACGGTGAACTACCACGAACAGCCGATTGAGTATAGTTTGTGCTGAAAGTAAAACGGTCAGCCCTGAATTGAACTGTCGGGCCAATTTGTCCCATTGCACGAGCATCGCCTGTGGAATAAGCCCCTAGTGCAAGACCGCCGAAGATATAGCCGCGAGCGCCATACTTTTCGTTACCTAGAGAGAATAGAGGCTGCGAAACGGCTGTAATTTGCTCTTGTAATCTGAAGGCACTGGTTAACGTAGTGTTGTTCGTCGTGCCACCATAGAGAGCGGCCATACCTGGGGTGGCGTTGATCAATTGTGGATTGTCTTGAGCCCACCCCGCTGAGGAGCGGAAGTTGAGGCTTGATAAATATGGAATATTACCAATGGCTTTGTTGTTCACCACCTCCGCTATCAAGCGTGCTCGTCTAAAGCCGTACAAACCATCATTTTGAAATCTATTGATGCCAGCCTGAAATAGAGTTCCCTTGGTCAGTTGGCTCTTGAAGTCAGCTACCAGTAAATTAGAGACTGAGCCGTAGGCCAAGTGGGTGCTAAATCTGTTATTGCTGTAACCAACTTGTCCTGACAAGCCAATGCCGCTGCCGCCAGTTGTGCCTGAGGTTGTTCTGCCGCCAAATTGCACCATCGGAGCCCAATTGAACTTGCCAGTTTTACCCATGGCGCTGTTGAAGCTTGGACCAACGTTGATGCCACCACTTTGGATGTTACTACTCAACATTGGAGTAACAGGAAACATAATATTGTTGTCTTGGCCAACTGTGGCAACAAACTTAGGTACAGGCACTGAGAAACGAGCAAACTGCAAGCGACCGCCTAAAACAGTTAGGTTGCCACTCTCTTTGTATTTTTCGTAGATCATTTTGCGAGCTTTGAAAACAAAGCTCGGCTTGTCGGTTAGGTAAGCGTCTGGATGCTGAATCTTATCCATGATGTCTGTGACGGAGCTCTGTGGTCCGTACAGCATGTTTTTGCCGAGGTGGAATGGTGTCGGATTATCGAGCGTGCCATTCTTGAAGATCATGCCGCGGTTTGTGCCGTAGGCACCGCGGGCGATTACTTGGGTGCCGTTCAGTTCTGTATCTGGACTTGTAATCAGATATTCGTCTGAATTGACTTTGAACTTGAAGGCACTACCAGTGGTTACTTGTCCGGTGCGCAAGATTTTTACGTGACCGCGAGCATCGATTGTCTGACTGTTCTGGTCATAGAGAATCATGTCTGCTTCGAGCTTAGAGTTCTGGCCACCAATGATGGCCACGGCGTTTCCGGTACCAAGGAAAGTGTTCTTCTCTTGGTCGTATTCAGTGTCATCAGCGACAATTTGAATTGTGCCTTTGAGAGTCGTGTCTTCACTGACGGCGCTATCCATTTCACTAAGCTGAAGATCATCTGCTGTGGCAGAGGCCTCGAGCATCGATGAAGTGTCCGAGCTTTCTGGGGCAACTTTATCTGGAGCACCGGAAACGGAGGTATCTATTTGAGGAGCTTCTGGCTGGAGGATTGCTGGGGTGAGGCTAGTGGACTGACTAGATGTCTGGCTAGCTGCCTGACTATATGACTGTTTCTGCGACTGGCTAGCAGGCACTGCTTGTGGTGATATAGGTTCAACGTCGTTCTGATCTATTTTTGGCGTCAGTGGCAAGAGTAATGTGCCAGATGGTTTATCTGACTTGCTGGCGGCCGCCCAGGCAGGAACTAACGCAGAATTAGAAGCTATCAATAGTGAGAGACTCACTGCTACATACTTTAGGTTCTGACTTCCGCTGCCTTTAGTCATAAAATTCCTATGGTTGAGACTTTTGTCGTATCCGCTTCTTATTCGCTTCTGTCCGCTCTGCTTTGTTTGCGCCTTGCGGCCTTAATGCTCAGATTGTGCTTACTATCACGTGATTAGTACTACGGACTTAGACGCGCTAATTAGCCCGGACGTTCCTTGGCTATTGTCGCAGCAAATTCGATTCTCTTTATTACTTACTACCAATGATTAAGAATCCCCCGCAACTAGGTTATAGCCTAATTTGCATCTTTATGACAACCCGGATGTCAACGGCATTTGAGCGATTAAGCCTGGGTCAAAGCCGATGATCTGGCCGGTGTGGTGAAAACCATGAGGATTGCCATACTGGTGCCTCTTTAGCCGTGCTGTCAAGAAGATGAAGGGCGAAGTAATTAAAAATAAGCCACCAAGGCATTGCTTGATTAAGGTTGTTTAATTAGATTGCTTGCTGGCTTATTTGGGAGCAAAGTTTGATTTTCTGGTCAGTATGTGAGTGAATGAATCACATTTAGTAGAGCTTACGGTTCATGAACCCATTTGTTTTTCACACTCCAACCAGAGTTTATTTCGGAGAAAATTCAGCCAGTTCATGTGGCGACTTTCTGCTTGAACTTGGTGGGAAGAAAGTACTCATGGTTGCTGATGCTTTTCTCGAAAAGAGCGGTGCTCTGAGACCACTGATTGAAAGTATTAGAGAGTCAACTGGCAACGAACCCATTTTATTCACCGATGTACCTTCTGATTCTGATATTGACTGCGTCAACAAGGCTACTGCTATAGCCCGGAGCCACCAGTGCGATGCTTTTGTCGCTGTTGGTGGCGGTTCCGTTATTGATACCGCCAAGGTGATCAATATTTGCCTCAGCTTTGGTGGCGAGGTCATGGACTATCAGGGTCTCAATATCATTGAGCGTAAGCTTTTCCCCTTAATTGCCGTGCCAACAACCGCTGGAACAGGGGCAGAAGTTTCTTTTGTGGCCATGGTCAAAGACCATGGCGAGAGCAAAAAACTTATGTTTGGTAGCCGATTTCTCGCTCCCGATGTAGCGATTTTAGATCCTCTGATGATTGTTTCCTTGCCGGCCAAGTTAACTGCTGCAACCGGCATCGATGCTGTTACTCATGATATTGAATGTTATGTTGCTTCTGGCACTTATTCGGTCTTTACTGACGCAATTTGTTTGGAGTCATTAAGACTGTTGTTTGAATTCTTACCCCAAGCCACCATTGATGGTGAGAATTTAGAAGCCCGCGGTGCAACACTTGTGGCTAGCTGCATGGCTGGGGTTGCTTTTACCAATTCTGGAGTCGGGATCACCCATGCTCTAGCCCACGCAGTTGGAGCTAAATATGCCACCCATCACGGCATGACTAATGCCGTTTTCCTGCCCCATGGCATGCGCTTTAACTTTGACACTGTCTATCCCCGATATGCTCGAATTGCTCAGTTCTTAGGGTTTGCCGACAAAGATGATGCCAGTGACGATAAAGCTCTTGCCAATTTGCTTGTGAATAAAGTCGAAGCTTTGCTGGAACAGCTTCAACTGCCTCTTACCCTTAGAGAATTGGGTGTGCCAGAATTCAGTGATGAAAACCTTGCAGAATTGGTCGATCTGGCAGGGTCTGATCCTGCCATAATGTTTAATCCCCGAGAGGCTTCTAGCGACGATCTCACCCAACTTTTGAAGAGGGCTTATTAATGGCTGTCTTTACAGACACAGATGAATTGCACAGAGTAATGACCGATCTTTGGGCGGCAATCAAAAATGATAAAGAAATGGCTGCTCAGCTTTTGACTTCAAGACTGATTGTTACTTTTCACTATCGCGAGCCGGATGGCCGTTTGACAGTTGACTGTTCAGACGGTAAAGAAATGGTCATCACTGTTGGCGATTGCAACAAAAAGCCAGTGGTGGAAATGTTTATGAAATCAAGCGTAGCCCATGATTTTTGGCTAGGGAAAGTAAATGTTCCTCTGGCGCTTATTCAAGGCAAAATTGTTTCTAAGGGGCCAGTTAACAAAGCATTAGCTTTGCTTCCGGCTATTAAACCGGCTTATGGTCTTTATCCAACGGTTATCGAAAAAAACGGTTTGAAAGTGTCGATCACCTAAAAGGGGCTCGAAAGTGACAGAGTCTTTCGATCTCGCCTCTCGTTCGGTGATTGCAATTGGCGAATTGGTTGTTGACTGGATTGCTACTAGTAAGAGTGCCATTTGGGACGAACCAGATACATTCTTGCGTAGTGCTGGTGGCAATGCTGCCAATGTCGCTCGTGCTTTAAGTCGCCTTGGTACAGATGCTCGATTGGTCGCCAAGGTAGGGGATGACCTGCATGCTAACTATCTCTTTTCTGGGTTAGCGCAAGCGGGCATTGATACCACTTTTGTCACACGCACTTCTGCTTTTGCTACCGCTCAGTGCTATGTCTTGACTGATGAGTCTGACGAGAATCTTTTTTTCAATTGGCCAAAACCTAATGCCTGTCACCAGCTAACTGTCGATGATTTGAGTGATGACCTGTTTGAGGGGGCAGTCGCGCTCCATGCCACTGGAATTTCTTTGACAGTTGAACCGCGCAGTAGTGCAGTAATAGAAGCAATGAGTCGGGCTCGAAAAGCTAACCTTCTTGTCTCATTTGATGGCGGCTTCCCCACAGGAGAAGGTGAAAAGGCTAAGAGCCACGCTCTTGAGGCCATGGCCTTGGCACATATGATCAAGGTCAATTTGGCTGAACTGTTTTATTGGCTCGGTGAAGGCTACTTACTTCCTGAAGAAAATTCGTTTGCTGAAGTTCATTCGCTTGGTGAAGATCGGTCAAGCATAGATATTGCAAAATTGACTGAGTACGCACAGATTTTGCGCAGTCGCGCTGGGGCTCAGTTGGTGCTGCTCACTCTGGGGGCTAACGGTTCTATTATAGTGTCGAAGGATAGCTATTTTGCTCCACCAGTCAGGGTTGACATCATTGATGGTTACGAGGCTAGAGATGGGGCTGGCGTTGGCGCTGGTGATGCTTACGTTGCATATGTTATTAGTCGCCTGGTCAAGGGCTTGAGCAGCGATTTAAACAGCGATCTAATCCGCGATTTAAATTGGCCGCAACTGCTTACCACTGATTATTTTGATTGGGCTGAAATTGCTCGGTCTGCTAATGCTGCTGGTGCATTGGCCACCAGAACAGTCAGTGCTTCACAAGGTTTGCCGACTCAGCTTGAAATTGAGCAATTGCTAGCTAACCATTAATAGCTAACTTATCGTATAAGCACCAATGCACGCGGGGCGGAACTCTTCCCCTCTTGATTATTCCTGCTACACTGAAAACATGAGTATAGGCGACATTTTTTCAGCATTTCATTGGCTTACAATCGTAGCTGTGATTGCTTTAATTGTTTTTGGCGTGATTGTGGCAGCTGTGCTGGCCAAAGTCTTTAAAAATGATTTTGAGCAAGACTAACTAGGGTGAAATTACTCGGTCAGCTGAAAACAGATATTCGCAAATGGCAAACATGTTGGTTACTTGCTCGATTTTTATTTTGCTCTTCAGGCCATAGTAGTCTAGGCAAAGACCGCAGGCTAGAACTTCTATGCCCTTTTCCCTCAGCTCATCTAGTACCTTTATATATGGTCCATCTGGGTCCATCAATTTAACGCCACTATTGACCATTAATATCGCCCGCGGTTCATGACCAGACTGCAGTAAAGTTTGCAGGAAGAGATTGAGTAAGTTGGCGCTGAAGTCATTGTCTTCTTGGACTTTGTCTGAACTGCGGTCACTCTCACCAAATGTATTGCGACTGATTAGAATGATAGTGCCCGTTGAAGACATATTGTGATTGCCACCAGCAGCCATGGTCGAAAGCTTTGGTTTAGCGGATTGTTCGTGGCTGTGCTCTGAAAGTGTTGTTTCGGCACCTGTTTCAGTGGATGTAGTTGGGCGTTGCAAGACAACTTTAAAATGCTGATCTTCAGATTCGCTCAGCACTGTAAGCTTTTGCGAATTGCCTAGTCTCGTCAAATTCTGTACGTTTACTTCTGAGTCGACTAATATTTCAATACAAGATAGCGACTGGTCGTCAATCAACTTTTTCGTTCGCAGTACTGGCTCTGGGCAAGTTAGGCCCCTGAGATCAAGAGATTTTTTCATGCTTCACCCTTTTATATGATCTTAATTGCTCTAACTAATTAAGACGTCGATATGACCAGGAATACCTTCTGTAAATTCGCCGATATCGGTAGCTTCGATTCCGACTTCACTCATGGCGGTAATAAGATTGGCACTGTCATGGGCTGCCACAGCTAAGAGCAGACCACCAGCAGTTTGTGGGTCGTAGAGCAAGTCGCTTATTTCTAGAGGCAGATCTTTTATATAAGAGACGCTCGCTTCAAATGATTTTCTGTTGCCATAAGCACTGGCTGGTACCAATCCTTGTTTGGCAAATTCCTGGGCTGAGGGGAAGAAGCGCAATGCCGAAATTAGCATGCGCGCGGCCAGTTTGCTAGCCTTTGCTATCTCGTGTATATGCCCTACTAACCCAAAGCCTGTAACATCGGTGCAGGCGTGGATATCTACTGTGCGTGCCGCTTCGAGGGCGCGATCGTTGAGAGTGGTCAAGGCTGTAAACAATAGTGCCTGCTCTGCTTTTGAAAGTAATCCAGCTTTGAGAGCTAGCAGGCTAACGCCGGTGCCAATAGCTTTGGTCATAATGATTCGGTCGTTAGGGCGGGCACCACTATTGGTGAGTATATCTTTGGGCTTTATCAATCCAGTAACTGCTAGTCCGTATATAGTTTCACTACTCTGAATACTATGACCACCGGTTAAGAGTGCACCAGCCTTTGCTACTTGATCTGCTCCGCCACGTAAAATTTCAGCGGCTATAGACAGCGGGAAGTCACAGGTTGGAAAAGCAAAAATTGCCTGAGCTATAAGTGGTTTGCCCCCCATTGCATATATGTCAGAGAGGGCATTATTAGCGGCTATCTGTCCATATAGATATGGATCATCTACTAAGGGTGGGAAGAAATCAACACTTTCAATAATTGCCAACTCGTCGTTAATTTTGTAGACGGCGGCATCCTCAAAATTGTCAATACCGCTTAGCAGATTGGCATGCTTAGTCTTTGGCAATCCAGCCAGTATCTGCTTTAGCTCAAAGGCGCTGATCTTGGCGGAGCAACCACCGGCTTTGACGTTGTTGGTAAGTTGGTTATTGTTGATTGGTTTTTCAGGGTTGGTAGTCATATGGATTTACGAAGTATGTTCTTTCAATATCCGCATGGTATGTGGTTTTTGAAAAGTGGTGGTGCCGCCAGTGGTGATTCTTCAAAGACAAGAAAGCTTTTATATTAGTTTGTTTGCTTTCCACTGCTTATGGCCGTTTTAGCTCTTTAAAAACTGCAGTGATAAGTGTAAATTGTATTCTGGAAATCGAAGGACACACTTAGCATAATCTGTGAGTTTGCGTCCGTCCAGTTTACTAGCCAAAACTAGTTTACTGGTATTGTGTCGCATCATTCAAAGTGTCGTCGTAAATTTTGGTTTTAATACTTTTTTGGAATTTACAAAAAGGAACGTGCATGCCTAAGAAAGTACTTGTGGCTCTTCCACCAGGTCTACTAGAACAAATCGACTTTGTTGCCCAAGTTGAACACAGAACACGCTCAGATTTGATGCGTGAGGCCCTTCGCCGCTATATTGACGCGTTTAAGCGCAATCAAGGTCCGCGCATGCAAGTTAGCAGCGTTGGTTCGCAAAAGATTGCATTATTGACGGATGTTGAGTAATTCTCCCACTCTACCTGTTGACGTCTTAGCTTAATAGGCTTACGCTCTTACTGCACAGTAGGTCAAAAGACAGCCATCAGGTTTAGTCCATGTATTTTTGGGACATTTGCTTTTATGAGGCTATATTCGTCGGCATTGTAATGCTCGGCCTTGGCTTTTTAAAGGCACCTCGATTTTTAATGAAACGTAAGCTAGTTAAGGGTTTCCCTTGGGGCTATTACGCTGACCAAGTGCCACAAGGCGATCCCAATCTCTTCCCAGGAAACAGTCGCGACTTCCTCCACGACACTGGAACCAGTTTCGGCGGACCTGAAGGTTTTGGCGATTTCGGCGAGTTTAGTGGTTTCGGCCAGCTAGGCGAGTTTGGCAGCGCCTTTACTGGCGGAGACGGCGGTGGCGGTGGCGGCGGCGGCGCCGACTAGTACTCGTACCCGTACATCTATAAGTTTCAAGTATCACCTCTTTAGTTCTTGGCTATGAAGGTAGTCGGGTCTGAGAGTTAAGGCCGAGATCCTGTAAGATTGAGAGTCTATGATCATTTGCCTTTAGAGACTCAATTTTGCCAACTAATCCTTCCCTTCATATGACTGTCCAAGTACTGCAAGTACTCATTGTAATAGTTGGCCTTGGCGCGCTTCTCAACAAATCTGCTTTAAAGCCTCGCTTAGTAACTGCCTTGTTGGCTCTTTGTACGATTCTTGTCGTCGTTGCATTTTCCAGCAACGCTGCAAGTCGTGTCAAAGATGGCAAGGGCGCAGCTGTCATGGAAGCTGGTCAGTCTGAATTCATGATGCGCATGGCCGCCGGTTTCAAGGCCTTCTCGAGCGGCATCCCTATGGCTGGCTCGAAGTCGACCGATGAATTGTATAAGACAGCAGCCAAGTCGATAGAAAGCGCTGTAGATCATGATCCACAGTCTTTGGCTTTACGCTTGAAACAAGTGGTTCTGGCTGCAGAGACCGGGGTTGGTTTCGCTGACGAGCTTGCCGCTATGAGAGGCTACAAAGACGAGCGGGCTGGAAGATCTTCTGATTTAATCGATGCTATTTATTTAAAAAAAACGCTGAAAGCACCTGAGAGCGTGAGCGCTTTAGCCTTAATCGACGAACTGATTAGCTCTGGTTTCTATCGAGAAGTGCTCAAGCTCGAAGTTTATAAAGTTAGCGGTCAACAGAAAGTTTATGACCAAGCGGCCACTGAATATAATGATGGCAGTCGGCTCTTTGCCGTCCGTCTAATTGGTCTAATGCTTGTATTGGCCTTCTCTGGCTTTGTCGGCATTATTGTGCTGGCCGTGCAATTGGTTAAACTACCGCGCAATCTTTCAGATCAAGTCACCCTCGCTCAAATTAGAGCACCCGCCGCTTACGGCTTTACTAAGGTATATGGGGTTTTGATTGGCTGGCTCACCTTTGAGTCGTTTCTTTCTCCTGCTTTCAGTTTTTTACTGCCTTATCTTAAGGGCGGTGTCAAAGACCCGCTAATCTTGGCGTTGCTGACAATGACAATTTATCTTGTTACCAATGTGCCGTCCCTTATCCTGGCCTGGCTGATTGCCATTAAGCCTACTGGGGTAGGCTTCTTAGAAGCGGTAAAACTGCGCTGGCGCACCCCTACGAGGGGGCCTATTGGGCTCATTTTTGCTGGAATATTAACTTGGTTCGGCTGTGTGCCCCTGGTGCTGCTCGCAACAATAATAGCCAGGAACTTTCTGAGAGCAGAGGGCTCCACGAACCCTATTTTGACGATTATCATGGAAGCGGTGCGCTCTCACAATGCCATGGCGGCCATTCTCTTTGTTGTAGCTGTGGGTGTTTTGCCAGCTATCTGCGAAGAAACACTCTTCCGTGGATTCCTCTATACCTCCCTGCGTTGGCGCTTTGGTGCTTTCCAATCGATGCTGATATCAGCTTTCTTGTTCTCAGCGGTACATATGGACCCAGGCGCCTTCCTGCCTCTCTTCGTTTTGGGATTTGCCTTCGCTTTTGTCTTTGAACGCACTCGCAGCTTGATTCCTTCTATGATTGCCCACTGCATGTGGAATACCGGAACACTTATAACTATGCTGTCGATTTATGGCTAAAAGCTAGAGCCAGTCGGTGATTTGTTCTGCTATAACGGGCATATATCTCCTAGATAAGTCGAGAGAACTTCCTAAGAGCGTAGACAAATGCTCCTCACCGATCGTTGCAGCATCACACTCACTTCTCAGCCCCATAAACGACGGGCTGGGCTCGTTCCTCTATGCACAGCCATTTGCCTTGGTTGGGCCTTTGTGCTGATGTGGTTGACTGTGGCTGTTATTATTCTATGGGAGTGGCCAGCTTGGGGTGTTTTGATTGGTTTGAGCAGTGTCACTTTTGGCGCCCTTCTAACTCTGTTCGGTTTAGGCTTAATTCGCGATTCTCGTCGCGAGTATTTATTAGAGTTGACTGAGAGTGAAGTTGTCTTGGTGGTAACCGATAGAAAGGCTAAGAAAAAAGGCACGCTGATGCTGCTTTTGGCCGATGTTACCTATGCCGAGTATTATCCTTACACTGACTCAGCATCAATCATATTCCATACTAATTATTCTAAAATGGAAGTGCCATTGTGGCCTATGGGAGATCGCGCCCAAGATGTGGTTGATTTCCTTGACGGGCGCGGTGTCAGGGTGATTAACGTGCAATCGGATGATTGTTTACCCTCAGCAATTTAAGTAAGATGCCACTACTGGTGGTGCGGAGAGTGGCGCTGTTTGGTTTAGTTCGCTGCCTTTGCTACTTTTGTTACTCCAGCTACTTTTACAATGAAGTTACTATTGGCAGCAAATGCCAATAAGGCTATAACTTAATGCAATAACTTAATACAATTAATAGTGCTAAAATTTCGACCTTAAAACCTGATCTGCCAGGTGACGAGGAGAACTAATGATCGAAGAGAAAGTGCTTGATAATCCACTTCTTGAGGGATTGGCGCTTGATCGACACGTCGATTCGCTGTCTTTCGTAATTTTCGGAGCGCATGGCGATTTAACCAAACGCAAATTAGTGCCAGCCATGTACGCGCTCTTCCTCCAGGGTCTTTTGCCGAAAGGCTTCGTTCTGCTTGGCACTTCGCGCACAAAGATGAGTGACGAAGAATTTCGTAATTTAATGCGCGATTCTTTGATCAAGTTTGCTCCAGATCTGCCATACGAAGAAGATTCGTGGTCAAGATTTGCTGCATCGCTTTACTACCGGGCGACCGATTCTTCTACTCCTGAGGGTTACGAAGTAATCAAGAGCGCTCTGGGTGAGCTTGATTCAAAGCACGGCACTAAAGGTCGTCACGTTTTCTATCTTTCCACTTCTCCTAGTCTCTATTTGCCGATTATTAAGGGCCTAGCTGCCTCTGGTCTAGTGACCAAAGCCAAAGTTAACGAAGCCTGGCCCCGTGTCGTCATTGAGAAGCCCTTTGGTCACGACCTGACATCATCAATTGCACTCGATGAAAGTATTCACGAAGTTATGCGTGAGCATCAGGTTTATCGCATTGACCATTATTTGGGCAAAGAAACTGTCCAGAACATTATGGTCTTTCGCTTCGCCAACGGCATATTTGAGCCGCTCTGGAATCGCAACCACATTGATCACATTCAAATTACCAATGCTGAGACGATTGGTGTAGAAGGTCGTGGCGCCTACTATCAGGAAGCTGGCGCCTTGCGCGATATGGTGCAGAACCACTTGATGCAACTGCTCGCTCTTGTGCTTATGGAGCCGCCAATTTCAATGGGCGCCGAGGCCACTCGTGACGAGAAAATCAAGGTTTTACGATGCCTCAAGCCTTTGAGAGCTGAGACAATCGATCAGCATGCTGTGCGTGGTCAATATGGAGAAGGTTTCATCGTTGGCTCTCATGTGCCTGGTTTCCGTGAAGAAGAGAGCGTGTCTCCTGATGCTCCGACTCCAACTTTTGCCGCACTCAAGCTCGAAGTAGATAACTGGCGTTGGGCTGGTGTGCCAATTTATATGCGCTCCGGTAAGCGTCTGGCTAAATCGATTACCGAAGTGGCCGTGCACTTTAAGAAAGCACCCCATAGGCTATTTGAAGGCGATCAAGGTGAAGCCGATGCAAGCGGTCGGCACGATAACGTTTTGGTTATGCAGATTCAGCCAGAAGAGGGCATCTCGCTTAAGTTTGCTACCAAGCAGCCGGGGCCAACCACGATGGTGCGCTGGCTCAACATGGATTTCAAATATGGAACTGCTTTTGGTGCTCGCACACCGACAGCCTATGAGCGCTTAATTCTCGACTGCCTAATTGGCGACCCATCGCTGTTTGCTCGTACAGATTTTGTTGAAGCATCATGGCAATATATTGAACCGCTGATAGAGCACTGGGACAAGGAAAAGCCAAGTGATTTCCCAAATTACAAAGCTGGCTCATGGGGTCCTAAGGCGGCTGATGATCTCATTGCTTCCACTGGGCATGCCTGGAGAAAACTATGAGTATGCCGAGTTTGCCGGGATTGCAAAATCCGCAGAATTCTCAAGAAGAAGGGCGCACCCTGTCATTTCTCTCTGGCAACCTGGCCCAGGTCGATGTGGCAAAAATTGAGCGCGAGCTCAATCGGTTATGGGATTCTGCCGGAAAACAGGAAGAGAGCAGTTGGACACCGGTAATTCGTGCTTGCGCACTCAATGTAGTCTTGCTTTGTGATGATGGCAAGAATGAACGTGAATTTGAGAATTTATTGGCAGATATTACAGTGCGACATCCTTGTCGGGCTATTTTGGCTGTCATTGCCTTAGCGGAAGTTGAGAAAGTTGAAGCCTGGGTAACGGCCCACTGCCATTTTTTGCCGGGCCGCCTCGATAAGCAAATGTGTTGTGAGCAAATCACTGTTAAGTGGTCTGGTCAGTCGTTTAAATCTGAGGGATTGGCCAGTGTTGTTACACCATTGGTGATACCAGAATTACCCTCTTGGCTATTTGCTGGCAGTAAACATCTTACTGCTGCAGTAGTAGAGCCTTTCTTGGCTTACCTCGATCACTTACTAATTGATAGTCGCTTTAGTGATGAAGAGAGTAGCGCTGTCTGCCAAGAGCGTTTAAAAACGCTTAGGGAAAAATGGCAAATTACCCTTGACTTAGCCGATCGTGCCGTTGTGGTCGATCTCGCTTGGCTGACTCTATCAGCTTGGCGTAAAGCTATAGCCCTGGCTTTTGATGATACCGATGTTTCGATTAAACCGAGTCGATTGCAAGCCGTGAAAACTATTACCATCAAGTATGGTGGTGCTGCCAAAGGCTTCAGCCAAGCTCTGCTGTTAGCTAGCTGGCTGTCTTCGCGTATTAAACTAGAGCCTAGTCAAGCTAATTTGTCTCAGGCGAGTCTGCATGCTCGATATAGCAAATCTGGTACAGACGAGACTACCGAGTTGAATTTAGTTGCAGTAGAAGGTTCTTGCACTGGCATTAGTAGTTTTGAAATGACCTTCAGTGACGGTGCTGACAAGCTCAACGTTGATTTTGTCAGTGGTGCCTTGCGCGTTAGTAACGCCGGTAATTTTGAGTATATGGAGCTGCCGTGGTCTAGCGCCCGCGACAGAGAGGGAGCTGTTGAACCGGTCTTCAATGAATTGGTTGATTTTGCTTTTGAGCACTATGCTAAAGACTCTGTATTTTTGGCTGCTGCAAAAGATGCAGTCTCGCTACTTGCGAGTTGCCAATGCTGAGCGAGTTGAAGACCCTCATTGTGGGCAATCAGACCATCAACATCGCCGTCGATCAGTCTTATCTGTTCATCGCTTTAGCTGAGAGAATTACTCAATTCGCTCGGCAGTGTATTGCTCAAGATGGACTATTTTCTATGGCGCTCTCGGGTGGCAGCACTCCGAAGGGGCTGTATCGGCAAATGGCTTTGCTTTCAGAGCAGCAGTTCCCCTGGAATATGACTTATCTATTTCTTGGTGATGAGCGCTGTGTTCCACATAGTGATAGTGACAGTAACTATAAAATGATTAGCGACACTCTTTTGTCTAATATTTCTATTCCGTCTACCAATGTTTTTCCAACAATCAATCAAGATAAAGATCCCGAACAGTCGGCAAAACTTTATGAGCAGACCCTGCGTCGTTTTTTTAAGCCCAAAGATCAATCACAGCTAGAATTTCCACACTTTTCTCTAGCCCTGATGGGTTTAGGTGAAGATGGACATACAGCCTCCTTGTTTCCTAATAGCGCCGCTCTCAATGAAGAAACACGACTTTGTGTCGCTAATAAAGTAAAGACGGCGGCTCTTGATACCACCAGATTGACCCTGACAAGACCGGTATTTGCCCATGCCAAAAAGGTCTTTTTCTTGGCATCTGGTGAAAGTAAAAGCAAAATTTTTAATGATGTTGTGTCCCATCCTGAAAAAGGTTATCCCTCTCAGTTAGTGATTGGTGATTGCCTCCCAGGAGCAGTGGAATGGTTTGTAGATGAGCCTTGTGCAAGGCTAATTTTAAAGGAGTAGCAATGGCTAGTGATGACAAAAAAGGCGACAGCAACTTGAGTGCTATCGGTTTGGTAGGCCTGGGTGTCATGGGCGAAAACCTTGCTCTTAATATCGAGAGAAACGGCTTCAAGATTTCAATTTTCAATCGTAGTCATGCCAAGGTCGTTGATTTCGTCGAAGGCCGTGGCAAAGGCAAAAATGTGGTTGGCTGCCCTGATGAGAAGAGCTTTGTCGAGTCAATCGCCAAGCCCCGGAAAATAATTTTGTTGGTCAAAGCTGGCGATGCTGTTGATCAGACAATAGACAAGTTGAAACCATATTTAGAGAAAGGCGACATCATTATTGATGGCGGCAACTCCCACTTCACCGATACCATGAAAAGAGAGAAAGCACTGGCTGCCGAAGGCTTCCAGTTCGTTGGCTCAGGCGTATCTGGTGGTGAAGAAGGTGCTCTTTGGGGGCCTTCCCTCATGCCTGGTGGCAATCTTGATGCTTACAAGCAAGTACAACCAATATGGGAAGCAATTTCTGCCAAAGTCGACGGTAGCCCTTGTGTTACTTATCTCGGACCAGATGGTGCTGGCCACTTTGTCAAAATGGTGCACAACGGTATCGAATATGGTGACATGCAGCTCATTGCTGAAATTTATGATGTGCTCAGACGCGTGCTCAATATGTCAGCCGCCGATATGTCTGAGGTTTTCACAAACTGGAATAAAGGTCTGCTTGATTCATTCTTAATCGAGATTACAGCTCAGATACTTTCGGTGGTTGATCCCGAAACCAAAAAGCCGCTGGTTGATCTGATTTTAGATAAAGCCGGTCAAAAAGGTACAGGTAAATGGACTTCTGAAGCCGCTCTTGACTTGGGCGTTCCGGTGCCAACCATTGATGCTGCATTGACCGGTCGCGTGCTCTCATCGATGAAAAGTGAGAGAAAACTTGCTTCCACTGTCTTTGCTTCAGTCACAAGTGAACTTGCAAAAGTGCCACCGGCAGATAAGAGCTTGATTGGCCATTTAGAAAAGGCCCTCTATGCCAGCAAAATTTGTAGCTATGCTCAAGGTATGGCCTTGATTAAGGCCGGCTCTGACAAGTACAACTGGGGCGTTAATCTCTCTGAGTGTGCTCGCATCTGGAGAGGCGGCTGTATCATCCGCGCCCAATTGCTTGAGCGCATTCGCACGGCTTTTGATCGCAACAATAACTTGCCTAATTTGCTCATCGATCCTGATTTTGCAGTGTGGATGGCGAATTCCCATGAGTCATTGCGAGCAGTGGTGCAAGAAGCAGTCAAACGTGGTATTCCGGTGCCAGCCCTGACTGCAAGTTTGTCTTACTTCGATAGCTACCGTAGCGCCCAACTTCCCCAAAATCTCACCCAAGCCCAACGAGATTTCTTTGGTGCCCATACCTATGAGCGGGTCGATAAACCAGAAGTAGGATTTGTCCACACCGAATGGATGGAGTTAATTAAGCAACCAATTAATTCAAAATAATTGGCTACTTTTTCGCTCACTGCAATTAATGTCGGTACTTTCAATTTAGGAGAGGCCGACAAAATCATCACCCTTTTTTCTAGAGAAAAGGGTATTCATCGCGCTGTGGCTAAAGGTGCGCGCAAGCCTGGGGCCAAAATTGCCGGTAAGGCAGAACTGCTAAATGTCAATAAGTTGCTTCTAGCTAAGGGTAAGAACCTCGACATTATTACTCAGTGCGAAAGCATTGAGACTTATCCTAATTTGCGTCATGACTTGAGGCGCTTGACCTATGCCTTTTATTACGCGGAGCTGACCCAGGTATTTGGCCAAGGGTTGACTGAAGAGTGCGCGCGCTATTTTGATCGATTGATTCTTTCTATTGGTTTGATGGCAGCTAGTGGAAGAGATCCAGCTTTACTCTGTCTAGAATTTGAATTTGCCTTGTTAGAGATGCTAGGTATTAGACCTGAACTTAACTATTGCGTATCCTGTCGGGATGCTCTCAATGAACGCAATATCAGTGCTTTCAACCATGAATTAGGGGGCCTGCTTTGCCAAAAATGTTTCTATAAAATCCGTGCTATGGCCAGTAACTCTTTGCTCTCAGAAGTGCATGAAGAGGTAGGTATAGCTTTGGAACAACGCTCCGAAGCCATTGAGAATCAACGGACAAACATTTATGTCACGCCCTTAGTCTGGAAAAGGATGGTTCTAGCCTGTATTGGCTCAGACAGTATCAATATTGATGGTCTTGATGTTAATGAGCGCCAGCACGAACAGGCTGGTGAAGCTAGAGAGGCCCAACTAAAAATGGCGACAAGTGCAGCTAGGCGTGTAATGCAAAGCTATATTGAGTACAAGTCTGGGAGGAGAATGCGCGCTCTTGACCTGCTTAGTGACTTGGTTTAGCGATTTGCTCTACTCTTTTGTAATATTGGGGCACTTTTGAAAAGTGCTTGAAAAGCAGCTAAAATAGCGGATACAAGACCGTTGGAGAGAAGAATGAGTTTAACTAATAGCCATCTGGCCAATAGCGATCCGGCCCTGTTCGAGATCATCAACAGAGAGCTACTGCGCCAACAGAACAGTATCGAGTTAATTGCTTCTGAAAATTTTGTCAGTGAAGCAGTACTTGAGGCTCAAGGGTCGGTCTTGACAAATAAGTATGCTGAAGGTTTGCCCGGTAAACGCTACTACGGTGGTTGTGAGAACGTAGACGCTGTTGAGCGTCTAGCTATTGAGAGAGTAAAACAGCTGTTTGGTGCCCCCCATGCCAACGTGCAACCCCACAGTGGTGCTCAGGCTAACATGGCAGTGTTTTTCGCTATGCTCAAGCCTGGCGATTCCATTTTAGGAATGGCCTTGGACCAAGGTGGCCACCTCACCCATGGCTCGCCGGTGAACATGTCAGGCAAGTGGTTCGATGCTCATTTCTACGGTGTTGATCCTCAAACTGGTCTGCTTGACTATGAAATGGCAGAAAAGGTTGCCCATTCCGTTAAGCCAAAGCTTATCGTTTGTGGCGCTAGCAACTATCCACGCATCATTGATTTTGAGAGAATGCGGAAAATTGCCGATAGCGTTGGCGCCTATTTGATGGCCGATATTGCTCACATTGCTGGGCTAATAGTGGCTGGTCTGCATCCAAATCCATTCCCACATGCCCATTTTGTCACCACGACTACCCACAAAACCCTTCGTGGTCCTCGGGGCGGCGTGGTTATGTCCCTAGAAGAATTTGCACCCTTAGTTGATAAAGCCGTTTTCCCTGGTATCCAAGGCGGGCCCTTGATGCACGTGATTGCAGCCAAGGCCGCAGCTTTTGGTGAGGCCTTAAAGCCTGAATTCAAAATCTATCAAAAATCAATCGTAGACAATGCCAAGGTTCTCGCCGCTACTCTGGTGGAAGAAGGTCTAGCGATTGTCTCAGGTGGCACCGATAACCATTTGATGACTGTTGATTTGCGACCGATTGCCATGACTGGTAAAAAGGCTAGCGCTATTCTTGAAGAAGTGAATATCACCACCAACAAAAATGCCGTGCCCAACGATCCTGAAAAACCAATGGTAACAAGTGGTATCAGGCTGGGCACACCAGCTGTTAGCAGTCGGGGTATGGGCACCACTGAAATGAAGGCAATTGGTCTAGCCATTGCCTCTACATTGAAGGCACCAGAAGATGAGGCCGTAAAAGCCCAATCACGTAAAACTGTAGAAGAACTTTGCAAGAAGTTTCCACTTTACGAGAGCAAGCTAGCTGCTGTTAGATGAAAACACTCGAATTGCCAAGTGATGAGTCGAAGAAAAGTGGCCGCTCGCGAGCCTCTAAACTTTTGATTCACCTTTGTCAGTTTCTGCTCTTAGCGGTTGGAGTTTGGTGGGCCTATGTGCCAGCTGGCTGTGATCTAAGCCAAATGCAAATTCCAGGATTTTTGATTGCGCTTTCTATCTCTTGGTGGCTCGTGCCTGAAATTAGAGCTAGAGCTATGCGCCTAGGTCTTGTTGATAAACCTGGTGAAGATCGCCGTATCCACAAAGTAGCAGTGCCACGTTTAGGCGGAGTGGCTATCTATATAAGTGTTTTAGCAACCATTGTTTCGCTTGTTGCCATTGCTGGTAGGTTGCCGCAGAACGCTCGTGGACAAGAAGGAATTTTAGCTATTGCTGTTGGTGGCACGCTTGTTTTTGTTTTGGGTTTGATGGACGACCTTGAGTCTATTAGAGCTAAGTACAAGCTCTTAACTCAAATATTGGCAGGCTGCGCCGCCTACGCTCTTGGTGTGCGTATTAAAGCAATTCCGATACCACAAGATTGGAACTTCGATTTTGCATTTATACACATACAGGGTGGAGTGCCAATTGATCTAGGCATGCTTTCTTTGCCCATCACAGTTTTGTGGCTAGTGGGAGTGGCTAATGCTGTCAACCTAATTGATGGTATGGATGGTCTGGCTGCAGGAGTCTCAGCAATTTCGGCTTTGACTATTTGGGCCGTGGCCTTAGGTGTGGCCAAGCCGTTTGCGGCTCTTATGGCAGCTGTAATTGCCGGGGCTCTTTTAGGTTTCTTGCGTTGGAATTTTAACCCCGCTCGTATTTTCTTGGGTGATTCTGGTGCTTATTTGACCGGCTTCATTCTTGCTGCTGTGTCGATCACTGGTGTGATTAAAGGCGCCGCCTCAACGGTTATGGTGCCAACTTCGCTATTGGTCCTTTTCATTTTGGCCTTTCCTCTTCTTGATACATCCTGGGCCATTGTCCGTCGTCTAGCTAAAGGGGTTTCTATCTTCTCGCCGGACCGCCTGCATATTCATCACCGCTTGCTTGATACTGGGCTTGATCAAAAGAAAGTAGCTTACATAATTTATGCCGCTTCGACTGTATTTGGCTTTATTGCTGCTTGCTTTGTGCACCAAGAAGAATACTTCTTGAAACTGTTTGGTTCTGTTTTACTACTCGCTTTGTTCTTTGCTGAGGTGCTCAACCGACATAGGCAGAGGGGTAAGACCCAGGGCAAAAAGACTGAGGGCGGCGATTTAGACGACTCGAGTTCTCCAGCTAGTGCTTCTGCTAACGCTTCTGCTAGCCCATCTGCTAGCCAAGAAGATAGCTGAATAATTGCTATGATCTCAACTTTCGTTCTAGATTCTCAAGTCGATTTTAATAGTTTTGATGGCGGTGTTCTAGCCAGGGGATCGCTAATAAAGCCGTCTCAGAGTGCGTTGAGAGAGCTTTCAGATATTGAAGAGAAAGTACTTTCTGGCAAGAAAGCTCGCATCACCCGCGGTGCAGGGCTCTCGTTTGCTGCTAATCATTTTGGTGATGGCATTGCCACTGTCGACAATTCAAGGTTCACTGAAATCATTGAGTATGACCCTGAAACAGGTTTGTTAGAAGTACAAGCGGGTGCCACACTGGCTCATATTCACAACTATCTGCGCGATATTGGGCGTTATCTTGTCGTTCAACCAGACTATCCGGCCATAACCCTTGGCGGCTGCATAGCCGTTGATGTGCACGGTCAGAATCAATTGAGAGACGGTAACTTTCGTCAGCAGGTTCATTCGCTCAAGCTCTTTCACCCTGCTCGTGGAATAGTTTCTGCTAGCCGAGCAATCAACAATGATATTTTTGAACTTACTTGTGGTGGCTATGGTCTGACTGGCCATATTATCAGCGCCAAGTTGCACACCCACCCTCTGCCATCACCACTGATGGCTTTGTATCGGGTGCCAATTGACGACCTTTTAGTCACCCCAGAGCTACTGGTTAAGGCCGCAGAGGAGTGCGACTTTGCTGTTTCTTGGCACGACTTCAGCGCTAGAGGTGCTGCCTTTGGTCGTGGTTTTTTACTGATCGGAAAATTTGTCAATGCTGAGTTTAACTTGAGCTTAGCTAGACGAAAGGCGAGCTTACCAACTTACTGGCCAATGAACGGGCAGTGGCGCTCTCGCAAAACTAACTTATGTACAGATTTGGCACTGTATAGTTTGCCCTTCAATCGCCTTGTTAATGTTCTCTATGGTGGCTGCAATCGCTTCTCTACTGAGCCAACTTTAAGGGCGGTGAAAGACTGTTTCTTCCCTGCCCACGCGAGCCGGCAGTTCTACTACAAGTCGTTTGGTCGGGCCGGGTTTCATGAAAGTGAGGTGATTGTTCCCATAGAGCAGTTTGCCGCGTTTATAAATGCGATTGAGGACTGGTTGGACAATAACGAGTTGGCAGTAACCTTGGCCCAGGCTAAGGCATCGAGAGGCAGCCAGAGTTTGATGCGCTTTGAGGGTGAGGGCATTTGCTTTACTCTAAACTTCCCTCGCTGTGCCGCTGGAGCTAGCTTCATTGAATATCTTGATCGCTTGACGATTGAACTGGGTTTGATTCCATATATTGTCAAAGATTCGCGTCTGCCACTAAGGGTGGTTGAGCATGCCTATCAGCACTATGATCAATTTAAGACACAATTGCGCCACTACGATCGAGAACGACTCTACCGCTCTGAACTTTCTAAACGGCTTGAGCTTTAGGTAACTGCTATGACCAAATCAGTCTCACTTCTGCTCTTCTTTCTGGATGAAAATCGCTACGCTATTCCACTTACTAGCGTAGAAAGAGTTTATCCTGCTGTAGAAATTACTCAGTGTGAGGCCGATCATAAAACTGAGTTTCTCGGCTTTGTAAACGTACACGGTGAGCTGATTCCAGTGGTTAACGCCCGGGCTCGATTTAGCTTGCCTGATAAGGCAGTTGCTGTGTCTGACATGATGGTAGTGGCGCGCGATGGTGATCATAAATTAGCCATGATTGTTGATCGTGTCGCTGACGTGCTTGAATATAGCGCTGAACAGATGATTATTGCCGAGTCTTTGCTCTATGCTAAAACCCATGTCAATGTCATCAACTTGGCTGATGGCATGATTGTTGTGCAAGAGATGCGCGACTACTTAACTGAGACTGGCCGTCAGTGGCTTGAGCGCAGCAAGAATTAAGCTACTTTTTGTATTTTGCGACTAGGCTTTCTAAAACATCTTGGATAGCAGTTAAGCTGTAAGCGGCCTGCTCGATTTGTTTGCTTGATGCCACGTGCTGTTTGGTAGCGTCTTGAATGCCTTGCATTGCAGTTACTACTTGATCGATACCAGTGAGCTGCTCTTGCGATGCTGCCGCAATTTGAACTGCAGCGCTGGCCGCTTCGCTGACACTATTGGCTAGAGATTCAATGGACCGCCCGGCCTCTGTTGATTGTTTAACCGCCGACTCAACAGTGCGGGTGCCTTGTTCTATTGATACAGCTGCATGCTGAGCTGCTTGCTGAATATCATTGAGAATTTTTCTTACTTCAGCGGTGGCTTGTTTCGATTGGTTAGAGAGAGCCTTGACCTCTTGAGCGACAACGGCGAAGCCTTTACCTAGCTCACCGGCACGAGCTGCTTCAATAGAGGCATTGACAGCAAGCAAATTAGATTGCTGAGAAAGTTCGTCTACTGATGCTGTGATCTCGGCAATAGCTTGCCCCTTTTCCGTTAACCCCGCCATGTTCTGGGCGATAGACTTCATTTGTTCTCTAATTTCATTCATTTGCTCGACAGTATCATCGGCGGCTGCTTTGCCTGCCATCGAAATTTGCGCAGCTTGTTGAGCTAGGTCGGCGACATAACGGCCCTTCTGTGTGGCAACTAGGGTTGTCTGTCTTACCTCTTCGGCAGAAACTGTGGTCTGGGTCACAGTGGCCGCTGTATTGGTTGAACTAACGGAAGATTCACTGGTGGAAACGACAATTTGTTTGACTGAGCTAGCCAAAACCTGTACTGCTTCGGCTATATGCTGAGTGTCAGAGCGAAGACTTGATACCATTTTCTCGAAGGTGTCTGACAAAGCACCAAGCTCATCGTTTTGCGACGATTTTGGTATTTCGTATTTCAAATCGCCTTGACCAATTTTTTGTGCCGCTATCGTCAGTGCCTTGAGTGGTTGTACGACACTGCTGTCCATGAAACGTTTGATTTTTAGAGTGGTGGCAGTGGCAATAACAATTGATGCTGCAAAGGCAAGGCCGAGATACAAGTTGGATTGTTTGAGGTTCTGGGCTGTTTCAAAAAACTCTTTGTGATCGCCGCTAGGACCAAAGTTTATAAGCAGAGTAATGGCTTGTTCTGATGACCACCACTGCCAACCTACAAACAAAGTAATTGCGCCAAAGCAGAGCGACGATACCACCAGCTGGCTTGACAATTGAGATTCGAGGCTATCGTTTGGCATTGATTTCTCGTGAATGGTAAATTTGCAACCTATTTTTCCTTGACAATTTTAATACAAATCTATTGGGATTGCAGATCTAATATCTGCTGATAGGCACTGAGAAAAAGATGATTACTCTTTGCTAGAGTTGAATTTGTCGTATGGCTTAGATCGCCTATTCTTAATGTACTTGAATGACCTTGCTGCAGAGCAAGCTTTACCTGCTCGACAAATTTCTTAGCTAAGGTCGACTTAAAGACGATGCCATCGGCACCGCTATTGAGTATCTCTACTGCATCTTTTAAGTTTGCTGGGGTGAGCAAGAGAATTGCAGTAATCCCTTGGGTAGAATCGTCTTCTTTTAGTTTTCTCACTAAGTCAAAACCGCTGATGCCAGGCATATTAATATCTGTCAGCATAGCGTCTGGCCTAAATGTCTCTAGCGCTTCTAGAGCCTTTTCACCAGAGCGTGCAAGAGTGACTTGGTAACCAGCTTGACCCAGTGCGTGGCTCATGTACATAGACTGAGTCAATGTGTCTTCTACTAAGAGCAGATTGAGCTGGCTATTTATTGTATCTGTTTCTTTTGTACTTTCTTCTGGTGTGCTGGCTTCCATTGCTATGACTACCTCATTTTCTATTCTGCAGGAGGACAGAGGCTATGCTCTCTAAATTCAAGATATGGCACTGTGCGCCGAGAGCTATGGCTGCTCCTGGCATGCCGTGAATAACAGAGCTTTCTTTATCCTGGGCAATGGTAGTGGCACCCTGCTCTTTTAACTCTAAGAGTTCAGCGGCACCATCTTTGCCCATACCAGTAAGTAAAATGGCCAAACAGTCGCTGTAGTTTTGAGCGAGGGCCTGAAATAAGTACGAAACTGCTGGTCGGTGACCTCCTATCGGCTCTGCAGCAGAAAGCGTAATTGTGCTTTCTTTACTGATGCCCATATGTTTGCCTTCTGGACAGAGATAAACGGTTCCGGGCTTAAGCCTTTCTCCCTCATGGGCTACTTTTACGTGGAGAGCAAGTATGTGGTCGAGCCATTCCACCATACCGGCAAGAAAGCCTGGCGCGATGTGTTGCACAACCAATATGGAGGCTGGATAATCCCTCGGGAGATTCTTTAAAATTGCCTCAATGGCTTGTGGCCCGCCGGTGGAAGCACCGATGGCAACTAGCTCAAATGGTTTGAGTTTAGGAACTTGTAAATCTGATATTTCGCCTGCTTGCTTCTTGTTGCTTTTTTGTTTCGGCCAGCGCTTAATTACTTTTACCGAAGCCATGTCTTTGACTGTCTGAACCAAACGCCAGGCTGTCGCTTCAAAATCACCAGTGCCGATGGCAATTGGCTTAGCAATGGCTGTAAGAGCGCCGGCTTCGATTAATTGAAAGGCTCTCTCTATATCTTCGACTAGACAACTGGCACTAACCACAATGATTGGTACTGGCTTCGACTCCATTATTTTACGTGTGACTTCGAGGCCGTCCATACCTGGCATATGAATATCCATGGTAATTAGATCTGGTGAGATGTGCTTCAGTTGTTCTAAAGCTTCTTCTCCGCTAGACGCCACAGCTATAACTTCTATTTGACTATCAGCACTCAATATCTTTACGAGTATTTTTTGTGCTGTCAGTGAATCTTCCACAACTAAGACTTTAATTCGTCTATTCATAGCAGCTCTCTTATAACTGACAGCAGATTGGCTTGATTGAGGTCGCCTTTGACGAAGTAGGCATTGGCACCCGCTTCAATTCCTGCGTTCTTGAATTTTTCGTTGCTAAGAGACGTAACCAGCACTATTGGAAGTTGTTTTAGTTGCTTATTTGTTCTGATGGCCTTAACCAGACCTAAGCCGTCGAGAATAGGCATTTCGATGTCTGAGATAACTAAGTCAAAGTTCTGTGACTTCTTAAGAGTATCTAGGGCTTCTTTGCCGTTAACGCTTAGAGTCACCTTATAGCCAGCGGCTTCTAGAATGTTGCGCATGAAAATGCGCGAGGTTAAAGAATCTTCGACTACTAAGATAGACTGATTTTTCTCTATTGCACTGTCTTGCATATGACTGTCCTGCATATGACTATCTTGCTTGTCATTATCTTGTCTGTCTAGCATGGCCGCTAAGCCAAACATTGGCTTTTGATCTTGCATGAAGCGTGTTTTGACAATTGTTTCTACAAGTTCTGCTAAGTTTAGAACCAAGGCTACCTTGCTATCAGAGAGTATGGTGGCACCAGCAAAGTTATTGATTTGACCAAGGGGAAAGCCGAGTTTCTTCACTAGAAATTCTTGCTCTGTTAGAATTTGATCGACAATCACACCGGCTTTCTTGTCACGGTGGCTAATTACCAGCATTTCTAGATATTTAAAATTAGTAGATGCTGTAGCGCGGGAAGCTGGTAGATTGAGGGCTTTTGCTAAGGCCGCTACTGGTAATACCTGACCATCCACCATAAAGGTCTCGCGTTCGTCCACTATTTCAAGGGCCAAGGGGTGAACGCGCATAGCCCGGTTCATGCCCGATATTGGCACGACGAACCTCTGGCCAGCAGCCTCAACAAGAATTCCCATGAAGGTGGCCAGAGTCGTCGGTACAATGATCCGGAAGGTACTGCCGCTGCCAGCTTGGCTGCTCAATTCGATGCGACCGTTTAATTCTTCAATTTTTTCTTTGACGATAGCCAGGCCTAGTCCACGACCAGAGAGTTCACTGACTGTCTCTCTCGTAGAAAAATCGGATCTGAAAATCAAAGCATAGACTTCATCAAGGCTGAGATTCTCTGCTTCTTCAGCTCCAATCAACATTTTTTTTACCGCAGTTGCTCGAATTGCCCGATCGTCGATGCCTCGACCGTTGTCTTCTATGGTGATTTCAATGGTTTCACCATTGAGTTGACGTGCGCAAACAGTTAGTTTCGCCCGGTTCTTGTTTGCTGAGCTACGTTCCTGCGTTGATTCAAAGCCGTGATCCATGGCGTTGCGAAGAATGTGTATCAAGGGATCTTTAAGTCGCTCAAGTACACGTCTATCAACTTCTAGTTGACCGCCGTCAATGGTCAACTCTACGTCTTTATCTAACTCTCTACTGAGTTCGCGAATTAATCGGGGGAAGCCTTCAAAGCAAGTTGAAACAGGTAGCATTACAAGGGTTTTGGCTGTTTCGAGATAGCGATTGATCAAGAGCGATGCACTGCTCTGATCACGAGAAGCAACCTTTGTCATTGTGCTTACTTTGCTCTGCAAGAGCTTTAGCTGTCCGTTGATCGTGGCTGTCTCTGGCAGGGACTGAGAGAGAGTTTTCAACTCGTCGCCGAGATCACTGACCAGCGACTTTAGCTGAAATAGATCTTCTAGATATTCTGCTGTCTTTGTCTTAACTGTTAAAAGCTCTTCTGATTCAGAGAGCAAACGGTCGAGTTTCTCTATTGATACCCTGACTGATGTTAGATTGTCGGCTTTCGCAGCGGAAGGCGCTTTCACGCTAGTTTTAAGTGGATGCGAAGTATTCGGCTCTTCTAACGTCTCTGTTTGTGCTTTTGCTTCTTCTTGTATTTTCGCTGAAGGTGTGAAGCCTAGCAATTTACCGATCTCAGCTTTGATCCGCTCTTTTCCGTGCTCCTCACCGTTTTTCAGCCCCAGTAGCTCATCCAGAAGCTCTATACTGAAACTTAATGCATGAATTTGTACTCGGTCAATGCTTTTCTCCTCAGCTTTGGCATTGGCCAAGGCTGTCTCTAACCACTGACAGATAGTTACCGCTTGTTGTTCACTAACGGCTCTGGCAGAACCTTTGAGGCTGTGCAAGCGAGCGAGGGCCAGATCAATATGAACAAGTTGTTCACTAAATGCAGTGCTAGTATTTTGTTGAATTGATTCTATCTGACTGAATAACTTGCGCACGTCAGCCAGTATCTCGCCGGCCTCTTCCTGAAAAGCTTCGCTTAAACGGTTAGCAAAGTCGTCAGAATCGGTCAATTACTTTCCTCTACGCTGCTAGTCGGAAGATCTGAGAGTATGTCAGAGACCTGCTTCTGTATTGGTGCATAGGCCGATTTTAGTTGCTGATATATTTCTTCTGCAGCACTCCACTTCGAATTCACTCCTAGTTGAGCAAGTTGAGTCGCTAAGCCAGCCAGGTGCGTCAAGTTGAGTGAAGCGCAGGGTCCTTTGAGAGAATAAGCAAAGTGGCTCACTGCTTCAGCATCTTTAGATTCAACAGCTAGTTCAAGACATTCTACAAATGTGCTAGAAACTCCTAAAAAGAGTCGCAAAATTGATTCTGTTTCGCTGCTTCCGTATGTGTCCTCAAGGTCGTTGAGATCGACAGTTAACGATCTAGAGTGTTCACCTTTGTCTTCGTCAAACAGCACTACACGGGCGCGGCTAACTATGTCGCTGTCTTCTTCCGGGTTGCTCAGAGTTGCGGCATTAATCCATTTAGAAATTGCCAGTCGAAGTAGCTTTTCTGGCGAACCTTTGGTAATGAAATCATTCATACCACTGGCCAGGCATTTTTCTCGATCGCCTTCGCGATCGTAAGCGGTTACGGCAATGATTGGCACCCCAGACTTATTTAGACCAAGGGTTCGGATTTGTTCAGTGGCTTCGTAGCCATCCAACTCGGGCATATCGCAATCCATCAGAATTAAATCGAAATGCGACGCTTTTACTGCTTCGACAGCTTCGATTCCGTTCTTAACAAGGGTCACTTCAAAACCCATACGTTCAAGTTGCAATTTGAGCAGCTTCTGGTTTACGGCGACATCGTCTGCTACCAAGACCCTGCCATTACTAGAAGTAACTTTCGTGGTTGTCGTGCGATTTTGATTGTCTTTGCTTGCTTGATTGGCCAGCTCCATATCCTGACTTCTTACTTGGCTGAGCTTACGGCTCAACATTTCTAGCTCTTTACTAGCAAGAGTAAAGTTATTGAGCTTTTGCTCTAGCTCACTGCAAATCGATGACAACTCATTGACAACCGCTACGTGCTCGGTAATGTCAGCAAGGAAGGCAATGGCTCCACCAATTTCTCCACTTTCAGCACCAGACAGCGTGGATACGGTGACTCTTAGCCAGAGTGGTTGGTCTTCTTTGCCCGGTCTTTTGACAATCATTTCGGTGTCTTCTAATTTTTTTGTGTGACCGCTCAAGGCTTCGAACCAAGGTAGTTCTTTGCTTTGAAAGTGGGTAGCGCCGTCGGCCTTGAAGAAGCCAAAGTCGTGAGTGTGCCCCTGGTCATTAAAATCACCCAGGCCAGACAGTAGGTGCTGAGCCCGTTCGTTATAAAGCAGTTTTTCCCCATCAGGGCCGAAAACCATGGCTCCTACTTTTTTGTTCGATAAGATTGACTTGAGAATTCGGGGGAACTCAAGAAGTGGCTCAACCTTAGAATTTTGCGCTCCCAGGAGACTGGTGAGTTCAATGGTCATGCGCTCCAGCTCTGGCCGCAGTTGATTTTTGCTTTGATCAATACTCTTTAGGGTAAGCTTTAATTCTTCCAGTTGCTGCGATAGCCTCTGCACCGGTGCTTCCCATTCGCCAATCATTTGATCACCACTTTGATAAACTCATTGGCATTTTAACGCTCTGCCAGGCTCTATACAATAGAATAATCAGGTTACTTACGGTGTCATTGTGAGTCTATTTGACCAAGAGCTGATTGGCCGCTTGAACGCAGTAATCAGCGCGTCTATTGGTATTCATTATGGTCCGGATCGCCTAGCCGATTTAGAAAAGGCCATTGAACTAGCAGCACAAGATCTAAACTATTCTGATGCGCGGCAATTCGCCCTCAAGATTTTTCAGAGTTCTTTATCAGCTGAAGAGGTGCAGGCTATCGCTCGTCATCTCACTACTGCCGAAACCTATTTTTTTCGTGAACCAAAGGCGTTTGAAGAACTGGAAGCAGTGCTTCCCGCCCTTATTGAGCAGCGCCGAGCACAAGGAAAAAAGCTGCGTATTTTGAGCGCTGGCTGTTGCACTGGCGAGGAAGCATATTCATTAGCCATGCTTTTGACTCGCCTGGTTAGCGATATTGATGACTGGCAAATAAATATAGTGGGAAGTGATATTAATCAAGACTATTTGGCCAAGGCAAGGCTTGGAGTCTATGGCGCCTGGGCCTTCAGGGGGGTGCTAAGTGAACCTTCCGATCGCTTTAAGGGGCGTTTTTTCAAAGAGGTGGAAGCTGGTAATTTTGAGATAGTAGACAAGCTAAAGATGATGGTGCAGTTCGTCTATCTCAACTTGGCTGATGACTTTCTCGTATACGAGCAGCAGCTTGGCAGTCAACCATTTGATTTAGTTCTTTGTCGCAATGTTCTAATTTATTTTGATAAGTCTATGATCAAGCCAGTGCTCCAGCGGCTTAGCCGCATGCTGGCTCCAGGAGGTTGGCTTTTGTTAGCTGCCACCGAAGTGCCCAGTGCGGGAGAAAAGGAGATAGCTCAGAATTTGCGAGCGCGGCTGCATAACGAGGTCTATCTCTTTCAAAAAGAGCTGCCTGTGAGCATCTCGACCGATACTAAGGTGGTGCCTACCCTAAAGGATGAACTTGAATATGGTCGAAAGCTACTTAAGCAGGGTGATTATGCTGCAAGTGAGAGAGTGCTCAGTAAGGGTTTGCAACAGCTTAATCATCTCGGCCAAGAGCGCAGAAAATTCGATAATGAGTTGCAGAAACAGTTTTTAGAATTACTTGTGCGCTCATTGAGTAATCTTGGGCGCTTTGATGCTGCGGTTAGTCATGCTTCGTCGCTTGTGAAAATTGACAATAGATATGACTATCTCTACCTTTATGCGGTGGTCTTGAGTGAATCTGGCCGGAGCAGCGAAGCGCGTGCGTTACTTCAGCAGGCTCTAGATGTCAAATCTGATTTTGCCGCTGCTAGTTTTATGCTTGCCTCGATTGCTTTGCAGCATGGTGATAATCTAACAGCTGATCGCTATTTGTTAATGGTTCGCGAAGTCTTGGCGAAAATGCCCCCAGAATCATTGGTTGAGTGCACGGATGGTACTTCAGTAAGAGAATTACTCAATATTGTCGAACAGTTAGCGAGTGGTGCTCAATGACCGATGAGAGAGAAAACCTAGTCGACAATCTTTTGTCAAAGCAGATTCTTCGCAGTAGGGCTCGGCTTCTCGCCCGGCCACTGGTTATGGAACAAGACCGCCAAATTGTTTTTGAGCTTGTCGAGTTCAAGGCCTGTGGACGACGCTTAGCCGTAGAAACAAAATTTGTTGATGAGGCAATTACTATAAAAGACATTAGTCTAGTGCCTCAAACTTCTCCCCTTGTGAGCGGTATTACAAATGTAAGAGGGCAGATAGTTACTGTTGTGGATCTGTCAGTGTTATTTGATATCAACCAATCGGCAGCTGATGCCAATCTACGTAAACAATCCAACAAAGCAGCTAAAAGTGCTTCGGACGGTCTCATCCTTCGATTTGGTGCCTTGCGTCTAGCTGTTTGCGTTGATGAGGTTCTCGGTGTACGACAGTTAGACAGCGGTGAACTCTCTCAAGGATTCACTGGCTTATCAGACAGACTCTCTCAGTTTACTGTGGCGTTGACAACCGACTTGCTGATAATACTCGATGCCAAGCGCATCTTCACCGATGGAATGATTGGTCAACTGGCGGGATAATCTGCCGGCGCTGTGGCTGTAAATAACCGTCTAGCAAGTGTTTCCGCAGATTCCGCTGCTTCGGGCTGTCTTCTCTCTGGTGTTGATCGCAGCGAGGTGGGTATAAAAAACGAGTGAAGCTATGGTTTTCTCTGGGGACGGCCTTTATGTCTGATAAATGGAATCTTTCTGGTGAGCAAGTGACAGGGCATGTTTTGCGCCTTGATAGCCAGGTAGTGCTGCTTAAGACTGCAATAGAGGAAGTGCGAAGAGCGACGCACTCACAGTCTGGTTTAGAGCGAGCCACACGCGCACTATTCACCGACGGCGGTGCCATTGATTTTCCTTCGGTTCCAAAAGTGCTGAGCAAGCTTGCACGCAATAGACAGATGGGCGCGCTATTGACCGACGCCACTGGCGAAATTTTGATGGCCAACAAGAGTTTCTATGATTTTACTGGTTACAAACCTGGTGCTGCCGGTGGTGACGAGTTAGAACTTTATCGTGAGCAACGAGGTTTATCTGGTGTGCGCACCGGAATGGTGCGAAACCAAGATTTGCCTTGGCGCGAGGTTCTATCTACCGGTCAATTTAGAACTCAGCGATTAGCTCTCAGTGACGGCATGCGCGGAGAACGCCTGCGTTGGCTGCAATTTTGCTGTCAGCCCCTGCTATCAGTAAGCGGATCTTTAGAAGGTGTTTTGAGTATTGTCGCTGAAGCCAGCGAAGAGATTGAAATAGAAGATAGACTGACTTCTGTGATTGGCTTGCTTACTCAACAAGTAGATTCAATAGTACAACCAACTCGCAGACTCAATGCCTTGATGGAGCGAGTGCGTCGACTAGACGATTTTCTTCCGAGCAGCCAGGTCTTATCTATCGAGACTGCTGCACTAGAGGACTCTCTTTCTGATGATCAAAAGCATTATAGAGAATTGCTTGAGTTAGACGTTACACCTAAGGCTCAGACTAGTTTTGCGGTTTCCGAGCCAGAACAACTTCAAGACCAAAGCCCAGAGCAAATCCAAGAGCAGATCCAAGTGCAAGAGGCTATCTCTACCGAGGCAGCTTCTGCTATTCAGGCCTTTGAAGAAAGTTTCAAGATCGATTTGGGTGAAACCAAGCCTTCCAGTAAAGAAATTGTTAGCGACGTTGACTTGGAACTGCTGGCAACTGTTCCACTTGAAGTTTTACCCGAAGCTGAGGAACTCGTAGAAAGTCAGTTAGCTGATGAACTTGATATTGTTGCGACCTACATACCTAGTGAAGATGCTGACTCGGAACTATGGTCGGAATTTTCTGATTTTTCGATCGATAAAATGCCCAACGCCATCAATCAGGCCGAAGAAGAGGCCGAGATGGAAGTTGAAATTGCGCCAATAGTAGCTGCTGTCGTGCCAGCGCCCGACCTAGTAGCAACAGAGCGAGAACTAGAAATAGAATTACAAGTAGAAATACAACCTGAAGCAGAGCTAGCTTTAGAACCAGATGTTGTCTCTGAAGATGAGCCTGAAAGCGAACTAGAGCCTGAACCAGAGCTTGAACCAGAGCTTGAAGAAGTAGATGCAGAACCAGAACTTGAACCAGAACTTGAAACTGAAACTGATGCCGAGCTTGATCTTGATTCTGAAGCTGACTCTGAAGCTGAACTAGAAAGTGATACTTCGATTCAAGCAGAAGAGCTTAGCGTCACCATGATGGAAGCTCCACTGCCTCAAGCCGATATCGTGCGTGCCGCTCCAGGTAAGTGCGCTCTAGTTGTTGACGATATTCCAGTCAACCAAAAGCTGCTAGTTTTACAGTTAAAGCGTCTTGGTTTTTCAACTGATGTTTCCAACAATGGTCAAGAGGCTCTCGAGCGTTTGGCTAAGTTTGACTATGATGTGGTCTTTATGGACTGCGATATGCCCGTTATGAATGGCTACGATGCCACACTTGCCGTCCGCAAGCTTGAAGTTGAGAGTGGTCGGCATATTCCTATCGTTGCTATGACTTCATACGATCGCGAGGCCGACAAAGAACGTTGTCTAGCTTCGGGAATGGATGATTATCTAACCAAGGGCGTCAATGCATCTTCACTCTCTCGAGTGATTGAACGGGTTTGCGACAAATCAAGAGAGCAAGATGCCGGCGACGGCCTAGATCGCTTGCAAGCTGAAACCGAGCCATTCGACGCCGCTACCATGGCTGCTAATTATAGCCAAGAAGAACTGAATGAAGTCGTTCGTTTATTCTTGACGGCGATGGAAACTTTTGTCAATAAAATGCAGAAGGCAATTGACTCCAGAGATGGTGCTCTTGTTGCTAGTTTGGCCAGTTCAATTAAGGGCCCTTCGGCCACGCTTGGCTTGCCTCTAATCACTAAAGTAAGTAACGATATTCTTGCTTTTTCTGAGGCTGAAGATTGGCCGCAGGTGCGTCTAAAATATCTCAAACTCAAGACTGTCTATCTGCGCTCGCAAGATCAGTTGCGCAAGCTTTGTCCAGATGTCTTCACTGAGGGAGCTCATCTACTTGGATAACTCTGAACTAGCGAATCTCAATGACTTGGAAGAACAATTCGACGTGGAAATGGCACGAGAGTTAGTTGCAGCCTATCTTGAAGACACTGATAGTGTTTTAGACCAAATACAGGCTGCCATAATTGATCGCGATGCTGCTGCCTTAAAATCAGTTGCTCACATGCTCAAGGGGGCCTCTCGCATAATCACAGCGAAACAGCTTGAGCAATCGGCCAGTGAATTAGAAGAGCTGTCTAGTGCTCCAAATTGGCTTGTTGCCGAGACTAAGTATGAGACCCTAAAACAAGTTTTTGAACAAACAATCGATTATTTGAGGGTCTATATTAAATGATAAGTAGCGACACTCTTGTAATGATTGCCTGTGCTCTTGGCGCAGTGGCTCTCATCGTCGCTATTTGGAGCTATTTCAGTCTCCGCCAAAGAATTGATATGCCTCCTGAGCGTGGTCGCAACAGTGTCAACAACAATCAAATTGGTGCTGACCTTGCCAACTTGAAGCGTGAATTTGCCATGTTGTCAGAGACTGTGCACCGCTTTAGAGCGCAGAGCTTAGCTGGTATTAGTGAAAACATGGCCGAGAAAGAACAGGCTATCAAGCAGGCGCTGAGCGATGAGATGCATAAAGAGCTAGAGTCAGCTACTGATGAATTCGATCGTGCACTTTCAGCCATTGTCGGTAAATTGGATCAAAAACAAGAAGAATTGGCTAAACGGATAGATAATTTTGATAACTTTGATAATTTTGGTAGCTTATCTAAGAGTGTCGATGCTGACCAACAACCAACACGCGATGGGCAGCTAGAGACTAAGGTTTCTGGTTTGGTAGCAGCTTCAGTAATTGATCGTTTTCTTGCCTCATTAGAAGATGTGGAGGATAGACGTAAATGTCTTTTGGCATCGCTAGAGTCGGTACCAGACACTGTTACTTTTGGCAAACTGGCTGTTGCTTACCCGAGTGCTAATTCTTGGCTGATATTGAAAGAGCTGGCTGACCGTGGTGTAGTTAGCGATATTGCTGGCTGGGCCTTGATTGCTGGTGCTGAATTGACCGCTAGTAAGGGTCAAGCATTTTATGCTACTGCAGAAGAGCTTTATCAAGCAGCGCGACTTTCGTTTTCTACTGCTTCAAATCCGAATACAAACACAAATGCTGGCAATTCTGGTGTGGTAAATCGAGAAGGTCTATACGTCATTGCTAATGGGCTGGCTCGACTTCTAGCCCATGGCGATCGGGCGGCACTTTCAGATATGCTGAAGCAAGAGGCCGCATCTCATTTGCGTATTCTCATTGAGTCCAAGCCTGCGACTATGGCATTGCCCGCGGTGCAGTTGGCAGAGTTCTATTTGAATGAAGAGCGTTTTGAATGTGCCAGCATCCTCTTTCGTCAGGTCATAGATCTAGCTACTCAAGTCTTTCCTGAATCAATTTATAAAGGCGATAGCGCTGGTCGCCTATGGCAAGGTATGGCTCGTGCACTTGCAAATTTGGTTGATAGAACTGGCTTGCAACGAGAATTATTTCCATTTTTCGGTAATGATACTATTGCCTTCTTAGATAATGCCTTAGCTGCCAAAATGCCTCTCTCTGATGCTGATAAACAGGCTATGCAGCTTTGCTTGCTCAGGTTGTGCGAAAGAGACCGAGATGAAGACCGAGCTCTAAGTGTTGCTAAAACTCTTCTTGATGATGGTGTGCGCTTAGCTGTCGATAGCGAAAATAAAGAGCGGTTTAATTTCATTGCTGTTGAGATTCTTGCTACAGTCGATGAGTTGCATCTTAGTCGCAAAGAAAACGGCATGCCCATGCTGAAGCGACTAATTGGCATTTTTATGGCTGTCAGTAACCACAATAAAGCCGCCTCTGCTGGCGCTAAGTTAGTTGACGCTTCTCTTGATTTGTATGGAGATGCGTCCCTTGAGACTGTGGTACCAATTAACATACTAGCTGATGTTTACAAGGCCATGGGCCGATATGATTTGGCTGAAGAATGCTATCGCCAAATTTTAGAGATTCAATACAAGGTTTATCCAGCTGAGCATGAAGAGATGGTGGATGTTCTGCTCAATTTGGCCCAAGTCTGCAAATTGCAGAAAGACGTGGGTGAGGCCGAGATTTTTCTTGAAAGTGCCGTGGAGATGTGTCTCAGTGTCTTCGACAAGCCTAGCGCTGAAGCCGCTGACGCTAATGATGCCAGTGATGTGCCCGATCAGCTACAAGGTCGCAAAAAGGCCTTAATGGCCAGGGCTGAGGCCCTGAAAGGCCAGCTATCTCATGCTTAACTAACTATTTGCCTCAGAAGATGTATGCTACAAGAAGTCGAAATCATATCGCATGCCTTGGCAAATACAGACAAATGAAGACAGATGAGTTCTACTGATATCAAACGGGCTTTGGTTATTGGAGCTTCTGGGCAAGTTGGCGCAGTCTTGTTAGAGCGCTTAGAAAATAGCGGTGTCACCACTCGTGGTACCTTTTGTCATCACGGTTCTGCTGTTCAAAAGCAAAAGCCAAGTTCTTCAAAGTTAGAGCTTGTAAAGCCAGGTCAGCAACCACTATTGGTGCAACTGGATTTACTCGATCGTGAGCAGATAAGCGATGTCATTGCTGATTTTGCACCAGATTGTATTTACCTGGCTGGAGCTTTCACTGACGTGGATGGTTGTGAATTAGAGCCAGAGCGTTCTAATGCCATAAATGTCCAGGGTGTGCGCGACGTAGTTGCTGCGGCCCGTGAGCTGTCCTCTTGCCGCCTAGTTTACTTTTCTAGCGACTTTGTCTTCGATGGCCTGAGAGGACCCTACGATGAGAAAGCCAAGCCATCACCTGCCTGCGTTTACGGTAAACACAAAGTCGAAGCTGAGAGAGTAGTGGCATCAAGTGGTTTGAGCAATGTCATCATTCGCACAAGCACTGTGTTCGGCCGTGACCCTCAAAGCAAAAACTTTATTGCTCGCTTACTGGCCTCACTGCAAAAAGGCGAGTCAGTCGTTGTCCCGGACGATCAGATTGCTAATCCGACTTACAATGAAACTCTGGCAGATGCGGCCATAGAGCTGTGCAATTCTTATAATCAAGGTCTTTTTAATGTAGCTGGCGCTACCAGAGTGAGTCGCTACCAGCTAGCCTTAGATGCAGCTGCAATTTTCGCCTTACCAACTAAATTAATTTCGGCAAGCTCCACACTGGCCCTGAAGCAGGCTGCAAAAAGGCCACTAATTGGCGGATTAGTCATAAACAGAGCAAAATCAGCCCTGAAAACAGAGCTGATTGGCCATGTTGCTGGACTGCAAAAGTTAAAGGCAGTCTTGGCTCAAGAATCTCTAGTTGTCTGACATTAAGTCAGGGGTGGGCGTTGATGGCACACTGGGGTTGGGACAGGCGCTATTGCCGTTGCCATATTGCTTCTCTTCGATAGACCTGAGGAAGGCATCCTGTTTTCTTTCTGCTTCTTCGATCTCACCGCTTTTCTTTTCCATCATTTTGGCTTGGGCCATTTGGTCCCAACGCTGGCGTTCGTGAGCCTCTGCTTGCCTACGACGCTCTACTTCTTCTTTTCTTTTTCTTTCTGCTCGCTCTAGGTCAGCCCGGCGCAGCGCGTCTTCTTCGCGCTGTCTTCGCATTTTATCCTGTGAAGCCATAGTCTTTCTCCTGCCTGAATAAGCGCTCAATATTCTAGATTTACCCTAATTCTGCAAAAATAAAAGGCCCTTGGCAGCTTTCTGTAGGGTGCATAATAGAGTTAATTGGGAGTGATTCTATTGAAATGCCCGCAGCGAAGATTAGCCTTGGGTATCGACACTTTCTTGTGTCTTTTAGTCGTGGGATTTTTCGGCAACACCATCGACGTAGTGCCTGTCGAACCTAAGGCTAGTTGCCCTCAAGAAGATTCAGTAGACAGCAGCCAAGATTATAAGAGTTTAGGCGCCAAGTACCTAAAACAAGCTAAATACAAGCTAGCCCAGCAATGTTTTGAAAAGTGGCTGTCTCAGTTAGAAAGGAACCCTAAAGCTAAAAAGCTAGATTTGGCTATTGCTTTGGGTAATGTGGGATGGTCTCTCCAGGCACAAGGAGAGAATTCTCAAGCCATTCCATTTTGGGAGCGATCACTAGTTCTGTTACAGGCTGAACCAGGTTTTGAAAAAGAGAAGTTAATCTTTTGGTTTGCCGATCTCGCTGCCGCAAAGCAGCAGATTGGTGAGTATGAAGATGCAGAAAAGCTTCTTAAGAGTGCTGTTTCGATTTCGGAGAAGAGCTTCGGCCGAGATAGCATTCAATTCGCTTTGATCTTGAACAATTTGGGGGGCTACTACCTGGCAGCACGCAAAATTGACAAAGCTGCTGCAACTTACAAGGAAGCCCTATCAATTGATGAGAGAACTTCTGGTAAATCAAGCATTGCTGTTGGTAGAGACCTCTGCAATATAGCCGAGTGTTATCGTGAACAGGGTAAGTTGAGAGAGGCTGAACCGCTTTTCAAAAGGTCGTTGGCAATTTTGGATAAAACCGGTGACTCAGAAAAAGGTGAATCTGCCTTTGTCTGTAGCAATCTTGGTCTTCTCTATTTCGCTCAGGGCCGATACTCACTTGCTGAACGCCACTACAAATGCGCTCTGCGTATTAGGATTACATTGCTGGGTGCTCGCAGCCCCTACGTTGGATTGACCCTGACTAACTACGCTATTCTCTTGCGCAAAACAGGTCGGATAGCTGAAGCGCTCAAGCTTGAAGAGCGAGCTAGGGCAACCTATCCGTTTGATCAGTCGCAAGTTTGTGACGAGAAAATTGCGAAGTTAGATCGAAATGCTTGGCGAAGTTTTGACGAGAGAGATTTTACTTCTGCCATTGGACTATTTAGAGAGAGCTTGGCTCTTTCAAGAGAGCGCAAACCGCCTAGCTCAAAGCAGTTTGCTCGCCGACTGAGAAATCTTGCTTCTGCCTTTAGAGAGTCTGGCGATCATTTACAAGCCGAGAAGCTTCTCAAGCAATGCATAGAATTGAGACAGCATGCGGCTAATGCTACCAATCTAGAAATTGCCTGCTATTCGGATCTGTTGGCATTGAATTTTGATGCTCAAGGTCGATATGCTGAGGCTCAGAGTTTGTATGCCAAATCTTTGGCGATGGCTGAGTCTGGAAAGGTATATTGCAAGGGCTACTTATCGCAAGCGTTCACGAATCTTGGAAATGTTTGTATGCGCCAAGGAAAGTACAGAGAAGCCACTGGCTATTACATCCGTGCGCAATCACTTAGTGAGAAAGATTTGGGACCAGATAATTCTAACTTGCCTTGGATTCTTAATAATCTAGCATTCTGCTATCAGAAACAAGGCAATTATCAGGCGGCAGAGCCGCTCTACACACGGGCCTTGAGGATAAGGCGAAAAATCAAAATTTTCCTTTACCCATCAATTGCTACGATCGAAGAAAACTACAAATCGTTGATAGCGGTGAAGAACTGATGGCACCTGAATACGAGTCAGGTCATGGTGATAAGCCCGTTCTCTACCGAGCGGGGCAGTATGTGATTTGCAAAGTGGTATCAAGGCTAGATAAGACACGTGAGGGCTACTTCGTCAACGCAGTAAAAACCGGGGAACATGGCTTTTTGCAAACGACAGCAGACCTTAGTGTCGACGCAGAAGTCATAGGCTTTTTTGTTTGCTGGGCTGGGGGGAGCAGCTACATGCTTTTGACTCTTGCTGCTCAAGTTCCGCAACGAGATTGTCTTGCTCTCCACGAGAGGTTGTTACTGCCCAACGCCATATGCTCTGCTTAAGGCTGCCATCATAGCACCTTGGGTCACTCCCATTGTCCAGACAAGAAAGAGCCAGACTGGGAGCAGAAAGAACACTCTATTTAAGAACCAAGTACCTTTGGTTGAAATAAACAGAAAGAACAAGAATGGAAGGAAAACGATCAGAGCTTTTATGAAGTCGAGTGGGACAATGTCTGATGCCCTCGCCCCGAAGGTCTGGAACACGCAGACTATTGCCCTAATTGTGATACCAGTGAGGATGATGTATCCATAGGGGAAGAGCCACATGAAGGCGGCGAACAAAAAAGGCGGTCGATCAAAGAAATTGTTTGATTTTTGAGGGCTACCATTCAAAGACTCGCTCAGAGGTGAAGTAAACCAACCATCGGGCTGCCCGCCATTCTTTTCCTCAATCTCTTGGTCTTGCTTTTCGTCGCTCATTTAGCGCCTCTTCAACTTGCTTTAGTTTAGCAGAGCAGTACTATGGTAAGAGGAGCCAACTCCTATCGGCTAATGGACGAAGAACAATGCGAGTGAAGACCATGAATAACTTCAGACCGAAGTGCCAATTAGTGCAGACCGCGCAGACCGCAATTGTGCTCTGCTCTCTCGTTATTGCTTTGGCGGGCTGCGGCTCTGATCCGAACGGGCACGTCTCTGAAAACGAAGTAGTAGACACGCATTTTCACGAGTATTTAGTTCGTGACCTGCGCACATATTTCAAATTGCCGGCCTCAAGTTCCAAGTCAGTGGGCCACGAGTTCATCAATGGTCACGAGGGTGTTTATCAAACCGGTACTGGCTACCCGCACTACTTTCTCTGGATTTACCTATACGATGGTAATAAGATTGTTTCAGAAGGCTTTGCCAAAGTAGATGCTGTTGACAAAAATAAGTTCAGAGTAGCTACGTTTATAAGCAAAGCGCAAATCAAGAAGGATCCAAAAGCCGTAGAAGAAGCTTATGGCTCCAGTCTTGGCGCTGATATTGTCAACCGGGCGAATAGACCTTAGCTGAACTAAATCTCGATTTTTAGCGGCTCAATAATATCCAGCTCTACAGGTACGGGCTGTACCTTCCAAATTTTCTGGCAATATTCCTTGATAGAGCGATCAGAAGAGAAAGTACCCATGCGGGCCACATTCAATATAGATTTGCGAGCCCATTGCCTAGGTTCTTCCCAGAGCTTGGCCACTTCATCTTGGCACCGAATATAGTGCGGATAATCGGCCAGAATCATATAGTGGTCGTGATTGATCATGGCGTCGAGCAGAGGTTTGAACAAACCTGGAGCGGATGGGCTGAGAGTGCCGCTGGCTATCAAATCAATCGCTTCTCTTAATTCACTGTTCTGATAATAGAGCTGTGCGGGCTGATAACCTGAAGTTCTCAGCTTAGCGATTTCATCGACAGTCAATCCGAAAGTAAAGAAGTTTTCTTCTCCCACTGCTTCTCTAATTTCTATGTTGGCACCGTCAAGAGTGCCAATCGTCAGAGCGCCATTCATAGAGAACTTCATATTGCCAGTGCCTGAAGCTTCAAAACCAGCCGTAGATATCTGTTCCGATAGATCGGCAGCCGGATAGATAAGCTGAGCATTCTTGACGTTGAAATCAGGGAAGAAGACAACTTTGATATGACTGTGCGCTTGGGGATCATTATTAATCAGCTCGGCGACGCTGTTGATTAGTTTGATCACCAGCTTAGCCATAAAATATCCGGGCGCGGCCTTGCCACCAAAGATGAAGGTACGCGCCGATAGCCCTTTGGTCTCACCCCTTTTGATGCGGTTGTAGAGAGTAAGAACGTGCAGCACATTCAAGATCTGGCGCTTGTACTCGTGAATGCGCTTGGTTTGTACATCAAAGAGACTCCAACAATTGGCCTCGAGGCCGGTTAGTTCTTTGATGCGGGCGGCAAGAATCTGCTTGCGCTTGAGCTTAACCATTGCCCACTTGGTACAGAAGCTGCTATCTTCTGCCAGGGCCTCAAGTTTATGCAATTCATCAAGCTGGCGTGGCCAGTTTCCACCAATCGCTTCGCTAATTAAGTCACTCAGTTCGGGATTGGAAAGCAGCATGAAGCGCCGTGGGGTCACACCATTAGTGACATTGGTGAACTTTTCAGGCCAGAGTAAATAGAAGTCTTTCAGCACAGTGGTCTTAAGCAAATCACTATGTAAACGCGCCACACCGTTAATGGCATGGCTGCCCACACAGGCCAAATTAGCCATGCGCACTTGTTTTTCACCGCCTTCCCCAATCAGTGAGAGACGCTCTAGAAGTGCAGCATCACCGGGGTGATGCATACTAACTTCACCGAGGAAGCGGGCATTGATCTCGTAGATTATCTCCAAATGCCGTGGTAAAAGCTTCTGGAAAATTGGCAGGCTATAGGTTTCAAGCGCTTCTGGCAGAAGCGTATGATTGGTATAAGACATGGTGTTGGTAGTGGTAAACCAGGCCTTTTGCCAAGGCAGGCCGTGCACATCCACAAGCAAACGCATCAGTTCGGCAACAGCCAGAGCTGGGTGCGTGTCGTTCATCTGCACTGCATATTTTTCATGGAAGCGATCTAGTGTTTTTTCACGCTGCAAATAAATGCGAATCATATCTTGCAACGAGCAGGTGACGAAGAAGTATTGCTGCTCAAGGCGCAACTGCTTACCGGCCAAGGGCTCATCATTTGGGTAGAGAACTTTGGTGATGTTTTCAGAATAAACTTTGGCATCAACGGCGCGGTAATAGTCACCGACGTTGAAGGCCTGGAAATCAAAAGATTCAGATGCTTCTGCCTTCCACAAACGCAGTACATTAGCGGTGTTGACGTCATAGCCCAAAACAGGAGTATCGTAGGCAACGCCGGTGACTACACGATCAGGAATCCACTTCGTTCTATTGTTCTCTCCGTGCCCTTCGCTATGATCTGGTTCATGAACTGTATGACCGCCGAAGTAGACATCGTAGCTGACGTCAGCATTGGCTATTTCCCAGGGGTTGCCGTATTTGAGCCATTTGTCGGTCATCTCAGTCTGCCAGCCATCTCTAATCGCCTGACTGAAGATTCCAAATTCGTAGCGAATGCCATAACCAATTGCCGGTATCTGCAAAGATGCCAGTGAATCCATATAGCAGGCTGCCAGTCGCCCCAATCCGCCGTTGCCCAGCCCCGGCTCAGGCTCTCGTTCCATCAATTGATCAAGGCTCAAGCCAAGACCAAGCAAGGTCGTTTCAGTGTCGTTGTATATGCCAAGATTGATTAGATTGTTGCCAAGCTGAGGGCCAATTAAATACTCAGCCGAAAGATAGACGACTGTGCGGCTGCCCTTCTCAAAATAAGTCTTGGCTGTGCTTGTCCAGCGGCGCATGAGACGATCGCGCACAACTCTGGCAAGAGCCAGATAGTAATCATTAATAGAAGCAACCTGGGCAAACTTCCCCTGGTCAGAGCGCAAATTCTCAAGAAGGTGCTTCCGCACTGCTTCATTGGTATTGAGCGCATTCATCTCAACCGTGTCTGCGCCTCTTTTGTGCTTCGGACGTTCTTCCACAATTCCTCCTCTGGGTTATTCACCCGAGACTTTACGGTTGCGATTTCTTAACAAACAGCTATAGTTGAAAGAGCGTTCCCACCTTGGATAGTGTAGTCCTGGTGTGCGGTTCTGCCCTCATTCGCAAGCACTATAGACATTCATCCTCTGGAACGAGATTGTTTTGCCATCTTGACTGTAAGCTTATGCAGTAACGTCGGGCTAGGGCAATTTAGTTTGTCCAGCCTTGTTGCAATTTTTCCACACCGGAGTAATAAGAGATGACAGTCGCATCGGAAGATCGAAAAACTACGGAATCTACGGTAGGTCAAATCAGTGCCTACGGTGTCGCTCGCTCGACCATCAAAGTCGAGCCGTCCAGTGCACCGCTAACTAATGAAGAGCTTCTCAACACACATGCCTACTGGCGAGCCTGTAACTACCTGGCGGTGGGCATGATTTATCTTACAGAAAATCCACTTCTCAAAGAACCACTGAAAGTAGAACATATTAAGAATAGACTGCTTGGTCACTGGGGTTCGAGCCCCGGTCTGAGCTTTGTCTATGTGCACTTGAACCGTCTTATCAAAAAGTATGATCTCGACATGATCTACATGGCCGGACCAGGGCATGGCGCCCCGGGAGTTTTGGCACCGGTTTATCTAGAGAGCACTTATTCAGAAATCTATCCAGATAAAAGCGAAGATGAAAGAGGCATGGCCGCCTTCTTCAGACAGTTCTCTTTCCCCGGCGGTATCGGCAGCCATTGCACACCGGAGACACCTGGGTCCATTCATGAAGGCGGAGAGCTAGGATATAGCGTATCCCATGCATACGGCTCAGTATTTGACAATCCTGACCTGATTACTGCTGTGGTAGTCGGAGATGGCGAAGCTGAAACCGGACCGCTAGCCACTTCTTGGCACTCCAACAAATTTATCAATCCCGCTCGAGATGGCGCGGTTCTGCCTATATTGCATCTGAACGGCTACAAGATTAATAACCCTACGGTGCTGGCTAGAATTGACCACGAAGAGTTGGAAGCCCTTTTCCATGGCTACGGCTACACGCCTTATTTCGTGGAGGGCAGCGAAACTGAGAGTATGCACCAAGCGATGGCAGCTACTCTAGAAAAATGCGTCACCGACATTCGCGCTATTCAAAAAGAAGCACGCGAAAATCTCAGCCGCGGTATTGCCATCAAGCGCCCGCGCTGGCCCATGATTGTTTTGCGCACGCCAAAGGGCTGGACTGGCCCTAAAGAACTAAACGGACACAAAATTGAAGGCAGCTGGCGCGCTCACCAGGTTCCTCTCACCGCTGTGAAAACCAATCCACAGCAACTTGAAATGCTCATCGATTGGATGAAGAGCTACAAGCCTGAAGAATTATTCGACGAAAAGGGTCGATTAATGCCGGCCTTGAAGAACCTTGCCCCAGAAGGTAGACGCCGCATGAGCGCTAATCCCCATGCTAACGGTGGATTGTTGCAAAAGTCTCTGCTTATGCCGCCCTTTAAGAACTACGCTGTGCCAGTGCCCAATCCCGGTGCCTGCGAAGCAGAAAACACCAGGCCTACTGGCGCTTTATTGCGCGACATTATGACAACAAACCCTGATAATTTCAGGTTATTTGGTCCGGATGAAACTACATCAAATAAGTTGGATGATGTCTACGCTGCCTCAAAAAAATTCTGGCTAGCTAATTACTTCCCTGAAGATGCCGATGGTGGCGAACTGGCCAGCGATGGTCGGGTGATGGAGATACTGAGCGAACATACTCTGGAAGGTTGGTTGGAAGGTTATCTGCTCACCGGACGTCACGGATTTTTCGCTACTTATGAAGCCTTTGTTCATGTCATAGACTCGATGTTCAACCAACATGCGAAATGGCTAGACATCTGCAATCATTTGGGTTGGCGCGCTAGTGTTGCTTCTCTCAACTTGCTCATTACCTCCACGGTGTGGCGACAAGATCACAACGGTTTCACCCACCAGGACCCAGGTTTCCTCGACTTGGTAGTGAACAAGGGGCAGAATGTGGTGCGCATTTACATGCCACCAGATGCCAACTCGCTGCTATCTTGTGTTGATCACTGTCTGCGCAGTGTTGATTATATCAACGTCATTGTCTGCGACAAGCAAAAGCACTTGCAGTATATGGACATGGATTATGCCGTTAAGCATTGCACTATGGGCATCGGCATCTGGGAATGGGCTAGCAATGACGAAGGTGTGGAACCAGATGTGGTGGTAGCCTCTGCCGGAGACATAGCCACTCAGGAAGCCCTTGCTGCCACAGCTCTTTTAAGAGAAGAGTTTCCTGATTTGAAAGTGCGCTTTGTCAACGTGGTCGACTTGCTCATGCTCCAACCAGAGAGTGAGCACCCGCACGGTCTGTCTGACAAAGACTTCGATAGCCTTTTCACTGTTGACAAGCCTGTGATTTTCAACTTCCATGGCTACCCTTGGCTTATTCACCGCCTGGCATACAGACGCACTAATCACAACAACATGCATGTGCGCGGCTATAAAGAAAAAGGCAATATCAATACCCCACTTGAACTGGCCATCAACAACCAAACTGATAGATTCAGCTTGGCCATAGATGTCATCGATAGAGTGGAAAAATTGAAAGTAGCCGGTGCCCACGCCAAGTCTAAGTTCCGCAAAATGCAAATTGAGTGTCGTGAATATGCTCACGAGTATGGTGTGGACAAACCTGAAATGGCAAACTGGAAGTGGCCTTATTGAGTGAGGTGAAATCAAAAATTGGCTGACGAAGCCTTGATATACGAAGCCCATCGAGGACAGAGTTATCCGCTGGGGGCCAGCTTATCGGCAACGGGCGTTAATTTCGCAATTTATTCAAAGAGATCTTCCTACCTGGAACTACTGCTCTTTGAGAGCGAAGAAAGCCCGTTGCCTTTTGCCACCTACAAACTGGGAGCCCAGAATCGCTCAGCCAATTACTGGCATATCTTTTTGCAAGGTGCCAGTGCCAACTTGGTCTATGCTTGGCGCGCTTACGGCAATATCGAGGCGGAAAACCAACAGCTCTACGACCACGAGAAAGTTCTTTTAGACCCCTATAGTAGGGCAGTTGTCGGCTGGAAGAATTATTGTCGCAAAGCTGCTTCGGTACCTGGCGATAATTGCGAGGTCAGTCTTCGCTCTCAGGTGCTCGACGAGAATAAGTATGACTGGCAGGGAGATCAACCGCCCGCCATCGATGGCGATAAGCGCGTCATATATGAGCTGCACGTGGCGGGTTTTACAAAGAATGCCAATTCAGGAGTTAGCGCTGAAAAACGTGGTACTTTCGCCGGCTTGATAGAAAGACTGCCTTATCTTAAGGAACTGGGAATTACAACTATAGAGTTGATGCCAGTGCAAGTCTTTGATCGCGAGGACGCACCCAGTCAAGGTAAGAAACTGGAGAACTACTGGGGCTACAGTCCGATTGGCTTTTTCGCTCCCCATCCTCATTTTAGTCATGCCGAAACTGCACAAGGCATCATTGATGAATTTCGCGACATGGTCAAAGCCTGCCATGCTTCAGGTATAGAAGTGATACTAGATGTGGTGTTTAATCATACAGCTGAGAATGATGAACTTGGCCCCACGATTTCATTGAAGGGCTTAGACAGGCTAACCTATTACATTTTTGACGAAGGTCTGAAAAACTATAAGAACTTCAGTGGCTGCGGCAACACCCTGCGTACAGAACACCCGGTGGTAGGAAGACTACTGATTGATGCTCTGCGTTACTGGGTCGAGGAAATGCACGTGGATGGCTTTCGCTTTGATTTAGCCTCTATACTTTCTCGCGATATATTTGGCACACCTCTAGAGAGACCGCCTCTGCTTTGGTCTATCGAGTCAGACCCTGTACTCGCTTCTTCCTTGCTGATTGCGGAAGCGTGGGACCCGGCCGGACTCTATCAGGTGGGCTGGTTTGTTGGAAAGGGCTCTCGTTTTGCCGAATGGAACGGTCCCTTCAGAGATGATGTGAGACGCTTCGTCAAGGGTGACACTAATTCAGTAATTCCCCTGGTAAAGCGCCTTACAGGCAGCTCCGACATCTATGGTCAAAGAGCCGGGGCTCGGCAGTCTATAAATTTCGTTACCTGTCATGATGGCTTCACCCTGAATGATCTGGTCTCCTATAACCAGAAACACAATCAAGCCAACGGGGAAAACAACCGTGATGGCCGGGAAGACAACCACAGTTGGAACTGCGGTTTTGAGGGTACTTTCGTTGAGCATTCTCTGAATGCGTCTATGGAGGCTGAGGTGGAGGCATTGCGGGAGAAACAGATTCGCAATCTTCTCACAATTCTCTTTCTCTCTTCGGGCACACCAATGCTCTCAATGGGTGATGAGATAAGACGCACAACGGCTGGCAATAATAATGCCTATTGCCAGAATAATGAAAGCAATTGGTTCGACTGGAGCCTGTTTCCAAAGAACCGAGGCCTCTACAATTTCACTCGAGATCTGATCAAGCTGACTAGACATTTCAATCTCTTCAGGCAGGATACAGCCCACAGATTACATATGCACAGTCAGAAGAAAACCTGGGAGTCAAGCGCTACCATTCTCACCTGTCACGGAGTTAAGCTCAATGAACCAGATTTCAGTCCCACGTCTCATAGCATAGCAATAGAGATTCAAAACACATCTTTGCAGGAACACGCCTATGTGGTCTTCAATTCCTACTGGGCTCCCCTTACTTTTCAACTGCCAGCCACGAAAGGGACAGAGAGCTTTCACAAAATACTTGATACCAGTCTCAATTTTGTATCAACCATTTCAGATCTTGTTAACTTGCCTGCAGTGGCCGAAAAAAGTCTGACAATACCAGAGCGATCTATTGCCGTCTTTATGAGTTCAGCCAGCCTAGTGGCCCCGCACTCGCTGAAAACAGGCCGCACAGCCGCCCCCAGTAAGAGTATTACCTGGACAGGTATGAAGCGACCGCAGCTTTCCGATTTTGAATAATTCAGAACTTACTGGCTTGCATCTTCTAGCTTGCTCTTTCTTGCCACGCCAGACTTAATTGCCACTTGGGCAACAGCTTCAGCCACTCTTTGGCCAACCAGTGGATTAAAGACACCAGGAATAATGTAGTCTTCGTTCAACTCGCTGTCTGAAATTACATTGGCGATGGCGTAGGCTGCTGCCAATTTCATTTCTTCGGTGATGTCGGTGGCTTGGCAGTCGAGGGCACCACGGAAGATACCAGGGAAGCACAAGACATTGTTGATCTGATTTGGATAGTCTGAGCGGCCAGTAGCCATAATGCGCACATATGGTGCAGCTTCTTCAGGCATTACTTCGGGCACGGGGTTGGCCATGGCAAAGACGATTGGGTCTTTGGCCATTCTCTTTAGCGACTTAGCTTCAATCGTGCCTGGTCCAGATAAGCCTAAATAGAGGTCAGCACCTTCAAGAGCGTCTTCTATCGAGCCTTTGAAAGTAGTAGGGTTGGTGTGTTCGGCAAACCAATCCTTCATGTAGTTCATGTGCTCGCCACGGCCTTTGTAGATAGCACCCATGCGGTCGAAGCCAATGATGTTGACAACGCCTGCATTCATCAGCATTTTCGAGCAAGCAACACCGGCTGCTCCGACTCCGCTGACGATTACTTTGAGTTTGCTGATATCTTTCTTGACGATTTTAACGGCGTTGAGGAGGGCGGCAAGGACTACCACAGCCGTGCCGTGTTGGTCATCGTGGAAGACTGGAATGTTCAGTTCAGCTTTCAGGCGCTCTTCAATTTCAAAGCAACGTGGCGCTGAAATATCTTCTAGATTTATGCCACCAAATACAGGGGCAATGTTTTTGCAAGCTTGGATGATTTCTTCTACGTCTTGGGTGGCAAGCGCGATTGGGAAAGCATCGACTTTGCCAAATTCTTTGAAGAGCATGCACTTGCCTTCCATTACAGGAAGAGAAGCTTCTGGGCCGATATTGCCAAGACCGAGTACGGCTGAGCCATCGGTAATGACAGCGACAGTATTGCGTTTAATAGTTAGTTTGTAGACGTTCTCAGGCTCGTTGTGAATGGCCATGCAGACACGGGCTACCCCGGGGGTGTACGCCATTGAGAGGTCATCTCTGGTGGTCAGTGGCACTTTGTTAGTAACTCTGATCTTGCCGCCCAAGTGCATCAAGAAGGTGCGGTCTGAGACGTTTACTACTTCGATGCCGGCCATGGCCTTGACCTGAGCAACCAGCTTCTCTCCGTGCTCTTGGTCTCTCACTTTGACGGTCAAGTCGCGGATGATAGCGTCTTGCTCAAAACCGTGAATGTCTATGGCGCCAATGTCACCGCCGACTTCGCCAATTAGGGACGTGACCTTGCCAAGCATGCCTGGTTGGTTGGTGATTTTCAGCCTAAGAGTTAAGCTGTAACTGGCACTGGGCTTTACTGCACCAGCCAAGATATCTAATGATTTGTCAGGCTTACTGGTCGATTCGGTTTTTGTCGTCATGGTGTTCACGCTTATAGTGGTACTTGGAAACGTAGGCTGATCAAAACTAGGATATGGGCCTCAAAATTTGCATCAGTTAGAGTATGTTAAGCTGCACCAAGGCCAAAACGGAAAGCTTCTTCCTTTTTTTTAATAGCTTGGCAATTAATTGCTTGGTAATTAAAAGTTTGGCAACTATTTTGGGCAAAAACTTGCCAGTTGGAAAATAATGTCTTTAATAATTGAATGCGGTACTGAGGAGAAAAGAATGTCATCGAACGAAAAAGAACTGGTTGGCAACTTCGAGCTAACTAAGCAAGGAGTTATAACCAGACGTGAAGTATTAATGATGGGTGCAGTAGCTGCAACCTCATTGGCTTCTGTCAATGCTGCTGTAGCAGCCACTTCTGCAGCAACTAGTTCCGCTGCTGCCGGCGCCCCTGCCGCTGCTGGCAAAGACCCATATTCTGCCAAAGACTTTAGTTCTTTGGTTTCTAAAAATATGGAAGGTCTTTCTCCTAGTCAGATAGAGCAGCACTTGAAGCTCTACAAAGGTTATGTCACGAAGTCGAACGAAATCTATAATCAGCTTAAAACGGCTGACTTGACCAATCCTAATGCTACTTATTCTCCACTAAGAGAGCTTCTAGTCGAGCAGAGCTTTGCTGTCAATGGCATGGTCTACCATGAGTTCTACTTCGGTAATCTAGGTGGCACTGGTGGTGACCCCACTGGTGATGTCAAAGCTGCTCTAGAAGAGCGTTATGGCTCTACAGGTAAGTTTATGGACTTCCTCAAAGCTTCTGGCAAATGTATGCGTGGCTGGGTGGTTGTTGGTTACAACACTCGCGGCAACCACATCGATACATTTGGTCTCGATATGCACAATATGTGGAGTCCACAAAACGTTGTGCCACTTTTGGTACTAGATGTCTACGAGCATGCTTACATGGTCGACTACGGCATTGATAGAGCCAAGTATCTCGATGCTTTTGCCAAAAACCTCGATTGGCAAGTTGTGGCCAAGCGTTTAGCTGCTACCAAGAAACTGGTAACCGGGGCTGATACCACAGTCTAAAGTTGGTTTTAAGCAATTGAGTTCTAAATGGAGAAGAGGAAAGTGCATCAACCGCGCTATCCTCTTCTCTTCTTACAGGCTGTAACTTCTGACTGAAAATCAGTCTAAGCTACTGTTTAAGCTACAGATGATGGCTCTCGGTTTTTCAACAATGTGCTCACTGTTAGGTGAGTCTCGTGTTGTGCTGGCAGTAATGTCTCTACCACTACTGCGCGAACAAAATCGCAAACAATCGATTGCTGTGCTTCGTATTGCACCAGCCGCTCGGCTTCTGCTAGTTCCATTAGGGCAATGGCATCTTGTTCTGTTGAAGCACTGCCTTGAGTCATCTTCTCAAATCCGCCCCAGATACCGGCAGACTTAGCGGGTTCGCCGTTAAGATTGCGCACTTCGGCTGTCAGCTTGGCCACACGGTCAGCGTGTGACATCTGACATTTGAGCATTGATTGTCGAACGTCGGCGTCTTGGATTTTTTCGAGAGCTAGTTCATAGGTCTCTACTGATGATATTTCACCACTTAAAAACGCGTTCAACTCTTCAATATATTCAGAACTCATGAGCATTGCTCCTTAATTTGATTGGCTGTGACTTGGTTTGTTTTTACAGTTAATTAGATGGCTTTGCGGTTGAAGCCGCGTGATAGCAGCGATAAGACAAAGACAAAAACTGCCGATCCCAGAATTGCTGGAAGCAGTGAAATGCCAGCGAGGTCTGGTCCGATATGGCCAATCAGGTTGCCACCAATCCAAGCTCCAATAATGCCGACTATGGCTGAAGTGAAGAAGCCACCAGGAACTGAACCTGGCACAAGTCTTTCAGCGATGTAGGCGCAACATGCAGCGACGATTAGAAAGAGAATGAAACTTAAAATAGACATTGAATACCTCTCAAAGAAGGAAGATCTTGAGTTCGGCTAATTTGAGTTAGGTTCACAACTCAACCCTTATTTTTGATTCCTTCGCAGCTATAGACTGAAAGGTCGGGTCAAAGTTCCATTTTTAAAGCAAATGGCAGCATTGCTGCTGCCATGGCTTATTCGTCAGTTGCTAGTGCTGGTTCTTCTATTTTTCTATTTGAAAAGATAGCTCGACCTTATTAGGAGCAGATTTTGTGCTTGCAATTTCATTCGCTACTTGTTTGAACTGTGATTTGTCTTTGGCCGTAATTTTTACTTCGCGAGAGAAATATGATTTCGACTCGTTCACAAGTTTGCGGTATTGCTCCATGGTGATATCAGCGGAGCGAAATGGGCTGTCTGATGTGCGACTCATGGCAATTGAAATTGGCGCTTCGTTATTTGGATAAGCGAAGACAAAGATGTGTTCTTTGATTTTTGACTCGCCAGGTAAGGTCGAAACTTGATACTCAAATTCGCTATTTGCACCACCAATGGTGACAGTCTCGCCTGCTCTTACTGAGCTGGATTGCTGGTATTCATTGGGGAATATTTGAGTCAACTTGCCTTTGCCGTCGTAGTCAAAGATCGAGAGGTTGCAGTCTTGACTGGCGGTAACGTTAACTTCCATTTTTTCGCCATCTCGGTACTTCGGCAGTGCTCCTGGCTTGTTCAACCAGGCTTTGATAATTGGGTCACCACTTTCTAGCGAGACATTTTTAAAGCCTTGGTCTTTGTCGTTGGCAATAACAGTGACGTGGCTGCTCGACTGGACTGTTTTTGATTTTGGGTTTGGTCTTTTAGCATCGGCTTTGGCTTTGGCCACTGCGTGCTTGGGCAAACTAGAGCTAGTGGTTTTTGTGTGCGGAGCTGCTTTGACAGGAACAAGATCGGCCTTGATTTTGCTCTTAGAGGCCGACTTCAAAGGGGCCGCCTTAGGTGTGCCTTTAATTGCAGCCGGTAGTACTGCCTCGACCTTAGTAAGCTCCTTGGTCGGTACTTTTGTTAGTACTTTTGTTAGTTCTTTGGGTTGCTCTTTTGCAGTGGTCTTTGTTGTCTTTACTTGAGAATCTTTGTGATACAAAGATGGCTCAATAAAGAGACCGCGATCCTTACCCTTTTTCATCTCATCGAAAGCTGGTTCTGACTTGTCGCTGTCAGCGGCAAAGGCTGGTTGCCAGAGCAGTGGTAGCGCGAGGGTAAGTGACAAGACTGTAGTAATTGCTGTGCGCTTTTTGGTAATCATTGCTAGGTCCTCGAACAAAATGCTGCTCTAATTTATTGATACCTGTTAATTGCCTACTTTTGCTCTACTGGCGCCTCACTAATTTTAGGCTCGGAAACCGGACCATCCATAATAATGTGCATTACTCCTTCAGGATACTTCTCTTCCAGCGCCAGCGCTGCCTGTAGGGTTTTACTATCATCCAATATTTTAGATTTCTGTGGATTTTCTCGGTTTATTTCGTAGGCGTCTGCTAGTTCTAACTTGGGAACCGATAAATTTAGGGCGAATATATGTAATTTATCTGGCCGCTCGCTTACTAAGATTGGATAAGGACCAACTGAGTCAATCGTGCGGATCTGCCCTGGGCTAAGTAAAGACTGCTCTTTGAAGTCTTCGGGGGGATATATTCGGTAGATTTTTACGTCGTCTGTTTTTTTGATTTGGTCAGCCGGAACTTCACCAAAGATGTAGACGTTACAACTGGAACGCGAAGTCAGTAAAATTTTGGCTTCTTCGCCATATTTATAGCCATTCTTAGGCTGGTTAAACTGCAAATTGAGAGGCTCAACCTGGGCTTTTTCGACCTTATGACTGTCGATATCTTTTGAAGCGAAGAACCAACCCACTCCCGCCAGAGACAGCACAAACATAGCAATGAAAGCCACTATCAGAGGGGCTGGTGATGGCGTATTGGTTGGCTCTTCTACTATGGCATTGGGCTCGATACCTAGTTCTTTCAGGGCATCGATCCAGAGGGCTAGTCTTATAGATGTAGTCGGCAAATTGAGCCCAGGAAGTGAGGCTGTGTCTCCGCAATGCAAGGCTACGACTGTGTAGTCATCAAAGATTGCCGAGCCCGAATCACCCGGTGAAAGGGCGAGATCATGGAGTAAGTGATAGTTGTCTTCTTTACGTAAGCGACCAAGCAGTCTGCCCATTTGCGCCAATGGGTTGAGGGCTGAGCTGAATTGCCCAAGGTGGGTGGGAAAACGCACCGCTGTCAGAGCTAATTGTGTCGGTAGATTGCGATCGTAGGCGATTGGCAGTGGGCGGGCCTCTGACTCGGGGTAGCCCAGATCCACTATTAATAGGGCAACGTCGAACTTAACCAGCTGATTGAGCTGGGGGTCGCGCGTAAAGTTTGGGTGTAGCTTGATTTCAGTGATGGGATAGCGGTTACCCGACTGGGGAAAGCGCACAACCAGAGTTTCTAGCTCACTCAGGTAAGCGTCTACGACATGGCCGCATGTGATCAGTTTGTGAAAGCCGCAAAGCCAAGCCTGACCGAGTACTTGCTCTTGGTTACCGTCTTCGCTGCTGACCACGCGAATGACATGGGCCAGGGCATCGCCGTAGGCTTCAGTGTTCAGTGGTATGAGAGGTTGGCTTGCGTTTTGGCCGGTTGCCACTTGATATACCTAAGAATCGACTATTACTAAGAATGGCTATCTAATCTTATACAATAATCGAATGAGCGATTCCGATTCGTCCACTATCTCTAATCAACCACCTGTTGAAAACCCTCCTTCTGCAGGAGTGTCACCAGTGGCTGCCGTCGTTCAAAAGACTAGCATAGCTAAGCGCTTGCGGTCCTACTGGTGGTTTCCGGTTTCGTACTGCGTGCCCTACATGGTCACCCATGCTGTTCCTGCCAATACAGCTGAGCAAACTCTGCTGCGCTGCCATAATATGGGCCTGCTTGGCTTGGCTGTAGCTACTCTAATCTATTTGCTTTGGCGGGCAGACTGTAGCTTTGGTGCAAAGCAGCTTCTGCATCTTTCTAATGATGGTCAAGCCAAGGTCTTAGTGCACATTCTCGGAATGGCCCTGTGGGTTTGCTGGGTAGGCATTGGTGTCGTATTCTGTATGGCCCATGATCAAGTTTATGATTTGGTGCCCAATTTGCCGGGCTTGCAAGCGCCCCTTTAAGGTTCTGTGAGATGTTCTTTTAAGTAGCTAAATGTTCTAGGTAAGAAAAATCGAAATCGTCAGGAATTCATTGTTAAGCAGCCGTACTGAACTACAAGAAATTTTATCCCTCGCTCCAGATTGGCAGCCAGTGCTTGATAGCGTGGTAAGCAAGGCTGTTGGAGACGGTAAAGACGTCAGCACCTATCAGTTATTTGAGCGTCTCGGTGCCAAAGCTATATATATGAAGGCTTCGGCTCTTGGTGGCCAGCGCCTGATTTTGAATAAGTTACTACGCGACCATTATTACCAGCCCATGATTGCCAAGATGTTTGGTAATAACCAAAACTTGAAACGTTTTTGGGCTCAACGTAAGCACCCCTTTGATTGGCAAAAGGGTCAAGCAATTTCTATGGCAGTTGAGCTTTCAACCAAAATGGAAGGAGTCCTTGAGCGCCACTTAACTAACAAAAGTGCCGATGGTTTTAAGGTCTTGCTGCCAGCTTATGTACAACGTTCTGTGCAAAATGCTGTGGTTGATTACATCAAAGATGAGTGGCAGTGGGAGCGAGAAACACTGCAAGATTTGAATCTTGACCCTGAGCAAGAAGATCCACGGTCTGCTGCAGCTGATGACGTTAAATACGCTCCAGAAAGTAAGGCTATGTCTGCTGAGCAAGTGGCTCAGCTCAACCAGCTAAGAGTAGAACTAAAGGCTATGTTGGCCGATTCTAGTCAGGCACGCGAGCCTTTGGTGGTGGTCGATTGTATGTTTGGTCTTGGTCTTACTGAAAAGTCTAAGGCTGGTATTGAACTGACCATGCGGGAAGTATGTGATCTTTTGCAGATTGCAGGAGAAACCCAGGCCCGCAAAATAGCACGTTGTCAGGTTTTGCTTGACAAAGGTCTAGATATGATTCGCTCTCAGGTGCGCAAGAAGCTTCCTGGAGTGGCTGATTGCTGGCAAGCTGACATCAACGTTAATACTGCCTCAAGGCGCGAATTGTCTCACCAACTGAGTTTGACTGAGGGTGAAGTAGAAAGGCTTTTAGCCAATCGCCAGTATTATTGCCTTGCTGAGCTAGTTGATGCTGGCGTGATCAAGGCCAATCGCCTAGATGAAATTGTTAAAAATGGTGCTGTGGCTGCTTTTGTGCCACTAGAAGTAAATTCATGCACCACCCGCGACTTAATCGACATTTTAGGCCTGCCCAAAGAGATGGCCCAAAAATTTGCTGCGAAAAGGCCATTTACTAGCTTTGATGAGGCTATCCGCGCTCAAGTTCTTACTCAAGCCATTTTGACTGAAGCTATCAGGCGTGGCGCTGCCCTGAAGCCGCCGTCGACTGGCGACCAACGCCTTGATCTTAATTCTACCGAAAGTGAAAACCTGACTACCTTGGGTCTGGCCGGGCAGATGGTTGAGCGCATTATGCGTGGCCGTCCTTTTTCTACCTGGGCTGAGCTTGAAGAGTATCTCTCGCCTGACAACCGTGAGTGGCTAATTCTGAGACAAAAAACTTGTCTTGGTATTTCCGACTAATTTTGTTCAACCTGCCGTTGATGGCAATGTGAAGATTCAATTTTTTTTGTCTGTGGGAGAAATCCAATGTCTAGCCAAAATGCAAACAACCAGAAGCAAATAGAATTGAGCCCTGAAGTGGTAAGAATGGCGCAAATGCGCGCAAGCCGCCAGGGGCTTCAATTTCGTCAAGAGTTGGCTAGGTTGGTGGCTGAAGAAGCCGTAATTGACCTTGATTGCGAACTGGGTTTACTGCTCGAAAACGAACTGTCTATGAATCAATCTGACGTATTGGCCGCTGGCCTAGGCGTCAGCGATATAGTTGTGAATGGTCATCGCCTTGATGTTAGGGCAATTGATGATGATGGTGAAGTCGTAATCACTCGTGCCCTTGTGGGCTCACCCTACTTGAGTATGGGTAGCCTAGTGATCAAGCTCGAGGGTGTTCACGGTGGTACTGTCGTAGGACACATTAGCGCTGGAGCCTGGCTCAAGGCCGAAGATGGTTTGAGAGACGCTGATCCCATCCGGGTAAGTGCACCAAACGGTGACTGTAATTTTAATTTTGCCGAGTTCATGGTCGAATTGACTAATAAGGCTGTTCTCAATCTTCCTTCTGCCAGCAAGTTAGCTAATTTTAAAAGTGATGTCAATGAGCTCATCAATGACAAGAGTCGCTTAATCGTTGCTCGCCAGAAACAGATTTTTTCTTATCTTTGTTCTCACTGGTCCGAAGAAACAATGGCTGCTGTAGAGGCGATTGGCTATAAGCTTCCGGCGTCTCGTGTAACAAAAGTTTTGTTGTCGGCTGGTCGTTGGAATGCGGTTGTGGAAAAGGCCAGCGAAAAGTTAGCTGTGCGCTTCACCAAGCTCTCGCAAGATGAGATTCGCAGTCAAGTAATGTCTGTAGGTGAGCGTTTCGGTGGCGAAATCAAGGCACCAGCTTTTCGCCGCGAACTGTTGCAGCAATTAGCTGCTTCTCAGTTGGCCCGCTCAAGTACTTTGCCTGTCAATGTAGCTCAGTCTGTCTTAGCTAAGGTTTTGGCTGGTGTTAGTGCCGCTGATGCTGTTAAGCAATTGGTAAAGAACGCTGTGGCGGTTGATTTAGCTTTATCTATTAAAAATAAGCGCCAGGCTACTATCGGTTTCATGGCTGCTACTGCCGATGAAATTGGTATGGCCTTCCAGCAACTTGCTTTGCAGCCTGCTTACGCAACCCATAGCGCCGGTGATTCTGGTGTAGATTCTATAAATGAAGCATTGGCGCTACTTACCGCCACTGACATGGCCGAGACTATTAAAGCTTGCGACCTTGAAATGGCAGAACTTTAGGTAAAAATCGAGTAATTGGTAATCTCTTAAAGGGCTTGCCAATTTCCTGTTTGGCCCTAAGTTCGGTACAATCGGCAGATGCAAGCGAGCCCGAGTTTAGTTGACTGTCAAAGTTGTGGAGAGCAAAACGGCTCTGATATGGCCTTTTGCCTAAATTGCGGCAAGGTCCTGTCGTCAAGTGTTCAGGCTCAACGTGATATTCAAGGCATCAAGAAGCGTCAGTGCAAGAGTTGTGGTCGCGCTGATGAGCTCAATAATCGCTATTGCATTTTTTGTGGCGCCGACATCAAGACTTTTGTTGCTAAAGCGGCAAACCCTGAAGCTCTGGCTCGTTTTACCAGTGAATTATCACAGTTTGAAGCAGAGTCGGCCGATGCATTGCGCCCAAATGAGCCACTTGCGAGCTCTGGATCACATGCCAGCATAGCTTCTAGTCAAATTGGCAGCCCAACTGTTTACAAGACTAGGTCGGTTGGCAAACCTAGCCATTCTTCTTTGACTATCCTCAGTTTTATATTGCTCGGTTTACTCTCTGGCTCGTTGTTAGCCTATTTATTCAACGGTCCGACTTTGGCCGAAGCCTATAACATGTTGAATTTGGGCTCACAGAAAGAAGGCTTACAGATTTTCACTAAACAACCGACTGTGCGAGTGGTGGTTGAATCGAAAGATCGCACTCACTACACTGTGGGGCAAACGAATAAAGGCTCGCTTGTGATACCAGATATTGAACCTGGATTTCATCGCGTCATAATGACTGTTCCTGGCAGTGACTCGATTGTAGAAACAGTTGACTTGCTCAAATCGAAATTGAATATTCTTGGTTATGAGCAGAAAGTAGATGCCACTGGTAAGTTAGGTAAATGAGATGACCGCCTCTGAGATCAGTTGCCCAACATGCTCCCGTGCTTTGCCGGCCACATCTAAGTTCTGTGGCTTTGATGGCACCGATTTATCTCTCGCTAAAGAAGGCCAAGCCTCGCGCAAAGTTTGCTCTGTTTGTGGTCGGTTTTATCCTGGTTATGCAAGCTTTTGTGCCTTTGATCGTAGCTCCTTGCAAGTAATGAAAACCCAGAGAGAATTGAATCAAACTACTTCTGGAGATTTAGAAACTAACCAATCACAAGAAACACAGATTGTGCCGGTCTTACCGCCTGCCACAAGTACTGCTCAGATTGCAGCCGATGATCGCTTACTTGGTGCCAATGCTGAAGAGCCATATTCTGATTTGATTGGCAAGACAATCGACAAGAAGTATTTAGTTCAGTCTGTGCTCGGTGAAGGGGGCATGGCTGTTGTCTATCGCGCCCATCATGTGCAGATGGAGCGCACTGTGGTAATCAAAGTTATGCAGGGCTGGCTGCTGTCAAATCGCAACTCGGTAGAGCGTTTCGAAAGAGAATGCAAACTGACAGCAAAACTAAATCACCCCAATATTGTCTCTGTCTATGATGTCGGCTTGATTAACGGTAAAGAGCCATACCTGGTAATGGAATACATTAAAGGTGAGTCTCTGGCAGATAAGATTCACAATTCTGGGGCTTTGCCGTTTGCCACCACTGCTAATATCATTATTCAAATTTGCCGGGGCTTGCAAGAAGCCCATTCATCAGGAATTATTCACCGAGATCTTAAGCCCGATAACGTTTTGCTGCAACACAAGTCAGATCGGCCAGACTGGGTAAAGATCGTAGATTTTGGTATTTCAAACTTTGTTCATGGCAGCAAGAAGCTGACCAAGACTGGCCGAATGGTGGGCACTCCGGAATATATTGCCCCGGAGCAACTAAAAGACCGTCCTATTGATATGCGTACAGATCTTTATGGCATCGGCATTATGATGTTTGAGATGCTCACTGGCCGCGTACCCTTTGATGGTGAGAGTGCTGAGTCTATATTGATGAAGCACCTGCTGGAAGACCCGCCTACAATGGCTGAAGTGCGTCCTGAGTTGGGTGAGAACAATCTTTTCCAGCCAATTGTAGATAAACTGCTGAAGAAGAATCCTGATGAACGCTATCAAACTGCTACTGAGTTAAGGCTCGATGTCGAGCACGCCCTCAATGCTGTACTTTTGAAGAAAAACAGCCCTTCCTAATTTGCTGTTTTCTGGTAGTTAGACATTCATGAACACCCTGAGAAACCTAGCCATAGCTAATATTGTCGCCTTCAGCGCGTCACTTTTAAGCGTAGGTTTTGCTGGCAATGTTTTCGCTCAACCTAGTTCATTTTCTTTCCCTAGTAGCCCTCCTACACCCCAATCTATGCCAGTCAACTTTCCGGTAGCCCCAGTAATGCCTGTTCTTCCGGTACTTCCTGTCCATGGAGGAAGAGATACAGTGCCGCTGATACCCACCGACTACACGAATTTCAGTATGGGAATGTTTAATAGCTCAGTCAGCATGCCAAATTTGAATCCGGCTACGGCAGTGCAGAAACTCTCTAACCCTTTTCCTAGTCTTGATCAATTGCAGCAAGATGAAGAAGGAATCTTGGTTAGGAGCTTGGAGAATGCCAGTTTTACTAGACCTAGTTTGGCCTCAGTCAAACTGGAAAGTGGTTCAATTTTAGTCTCTGTGCGCCGGCCTTCAAGGTTGGGTGTGATTAGCACCCCTCAAGGTGATGTCTCGGTTTCAGCTGACTCTGATGTGATTGTCACCTACAACGACGGGCTCTTGCGTGTGCTCAATTTGACTGGTCATGGCGAGGCCGTAAAAGTCAAAGTGCACGCATCGAACGTTAGTTCTAAAATTATTAGCTCGGCTCCAGAACCTAAGCTAGACACAAAGCCAGAGCCCAGTCATGAACCAATAGTCAGTCAGCCTGTAGCTATTGCAGTCAAAGTGGGGCACGAGATCATTTCTAGTGACCATGCTCTTACCCGCGCAGATCTGCACCCACAGGATGGTATCGGTCGCAGACGCTTTGGTTTTGTAGAGTCAAATGTTTTGGCTGTCAGTGAATTTTCACTTGAATCGGTACTGACTAGTTCTGATTTGTTGGTTGATTTGAGTCAGAAAACTAGCGGCATAAAAGAACGACGCATTATGGGTGACCTTTCGAAAATGGCTGCAGTGCTAAACTACATGAACGGCCAACAAGGTTTTGTCAGTAATATCAAAAATAGTAATAAACAATAAATAGGACAACGCTTTGAAATTGCAACGTCTCTTATCACTTTCCCTTGCCTTATCTTTATCAATTGCTGAGATTCCTCTACTCAGCGTAGAGAGTAAGACCACCGTAATTCCGAAGAATCAGCAGAATTCGTCGAGTCAGGCTCAGGCAGACAGCAGCTCTGATAATAGTGCTTTGTTTAACGCGCCTGTTGATGATAAGGTCTCTGGTAGCAGTTCTAAAAACGAGAATATAGAAGACCTAGAAGCACAACTAGCAAAGGTTCGCTCGGGCAAACCTGAAGCACAAGCTCGCGCGCTTTTTAATTTGGCCAAAGCCTACGGTGAAGCGCGCAAATTTGACCAAGCCGAGCAGTACTATCGCGAGGCCTTGGCCATAGATCGTAAGCTCGGTAGGCCTTCTGATGTCTTTGAAGATATTGTTAGTATTGCCCTTGTGCAGAGCTTCGCAAAAAAGTTTGATTTGGCTGAAGCTACTTATTTAGAGGCACTTGCTGACGCCAAAAGTACTAACAACCAGCAGTGGATTATTCGGTTGTCGAATGACTTGGGTGCTCTATGCATCTTCAATAAGCAGTTCGACAAAGCCGAGCAATACTATGTGCAAGCTCGAGACACAGCCAAGAATAATTCAGATTTTGTCGGAGAAGCCCAAGCCAGGCTAAATCTTGGTCTTGTCTATCAACGCGCGGGCCAGCCTGAAAAAGGTATTGCCGAGGCTGAAGCAGCTCAAGATCTGCTGGGGAAAGATCCAGAGAACCAAATGCAGGCTGGTCAGATAGCCCTAAATTTAGCTAGCCTAAAGGAACAAACTGGCAATCTTGATGGTGCTCTAGTCGACTACAAGCGGGCCGCACAGTTTTTTGAGGGCGCCGGTGAAGGGGAGCGCCAGGGATCTGCTTTAGTTGCCCTAGGTAATCAGTATTTAATGCGGGGTCAGGCCAAAGAAGCAATTGCGGTGCTTGAAGGTGCCGTGACTGTTTTTCGCGCGGACGAGAATATGGGCAAATTGGCCCAAGCTCTTTTGCGCTTAGGCTCGGCCCAGGCTGATAGTGGCAACTTCAGTGAAGCACAGCATCTGCATACTGAGGCGGCTAATACTGCTTACAAAGTGAAGGCAGTCGATGATTATCTGGCAGCTTTGTATGAGTTTGCCTACGATCAGTATCTTGCCGGTAATACCGATAAGGCCTTAAACAAATTCGTTGAAGTCTCCGCTAAGCTTAAAGGTTTAAAGCTGCAGGATAGAGACTTGCTTGCTGATTGCAATAATTCTATTGCTCTTTGTTATCGCGCTCAGGGCCAAGCTGAAGCAGCTGTGCAGTTCTATCAGAAAGCGGCTGAAAACTATCGTGCCAATGGTAACAAAGTTGGTGAAGCTTCAGCCGAGAATAGTATTGCTTGCGTTTATCTTGATGTGCAAATCAAAGGCAGCGACTATCTTACGCAATACAAAAAAGTCGTCAGTTTGCTCGAAGCCACTAGCCCGCAAGAGAAGACCTCGCGTGATTACAAACGGCTAATTGGTTTCGTTGACTATAACTACGCTCAATATCTTGTCATGCAAGACAAGTATGATCTGGCCTTAGCTAGCTATGAGAAAGCTCTGGCAGACTTTACCACCAGCGGTGATCGCAAAGGTCAGGTGCGTACCTATATTGGTCTTGGTCTGTGTAAATTAGTACAAGGCACCAAATCGAACAACAAGGCTGATTTAGAGCAGGCCATTGGCTACTATCAAAAGGCCGAACCTTTAGCTGCAGCTGTGTCACTATTAGAAGGAGAGTGGGATTGCGCCATTGGCCAGGGATCGGCTCTTCGACTACTCGGTCAGAGCACTAAGGCCGAAAGCAAATTGCGTCAGGCTATTGCTCTTTTCGAAAAAGAAAAAGGCCAGTATTCCCGCGACGATTCTAAGACCTTCACTCTTGATTTGCGCGGTAGTTCATTTGAAGAATTGGTTGCTCTATTGTTTGAGCAAAAGCGCTTTGATGAGGCTCTTGAGATTGCTGAAAGAGGTAGAGCTAGAGCTTTCCTCGATCTGCTTGAAGGGCGCAGGCAGAATGTCTTTGCCGGTCAAACCGTTTCTCCTGCTCCTGCTACTACAAAGGCGGCTCAGCCAAACACACAAATTACGGTAGCTTCTTCTTCTTCTTCTTCTTCTTCTTCTTCTTCTTCTTCGGAATCTTCAATGCGCGGTGTGCAGGTGGTGCCCCGTGAATTTACGGCTGTTGATTCTGCCCACGGTTTATCCCTTGAAACAGCACTATCGCCTGTTAACGCCAAGGCACCGGATCTAAAGGAGCTTAAGGAACTAGTCAAAGCTTCTCAGAGCTATGTGCTTGAATATTTTGCTGCTGGTGACAAGCTCTACATTTGGCTCGTAAATCCCCAAGGGGAAGTGGAAATAGCTACTGTTTCTACGATCAGTCGCAAGGAGCTGGTGCATAAGGTTACGGCGGCCTATCAAGCCATAATTACTCCACCTAAGTCGATTACTGATTTGCTTGCTTCTAATCAGCGCCGGCAGCAGCACATGATTGACCTCTATAAGATTTTGATAGAGCCAATTAAAGCTAAGTTGCCAAAGAATCCTGAAGATGTCATCACTGTGATACCACAGGCTGAGCTTTTTAAGGTTCCCTTTGCCGCTCTTACCGACCCTTCTGGTCGCTTGTTCATTGAAGACCATACTTTGGCTGTAGTGCCTGCTATTGGTGTCTTCAGAGCAACGCAGAAATTGGCGGCGGACCTACCGACTGGCAATGATAGTCTCTTTGCTTTCGGCAATCCTAAGATCAATATCGTTTCAGGTTTAGGAGCTCTGCCTTATGCTGAGCGCGAAGTGAAGAAGATTTCTGAGCTATTTGGCGTTGATAAATCGTTCGTCAAAATTGGTAGTGAAGCGACAAAGAACACTCTGCGCCAGTTTGCCTCAAAGAGTAGTGTTATCCATTTAGCCACTCACGGATTGATTGACGAAGAAAGGCCAATGGATTCAGCAGTTCTGCTAGCCACTACTGGTGATGATGACGGTATTCTTTCTGTAAAAGATATTCTACAGTTGCCGCCATTAAAGGCTAAATTAGTGACACTCTCTGCTTGCCAGACTGGTCGCGGCAAAATCACAGGAGATGGCGTGGCAGGGCTTTCGCGTGCCTTTATTATTGCCGGTACACCGTCAGTACTAGTAACTTTGTGGAACGTCGATGACGTTATGACTGAATATCAGATGGAAGCTTTCTACCGCGAGTATTTAAAAGGCGAGCACAAAGCACGAGCGCTGAGAGATGCTCAACTTAAGACAATTGCCTTTATGGAAAAAGGTCTAGTTGTATCGGCTGCTCCTGCCGTGAAGATTCGCGCTAATCCACGCTATTGGGCTGCTTTTCAGTTGATTGGCAATAGCCAGTAACTATCTAGTTAATATTCTTATGCATGTCTGCCTGGCGAATGCGTAGTTTCCCCACTGGATTGCCACTTCTCCGCCACAACTGCCTCATAAGCTCAATATACGAGGTCGCAGTAACACAGCGAATCAATTTTCTAATTGCCTTAAGGAGTATCGACTATGCCTGCAGAGAACTTTGAAAGAGAAGCAAAAACTCAAACGACTGATCATAGTCAGAGTCTGTTCTCAGATTTCTGGGCAGGCTTTAAAAAAGGTGGAGTTGATGAACTAGAGTACAACAAAAACCATTCTGAGGCCGCCATGATGAGAGCTGGTATGGCTGCTGGTGTTGGCTACATAACAGCTGGTAAAAATAGTATAGGGAGCACTGCCACCAAGATTGGTGTAGTCGGTGGAGCGGTCATTAGTGCTGGCCACTTTGTTGCTCCTGAGCACTTGGAAGATATGGCAAAGAAGAACAATGCAGATAGTACTTTCGGCTATCTATCCGGTCGCTATCTTGCTGACGCTATTCCCACAATTGCCCTCACTACTGTGGCCAATAGAGCTAGTTGGAACATGAAAGGTGAAAGAGAAATTGCCGCGATTATTGATCGCACTGAATTTAAATGGGGCGTTCATAAGGTTACTCATACCGAATCGGCTATTAGCCCAGTGTTTAAGCAAGAGCGCGCAGAAGCACTGTTTAAATTCTTGGAAAAGCGCGGTCAGCCTGAGAAGTTTGAAGGAGCCGTGGCCAAGTTAGCGCTGCGTCAAGAACCTTTGAATGTTTCGGTTATAGCTCGCGAACAGGGAGGTAGCGTTGGTACTTACAATCGACCGTTTCTCTCCGGCGCTCCAGTGACACGAGAAGTGCCCGTTTTTAATCCTGATGAACTGGTTTTGAAAGCAAAAGCACAAGTTGCTTTGAGAGATCTAAAGGGCTATAACGTCTTTTCGGATCATTGGTGAGCCATTGCTACTGTTTGTCTAATACAATTGGCGGACCTAAGTAATTGAGGAGACGAGGGTTGTATCGAAAATTGCTGAACGAGTTGCTATTACTTGAGTTTGCACCTCAGTTTGATGAAGCAGCGAACAAATATCGCTCGCTTATGGATTTCCAACACATTGATGCAGAGGATTCTGGCAATCTAGAACTGAAGGAAAAATACGGCATCAAAAGTTACCCTCGTCTGGTTTATCTCGATGGCAAAGGAAATTTGTTGTACAACGAGGGACGCGGCGCCTTTTCAGATAGGCTGAAAGAACTGAGTGGTAAGTAAGAGTGCAAGGTAAAGGACTCTGTGCGAAAATCAGGGCACTTAATTCTGGAGATTCGATGCCAAGAGTAATTGTGCCTTTGGTTTTGTCACTGCTTTTGCTTTGTGCCAATACCCCTAGGGCTTTTGGGCAAGGGGCTGCAAAAACTAAGCCAATTACGATTGCCCAGTTTGGTCATGTCTTCCTTTATATGCCTCTTTATGTCGCAGTCAAGAAGGGCTATTTCAAAGAACAAGGCCTTGATGTCAGGCTGGTGAGCACTGGTGGCGACGAGAAGACGTTTACTGCTGTAATTACTGGCAATGCCCAGTTTGGTGTTTCTGATCCAACTTTCACTGCTATAGCAAGAGAGCGTGGCCAAGGCGGTAAGGTTGTTGCCGGTATTGTTCGCGGTGTGCCGTTTTGGGTTGTCACCTTCAAGAACGATATCAATAAAATTACTTCTCCAGAGCAGTTTAAAGGCCGTCGTATCGCCACATACACTGCACCGTCTACTAGCTTTGCTGTGATGAAGAAAGTATTGCAAAATAATGGCAAGCCGGTAGACGCTAAAATTATTCAAGGTGCATTTGGCACCCTGTTAGCTCTTTTGAAAGCTAATCATGCCGACATGGCTCTTGATATAGAACCGATTGTCTCCATCGCCATAAACGAGGGTGCGCACATCGTCTATTCACCGGCAAAAGTTCTTGGCGATTTCGCCTTTACCGGTCTTACTGTCTCTGATGATTATTTGAAGAAAAATTCGGACGATGTGCAGAAGGCTGTTAATGCCATTAATAAGGCTATGAATTATATCCACAAAGATTTTGAGGGTGCAGTTAAAGTTGCTTGTGCTGAGTTTCCCGAAGTAAAAGAGCCGGTAGTGCGTGCTGCCTTAAGGCGCTTAGCCGATGAGGGAACTATACCTAAGTCTGTGGCATTGCCTGAGAATGCCTGGAATAATGCCATTAACATGCGCAAAGAGATTGGTGATCTTAAGAGCGCTGGTTCTTACAAAGAGAATGTAGACATGAGCTTTGCTAATAAGGCTGCTGCACTTAAATGAGTAGTGAGGTGAAGCCTTTACTCACTATTGACGGGCTCTGCTTCGATTTTTCTAGTCAGGCTCAAGCAATTGAGAAGCCCGGCAATCAAATACTAAATCAAGTTAGCTTGACTGTGCGAAAGGGTGAGATCGTCTGCATCTTGGGTGCCAGTGGTTGTGGCAAGACTACTCTGCTTAATTTGATCGCTGGTCTGCTCACTCCAACTAAAGGTGTAATTGAGCTAAATTCTCAGAAACCAAAGAAGAGACTTGGTTATATATTTCAATCTGACGCGCTCTTTTCTTGGCGCACAGTAAAAGACAATCTCTTACTTGCTGCTGATATTGATAGCAGTCTCGATAAGAAAACCATAGAGCAATCAATGCTGCAGTATCTGGCAATGTTTCACCTAAGCGAAAATATCCTTGCTAAGTATCCAATTCAGCTTTCTGGTGGCATGCGACAGCGAGTGAGCATCATTCAATCGCTCATGTTTGATCCAGAGTTGCTGCTTTTAGATGAACCTTTTTCGGCTCTCGATTATTACACCAAACTGAAGCTTGAAGATGAGTTTTCGCATTTCGTCAAAGAACGTGGAACTGCTGCCATATTGGTTACTCATGATATTGAAGAAGCTGTGGCCATTGGCAATCGCGCCCTAATAATGAACGGCGGAAAGCTGCAAAAGGAGTTTCTTATCCGGTCAGAAGCCGTGGTGATGGAGAGAGGAACAAGCGACTTTGCTGAAAAATATAGCGAAATTTGGTCTGAGCTGAAGTCAGTGGTGAGTGAGATTCAATGACGAAAGGCAACTCTAACTCTAAGATTATTGAGTGCGTGCTCTACCCAGTGCCTCTTTTGGCCTTCATCATCATTTGGTATCTTGCTACCCAGGGTAGCCAAGAAAGACAGTTTATTTTTTCTAGCCCTGCAAAAGTATTAGAGGCATTCTGGCGCTTGACGCAAAGTGGTGAATTGCTACAGAACTGCAAAGTTACTATTTTCGAAGCACTTGTTGGCTTCTTGCTGGGTACTACCAGTGGTGCATTGATTGGGCTTTCGCTTTGGTATTCTAGTCTGGTAGCGAAGATTGCTAAGCCATATATTACGGCTCTTGCCACGGTGCCCATCTTCGCTCTGGCACCGATAGTCATTTCTTGGTTTGGTATTGATGTTTATTCAAAAATCGCCCTGGCCTTTCTGTCCACGGTAACCGTGGCTATTGTGCAAAGTTATCAGGGCGCAATGGCTGTAGAGCCGCGTTTCTTGCGCTTGATGCATGTGCTTGGCGCTAGCCGGGGGCAGATTTTCAGGCTAGTGGTTGTGCCATCTTCGCTGATCTGGGTATTGAACGCCATGAAGCTCAATATTGGTCTAGCTTTGCTTGGAGCTTTCATTGGCGAGTTCATTTCAGCTGAGCAAGGCCTGGGCTTCATGATTGTCAAAGCATCCGGGCTTTATGACATGGCCACTGTATTTGTTGGTGTGGTGGCACTAATCGTCATCGCACTGCTGCTAACGTCTCTTGTGGAGCAATTAGAGAAGCATTTGATGAAATGGAAAGTACAGTGAATTTTGTTATCTAGACTTGCTTGAGCGCTCAAACAGTAGGCGCTTTGAATGTCAAAATGACGGTTCAGTTTCAATTTCCATTGTGTAAAGATCTCGGTGATCGGCAATTTCTTTGTAGCCGACGGGCGGTACGATGAATTTTTGAGAATCAACTGCAACAGTTTTGGCAGCGAAAAGTTCAAGTACTCGCAATGAACCCGATTTCGCTGAATCAATAGCGCCGGCTGGTATTTTGAAATCTTTGGAAATTGATCGAATTTCCATTCTTACCGGAGCTCCATAGCCTTCGGGTACTCTTGCAAACTGTGCTAGTGAACGGGCCAACCCCTCGGTAATATTCAGCTGAGAGGTCGTCCATAAGGTTGCCTCGAGTTTTTTGTCTTTACTTGAGTACCAATGACCGATGCACTTGTAACGTTGACACGTGAGGCCAGCAATAGTGCCGACACCGTCGGGAATTACTTTGTCGAACACATACTTGTCTGGTCCAAGCATTTGCTTGAGCCACTTCGTCAGACTAATTTTGCTATATTTTTTACTAAGGTCGCCATAGACAGTCATGTCATCATAGTTAGGGGCACTAAGCGAATATTTGACCATATCGTTGTCAAATATGACTTTGTCGTGAGAGATTAAGCCCCGATAGTGTCCACAGCGTGTACTGTAGGCATCAAGTTCCCAGGCTTTAACTAGAGAACTTTTGGTAGTTTTGCTAGTTTTGGGACTTGGGCTCGAGCTACTGCGTGTCTCCGGCTTCTGCCTAGAATTCAATCCAGATGTCTCGGCCTTGTTTGAATTCGGAGGCAAAGACGCTGTACGTAGAATAAGGGTAATAGCAGCGATTGCCGAAGTGATAACTGCCATTAGCACTAAAAAACGGATATCAAAAGGTTTCTGTACGGTGTCTTGCCGAGCTTGGTTTTTCTTCTTGTTCAGTGCCATAGCCGGAGAATAGGCAAGCAAATCTTTGCCTTCCCTAATGCGAGTTAGATCGATTGCCAGCTCTTTAGCTGATTGATAACGATCTTGAGGAAATTTAGCGAGGGCTTTGGCGAGCACCACATCTAGTGAAGGTGGAAACTTACCATCAGGCGCGACTTCAAACAAGCTTGGCACTTCTTGTTCTTCGTGCATGAGAATGGTTTCGAATGATGACGAGCCTTCAAAGGGAACGAAGCCAGTTATCAATTCAAAAAGAGTACAACCGATGGAATAAATATCGGAACGAGCGTCTACCACTCCACCAGTGCATTGCTCAGGGCTCATATAGAATGGGCTGCCGAAAATATCTCCAGCAGCAGTCAAGCTTTGCTGAGTAGCGAGATCTGGTCCGATGAATTTTGAGATACCAAAATCTAGAACTTTCACGCTTTCAACTTTCTTGTCAGCGTCGATCATTATGTTGCCGGGTTTAATATCACGGTGAATGATGCCATTACGATGAGCATAAGCGAGGCCATCTAATACTTCCAGTAATACATCGATAGCGTGGCCGAACTCCAAAGGTCCGTCATCTACCAATATCTGCTCTAAGCTCCGGCCTGGCAAATAATCCATTGAGTAAAATGGAGCTAAACCATCATGAATGCCAAGATCATAGACTTTGACGAAGGTTGCATGATTGAGCGACGCTACGGTCTTTGCTTCAGCTTGAAAGCGTAACCAATTCTGCTCATTTACTAGTTCGGGAGCGAGCACTTTAAGGGCATATCTCTCATGCAGGGCCGTGTGCTCGACCAAATAGACAGCCCCCATGCCACCTATGCCGAGCAGTGAAACTATCTTGTATGCGCCACCAATAATAGTGCCCGGGGGAAAGGTCGCATCGACCGCAGCGCCACCAGGTACAGAGGTACGCTTCAATAGGCTCTCACTGAATCTCTTTCTTTGCACCACTCGCACAGCGGTTGTGCTGTGCCTCAAAGCAGCTTTTCTAGCCGCTGAACCAGCGCAGCTACAACGTAGTTCTTTGAATAGAAATGCGCTGAATGATCCAGCTCGTCTATTAGTCGGTTTGGATTTGCCACAGCTGCTGCAAATGGGATTGCTAGGCTGGCCTGTTGCACGGCTCCGCGGTGAAGCCTTGCTCTTGCACTGGCAAAAATTGTGTTGAAAAAAATAGGAAGTTACTGAACCGGCTCTGCTGTTGGCAATTGGTTTGCGACAGTCCGGGCAAAATTCTGTGTCCAATCGATTCTAACCGTGCTTGAGCTTGATTGGGAAGATTGGTGGCTTAGCTACTTCAGCTCTCAAGCCGCCGAAAATACGGAAGTTGAAGCCAGAATAGCCTGGGGTCGTGTTGGCCCCGATGTTGAAAATTGGCTCTGCTCTAACAAAAGCTGTGATTGGTAGACGCGGGTGAATGCGGCGACCGGCTTCTAGAGTAGTAATGATTACTTGGTTGTTTGGACCAAATCTGAGGCGGCGATTGCCAAAGTTAGTTACCAAAGTGTTGTCGACTAAGAAATTCCATGGGCCTTTGCGCCAAGCGCCACCGAATGAATAGAATTGGTCGAATTCTTGGAAGCCACTAACAATGCCGTGCCATCTCACCTGACCCATGACACTGCCATAGATCAAGCCCGATTGTCCAACACGCCTTGAGATAACCGCCGACGGTATCAAGTCATTGAACAGCACTTGTGGTGAATTGACGGTGTTGATAAAGAGCACTCTGGGCATCAAGCCAAAAGTAACGTTGGTTTTATCGTTGATTTTTACGTCTCTATCGATGCGACCGCCGATAGAGTGAATATTTCTGCTCAAGGCATTGTTGCGCAGAGTATATTGATCGCGGAAGAAGAAGTAGTTGGCCGAAACTCTAGTTTTCTTATCTAAAGCGTAGCCCAGAGTGACGTTTGGCAGCACACGATAGACCATGTCTGACAAATAGTGGCGATTGGTTTGGAAAGTATTGGCTTCAAAGCGCAAAGAGTTTTCCACTGAGGCATTGAAGAAAACACGGCCCGGTAGTTTGTACAAAGCTTGCGATTTGAAAGAATCAAGACCGTTGAAAGCACTTGTTCGCTCTGGGAGGCGAACTGGTGTGAGGTCAATTGGCACAATGTCTGCATCGCGCTGGGGCGCTGACTGAGCAATTGCTCTTGGTGCTTCTTCAGTAAAAGAGGCAGAAGCTTCTACAGGCTTGTCTGAATTTTCTGCACTAGCAGATTTCTCAGATTTGTCAGAGTTTTCAGTCTGGGTGTTAGCTGAGTCTGTCTTAGATTTAGATTTTGATTTAGCTGCTTCTGTTTCTTGGCCAGGGAGCGAAATGCGCTCTAAATTGACGTTAGTTTCTTGAGCAAAGGTACCAGAGTCTATTAATGCAGGCGAAGCCGGCGCGGATGGCAAATTAGGCAAAGATGAGCCGTCAACCGCTGCCATCGCCATTGGTGTGTTCAAAAGCGACAATGTTAGGCCCGACAACAATAATTGTCTGTACTTCAACTCGGTCAACTTAACCGCTCCAGGACTTAGTAAAATCGGGTTGCCATGTGAACAAACGCTTATCCACTTGGCGATTATATCTCAGAGCCCAGTACTTGAATAGCTTATATTCTTCACTTTCTTGTAAGGCCGGCTCTACTCAGTAAACTAAATCATCAGTGTTAGGATAGGCACCATCTTTGGAGCTATGGGGTTTAACACTTGTCTTCTTCACCAAATAGCACCGCTTCTCAAGAGCTCCGAGACCCCGCAATTAGGGTAGTTTTGCAGCCTAAAGACACGAACAATGCTGGCACAATCTTTGGTGGCATAATCTTAAGCTATATCGATTTGGCCGGGGCCGTTGAGGTTGGTAAGACCACCAGGCAACGTATAGTCACTGCCGGGATTAAAGAAGTAGAATTTAAGGCTCCGGTATTGGTTGGCGAAGTTGTGAGCTTCTACACTAAGACCTTGCGAGTTGGACGCACATCGGTCACCGTTTCTGTTGAAGTTGAGTCGACGCGGGGCCATGAGCAAGTTCGCGTCACTTCGGCGGAACTGACTTTTGTCTGTCTCGACCAAAACGGTAAACCGACACCGGTTGTGCCTAGTTGATGATTCTAAAAATGATGACATGATCTGGAGCTCTCTTGATGACAACCATCGATCCCGTATTTGAAAAAGCTAGTGTCGAAAAGATTCGCCTTTATTTGGGTACCGGCGCTGGCAAAACCACTGCTACATTTGGTTTAGCTTTGAGGGCTCTGAGCAAGGGCATGAATGTCACTCTTGTCTTTTTCGACAAGCGAGAAGAAAATTCATCCGAAGGTAAGGGATTGAGACTGCTAGCGGAGTCTCGGGCTGAAGGCTTTGGTCGTTTGACGATGAACTATACGGGGGTCAATCGCCTTGGCACTGGGCCAAAGGGAAGTTTTAGGCTCTATAGCTCTCCTAACGGCATTTTGCCTGAAGACAAAGACGCCGCCGCCTTGGGCCTGACATACTTGGCCGAGGGGCTCAAGCGCAAAGACGACGTAGTCATTGGAGACGAGCTTCTTGATGTCGCTCGTGTCGGCCTAGTAGATTGGGATGGTGTTAAGACCACTTTGGCTCAGCGACAAGATCCAAGCATTTTGGTGCTGACGGGAAGACGTGCCCCCGATTGGCTAATGGCTGAGGCCAGCACCATATCTGCTACCACTCAATTGAAGCATCACGGTCGGGCTATTGAAGGCATTGACTGTTAATTAGTGACGATTGCTTATTAGCAAAATTGGTTTACACAAAAAAAGGGGGCCAAGCCCCCTTTTCCGTTTTTTTCTTTGCGGTACTCTTTACGGTACTTTCTTAAATTCACCGGTTGTAGAGACTGTGTTCGACGAAGTATTGGTGTTTTTACCTATCTCTTGCTTCATTACTTCAATTGCTTTAGCTAGTTGAACATCCTTGCCATCGGAAGGGCTACGCTTGAAGTTGGAGAGAGTCGGATCAAACCACCATGGTCCTTTGGTCTCTTTGTAATCTTCTTCTTTTAGCTCAACTTTGAAGTCAGGGATGATGCCGGTTTTGTTGATGTCGGTATCGTTTGGTGTCAAATACCTAGCGATGGTGACGTTGATACCAGAACCATCATCGAGGCGGTTAATGGCCTGTACCAGACCTTTACCGAACGATTTCTCACCAACAAGTCTAGCTCTGCCATTGTCGCGAAGAGCACCACTGAGAATTTCACTAGCTGAAGCCGAGCCCTTATTAATGAGCACGACCATGGGTTGGGTGCTAATTGGAGAGCCAGCAGACACTTGCGACTGCTTATAACCCTCAGCGTCAATAGTACTGACGATGATGCCTTTTTCTAAGAACATACTGGCAATCTGCACTGCGTTTGAAAGCAAGCCACCAGGATTGTTTCTTAGGTCGAGGATGATGCCATCTGCTTTAGAAACCGTATTGAGGGCTTTGACCATCTCTTTATCGGCTTTGTTTGAGATGAAGCTCTCTAAGCGTATGTAGCCGATATTGCCTGGTAGTATTTCAGATGTGCCAACGGCCTTAATTGGAATTTCAGCGCGTTGCAGTGTCACTTTCTTGCGCTCAGCTTTGCGATTAAAAGTAATTATAACTTTGGTTTCAATCGGTCCGCGAATTTGTTTGACGACTTGGTCTAGAGACTGGCCCTTCACCTGCTTATTGTCTACTTCGATAATTTCATCGCCAGACATCATGCCAGCGTTGTATGCCGGAGTGCCTTCAATTGGCGCAATGACCACAACTTTGTGCTCTTTGTTCATACCAAGCTGCATGCCAACCCCAAAGAGGTGAGCTTCAATTTGGTCTTTCTCTTCTGTAAAAGCTTCTCGGTCAAGAAAACGTGTATATGGGTCGTTTAACGAAGCCAACATAGTTTCTACGGCTTTGTGTGATTCGTCACTAGTCTTCAACTTGCCGTCGTAGTTGTGCTCCCAACGGTTCCAGTTCTGGCCATTGAATTTCTGGTCGTAGTACTGTTCTTTGATTAGCTTCCAAGAGCGACGATACAGGTCCTGAGGATTCATCCCGGCTAGGGCCACTTGCCTATTCATTTCATGGGAAATGCCAGCGGCGCCATCGGCAATTAATGTCTGTGAAATTGCATCGCCCTTGCCTTTGGCAAATAGCCAGCTCTGTAAGCCAAAGAAAGCGAGACAGAATGCAAGCGGTATTCCGACCCGAGCTATTACTTTCCTATCCAACAACTTTCTACCTCTACCTTCAAGTATTGATTAATACAAATCTTAGATCACTATGCCCTTGGCTCGCTCAGACTACGCTTCCTCTCTTAAGAATGCTGAAGCAAAGTCACCGATACGATGAAGTCTTGGGAATTTTTAATTGTAGCCTCAAATCGGCCTGCGCGTCGACAAATAGAGGGTTTCTTACGGCAAAAGCTGTGAGATTTCTTTTTCTCGGCCAGAAGTTAATTATTTTAGGTTTCAAGTATCTTGGCATTTCCCCTATGATTGCAGTCAATTAGGGTCAACTTTAGGCGCTACTGACAACCGGCCCTAGCCGCTTACCGAAAGCATATCGAGAATCTATCGATAGCAAATCTAGAGTATATCGGCGGCGAATGCTCAACTAACTTAGGTAATTTGGAGGCGGCTCTAGAATGATGGCCAATCAGGGAACACTTCTGGAGAAAGACAAAACCGATAGAGTAGACGCAGATGGTTTAGATATTGATGCAGAGTCCTTGGCTCATATGGAATCCCAGTTGAATACAGATAGCAAAACTCGGCAATTCTCAGTCACCGCGGCAATCAACTCGATAAAAATTTCCGAACGCACCAAATTGCGCGCCAAAATTGCAGTTTCGGTGGTTTTGTTCGCCAGTCTCTTTTTGTTCGGCAAAGTTGACCTTTCCAAATCTATTGAAGTGGCAGTCAAAGCTAACCCCTGGTATCTTCTTGCTGCTTTCGCTCTGTTTCTAGGCTCAACTTTCTTAAATGCTTACCGTTGGAAGCTCCTCGCCAGTGCAGCCGGTCTCAACCAGACCTTACTAAAGATGGTGCAGTTCTGTTTTGTCGGTGTGTTTTTTAATCTTTTCCTGCCATCCACTGTGGGCGGTGACTTTAGTCGTTGTTACTACTTATCTAAAGGCACTGGTAAATATGCCCATGCCTTTTACTCAGTCTTAGCCGACCGCACCGTAGGAATTGCTGTGCTTTTCCTTTTCGCCTCACTGGGAATATTGCTTGGGCCTGGCGGCGGTGGTTTGCCTTTACAGCTCAAATTGCCTATTTTGCTGGGCACAGTAGGAATTTTCTCAGTACTACCTTTCTTGCCAGCCCTGGCTAAGCGCTTCTTGGGCCCTGAAAATTGGGTCTCCAGGCAACTACATAATTCGCCTGCGTCAATTTATTGGCAAGATCGCGGCTTGATGGCCACGGCCATCGGCTTGTCTGTGATTCTGCAAGTAGTTCTGGTTATGTGTCACGTGGCTGTTGGTCTGGCTCTGGGTCTGACGAACATTCCTCTATGGTATTACTTTGTTTTCTATCCCTCAGTCGCTGTTCTCGGTTTTATTACTCCGAGTTTTAACGGCATTGGTATTCGCGAGTGGGCCTACACTTATTTTCTCACTCTGGCTGGCGTTGATCGGGCCCCCGCGCTTACTTATGCAATTATGTGGCTAGGATTAACGACGATGTCAAGCTTGGTTGGCGGCCTCGTCTATGTGCTTGGTCACTTCAAGATTTCCAAAGCCGAGAAAGACTTGATGGAGTCTGGAAGAATGGACTCGATAAACTAAAATGGACACGATAAATTAATTGGAATGGTGATGCTGGGCACTAAAGTCAGTTTTCTGCCCGGACGCAGCCCACTTGAGGCCGAGGTTGTTCGCCAAACTTTTGCCATAGCCAAGGCCGAGGGTGTGAAGGCCTATCTAGTTGGTGGTGCGGTTCGTGATGCCATTGATCTTGGTATTGGTCGAAAGCCGGCTCAGTCACTTAAAGGCGAGGCTGGTGCCATAGATTTCGATTTCGCTGTACTGGCTGACTCTACTAATAACAACCAGGACAACCCAGCTATCAGTTTGGCTTTGGCAGTGGCTGACGCTCTATCTGGTCACTTTGTCTTGCTTGATCAGTCTAACGATATTGCACGGGTGGTTCTCTTGCCTGTGCCAGACCCAGAATCGGGAAAGACCTCAGAGCCGCAGACATATCTCGATTTTGCTGGTTGTATTGATGGTGGTAATGAAGGCAGTCTTGAGCGCGATATTTTGCGGCGTGATTTCACTGTCAATGCCATGGTTTTCGACCCTGATTTCCCTGACCAGGTGATCGACCTTACTGGTGGTTTGAGCGATCTCAAAGCCAACATTATTCGGGCGGTCTCTGAAGATGTCTTGATTGATGATCCCTTGCGTGTTCTTCGGGCTTATCGCTTCGCTGCCTATCTTGGTGCTCAGATTGAGCCAATTACCCGTGGCTACTTAAAACAGCACGTCAAGCTGCTGGGGCGGGTTGCACGTGAGCGTATCTCATACGAATTTTTCACTTTGATGAACTGTCAAAAAGTCGCGCGTCTAGTTGTTGAGATGGGCGAAATTGGCCTGCTAGAAGAGATTTATCCAGAACTAAAAGATTGCCGCAGAGTAACGGCCAACAGCTTTCATCATCTTGCTTTGTTCGATCACTGTGTAGAAACTATTCCTCAGCTAGAAAATAGGTTTGAGGCACTACCTGATTGGGTGAAGCAGTCTGCTAATTTGCCTCTGGTGCCAGGTGTTACCAGGCTTGCAGCTACTAAGATTGCGGCATTGCTGCACGATATTGGTAAGCCCGATACCTGGGAGATTACGCCTGAAGGGCGCCATACTTTTATTGGCCACGACAAGCTCGGTGCTGAGATGATTCGTCCATTGGCTGATCGCGAAAAGTGGTCCAAGACCATGACTCGTTTTGTAGAGCGGCTGGTTCTCTGGCATTTGCGACCGGGCCATCTCTTCCACACCGGTGCTCCTACACCCAAGGCCCTCAACCGCTTCTATCGCACTGTGGGTGAAGAGGTGCCTGAGCTAATGATGTTGGCTTTTGCCGATTTTGGCGCTACCTGTGGCGCCGGTTTGGCTGCGGAGCGCGATCGCTTAGAGCACTGCTTGGTTGAATTGATGAATGGATATCCCACCTATATAGAAGCCACCAAGAAATTGCCGAAGTTGATGGATGGCGCGGATGTAATGAGGATATTGGGTGTAAAACCCGGCCCAATTATCGGTGAAATTCTAAATTCCCTGACCGAAGCTCAAGAAATTAAGGAAGTAGTGAACGTGGCACAGGCAGAGGCTTTTGTCCGATCTTACAGAGCTACTGAAAACCAGTAAAAAAGAAAGTTTCCGCTTGGCAACTAAATTTCAGGGTTAATTGGAAGTTTAGCGGGCATAAGAAATGCAGAGAAACAAACACAACGTTCGGACCTAGTCTGAGCGGAGTAGTAAGGATTTCAAGAACAGTAGACAACACGAAGGCCCCAGCTGAGGGTCTTGTTTTCCACTGACATTTTTTAAAACTCTTCTGGCACAGCTCAATAAGGTGAAAACAATGAACGCTAAAGTAGACAAACTTCAGAACTACACAGTAATTGCTCGTCTCGATGATGCCATTCCACTGAATACTGAAGAATGGCTTGCCACCGAGCGCTTACTCAATCAAGTCAGTGAGTTCGTGCCCATGTCTATGCTCAATGCTTTGACCGAATCAATTATCAACTACGCAGACGATCAAGCTCGCCGTGGCTATATTCTCGGCCAAGAAGATCTAGTCAGCGAACTTAAGAGAAAGGCTTCCAAAATAGCCTAACTGCTAAATTTTCAGCAAATCTAGCATCATAGCCAGAAGTTATATTGTTGCCATCCCTATTTGGATGGCAACATTTTTTTGTTTGCCGATATAATTGACAAGGTAGTCTTATAAATTGAAAAGTCACAGGTGTCTGTGACCACGGAGTTAATTTGCCAAGTTCTAGCAGCCATTTGAACGTGAAGGTACGGCACTGGACAACCATTAACAGAGTGCTGGTTGCTGACTGTAGAGTATTCACTGTGCATAAGTTAATTTCACAGCGCACCACTGCAGGTATCAGTGAGACTCATGACTTTTATGTTTTCAAGCCGACTGACTGGGTCAATGTTATTGCCGTAACCCCTGACTATCAGGTTGTCTTGATTGAGCAGTATCGTCACGGTATTGAACAGGTAACGTTAGAAATTCCTGGTGGCATGATTGATGAAGAGGATGGCGGATCGCTGATTGCTGGGCAGCGAGAGCTTCTTGAAGAGACTGGTTGCAGTGGCGATGACTTAGTCTTTCTCGGTCGCAACCACCCAAATCCGGCTATTCAAAGCAATATTTGCGACACCTATCTTTCACTCAATGTTAAACAAATTCAGGTGCCTAGTTTTGACGGTACTGAAGAAGTCGCTATTCGCTTAGTTCCTATCAAAGATATTCCGCGCTTGATTAAAAATGGCATGATTACGCATGCCTTGGTGATTGTGGCTTTCCATTACTTGCAACAATATTGTCTTGAGAATGTAGCTATTGCGGGTATCGATCAGTTAAATCCTTTTTCTTGAAAATCTCATAAATAGGGCTAAGTATGCACATTGGGACGTTTCCTCCGGTCTATCACTTAGTGCTTGAGGCTTTGTCCTTTTGGATTGCTTTTCGTCTCTATCTCAAGCTAAAGAAAAGAGATACTCTGACTTTCCAGCAACGGGTTCCAATTTTGCTCGGTGGCATGCTCGGTGCGGCCATAGGCAGCAAGACCCTCTATTGGCTTGAAGACCCAGCCTTCTTTATGCAAAATATCAACAACTGGCAGCTTCTCCTGGCTGGTAAGTCTCTAGTTGGCGGCATTCTTGGCGGCTGGATTCTGATTGAAGTGGCTAAAAAACTAGTGGGAGTAAAGTCGGCCACAGGTGATAGTTTTGTCGTGCCTCTCATAGTCGGCATGGCGATTGGCAGAATCGGCTGTTTTCTCTGCGGTCTATCAGACCATACTTATGGATTAGCAGCTGATTTGCCTTGGGCAATAGATTTCGGTGATGGTATTCGCCGCCACCCAACTCAACTTTACGAAATTATCTTCTTGGTTAGTCTGCTACTGGCCTTCACTCAGCTTGTTAAAAGAAACCTGCAGCAGGGCGAGCTGTGGAAGATTTTTGTTTTGACCTATTTGTCATTTAGATTTTGCGTTGAGTTCATCAAGCCAGTGGCTCATGTTTATTTTGGTCTAGATATAGAGCAAGTGGTGGCTATTGGCGCCTTTATTTATTACACGCCCTACTTAATTTCTAAGCTCCAAGCTAAAAAAACGAAAGGAGCTGTTTAATGAAAACGGCTGATCGTCCCTATCTCTTCTTTGAGCTAACTAATAGTGTCTGCTCTACTTGTTTAGAGAAAATAGAAGCGAAGATTGTCTTTCAGGACGAGCGGGTTTATCTTCTCAAAAACTGTCTCAAGCACGGCCCTGAGAAGGTTTTGATTTCAACTGATATTGAGTATTTCAAACTTTCACGCAGTTTCTTGAAACCAGGTCAGCTGCCTCTGCGCTTCAATACCGAAACCAAGTTTGGTTGTCCCTATGATTGCGGTATCTGCCCAGATCATGAGCAACATAGCTGTTTGACCTTGATTGAAGTGACTGACAAATGCAATCTCGAATGTCCTGTCTGCTACGCCGAATCAGGCCCTAATGCCGGCGCTCACCGCTCCCTTGAACTAATTGAGTTTATGCTAGATGAGCTTGTCAAAAACGAGGGCGAACCAGATGTGGTGCAAATTAGTGGGGGTGAGCCTACAATTCATCCCCAGTTTTTTGAAATTCTTGATTTAGCTAGAACCAAGCCAATTCGCCATCTTATGATCAATACCAATGGTGTGCGCATCTCACGGGATCGAGATTTTTGCGCCCGTTTGGCTACTTATATGCCAGGCTTTGAGGTTTATCTACAGTTTGATGGCTTGCGGCAAAAGACTTATACCGAGTTGCGTGGTGAAGACTTGACCGCTGTTCGGCAAAAGGCCCTGGCTCACCTAAACGAATTTGATATTGCCACAACTCTTGTGGTTACCTTGGCTCGTGGGCTGAACGATGACGAAATTGGCGAAATCATAGAGTTTGCCCTGAAGCAGCCATGTGTTAGAGGAGTGACATTCCAGCCAATTCAAGCTGAAGGACGAGTACTAGGCTTTGACCCAGCTGATCGGTTGACACTAGCAGAAGTTAGGCAAAAGATTTTGCAGCAATCCAAAGTTTTTGCTGACGATGACATTATTCCTGTACCTTGTCACCCGGACTGCATTGCTATGGCCTATGCCATAAAAATCGACGATAAGGTGGTGCCCTTGTCAGGGGTGATTGGTTCTGATGTATTGCTAAAAGAAGCAGGCAATACTATTCAATATGAATCAGACCCGGCTGTTAGAGCCAAAATATTTGAATTGTTCTCACTAGGAAAGACAGCAGGCACAGTATCTCATGCCATTGGTGATCTTCTGTGTTGCCTGCCAAAGCTAGAATTTCCTTCTGAGCTTTCCTACAAAAATATTTTTCGCATCATCATTATGGAGTTTCTGGACAAATACAATTTTGATGTTAGGTCAGTAAAGCGCACCTGCGTGCATATTGTTCATCCTGACGGCAGAATAATTCCCTTTGATACTTACAATATGTTCTATCGCAGTAATCTCGACGTTAAAGCCCTTTCAAAACACTAGCGAGAGCAAGAGCAATATAAATGAGCTTACTTGATAGTCACTATCTCGAATATGACCAGTCTTTTGATCAGGCCTGGGAGCTAGTACTGCAGTGTCTCTCTGATACTTCTAATTCGACGACAAAATGGAAGATTGAAGACGACAAAGAGGCTAAACGTATCACTGCCACTTGTGAAATCGGTAACGCCTTTCAGGTGCAAAGACAACTAATTTTGCAGTTGTTATTTTCTGAAAGTTCTGATAAGCAGAGACTAGAGCTGCATTACATGATTATTCCAATGCGCAACATTGAACCAGCGTTGGCTATCTTTCAACAGTTTAGAGAGCAAATTGAGCTAGCTTTTGCCTCAAAGTTGACTGCTTATAAATCTGCTTCCACCTCCCTAGAATTAGAATCGGCTACAAGCACTAGCCTAATCAAGGGCTTCGAGTTTGTGCTTTTGGGCAATACCGTTCTCTTTGCAATAATTGCTGCGTTCGCCGGCATGGCAGCGGCTGCCGGCATTGTTATCTGCCTACAGGTTATGTGGGTGCCGATTGCCATTATTTCTAGTTTCTATCGCTCACTGACCAGGCCGCTTTTAATAAGGGGCAAGGCAATTGGTGCACTTGACCGTCTGTGGTATGGATCTTTAGCCTTTACCAGTGGCATGCTCGTTTCTGCTATCGTTTGTCCAATTATTCTCTTTGGCCTCTGCACCGGTTTGTCATTTGTTTCGCGTGGCGGTTTCTAATCAAGGCTAAGTGAGATTATGAGCCTACTTGACGGCAATTACATTGAATCTGCTCATTCATTCGAGAGTGCTTGGGAGATAGTTCTTCAAGCTCTAGCGGAGTCTTCTCAGCCTGGCTATGACTGGCAGATTGAGGCAGATAAAGAGGCCAAGCGCATTGTTGCCACTATGGATTTTGGCAATGCCTTTGAGATGAAGAGGCATTTGACCTTGCACCTTGCTTTTATACAGATTGGCGAAGCACTTCGTCTTGAAATGCACTATGAGATCATCCCGATGGTCAACATTGGCCAATCGGAAAAGCTGCTACAGGAGGTTAGAGACGAGATTGTTAAGGCTCTCACTGCTGGTCAAGAGCTTTATCAAACTGGCGTCATTCCAGCCAACGAAGAAGAGCGCCCTGTACCTGAAAGCGACAAGCAAGGTAATGATCGCTTATTGCATGGCATAGAAATCGTGCTGCTTCTAAATTTGGTGTTGGTGCTCATTCTTGCAATGACTATAAAGTCACTACAGACAGTTATCTTTATTGTCTTTGCGCTACAGCTCTTTTGGATACCAATTGGTGTTTTTTATTCCGTGTTCGCTGGCTATGGCAAAATACGGGACAGGTCAAGCTGGAGCTTCGGCAGTGTTGTTTTATTTACTTGCGGAGTGATTTGGCTCACTCTTTGTGGGATCGCGATTAGTGTGCTTGCCACTATCATAATATTTTTTGGCCTGTGCAGTGCTATTGTCGGCCATTACCAACGTTAGCAATGGGTATTTCGAGAAACGCGGGTGGTTCTGAATGCTTGTACTAAGCAATAAATTTGCTGTTTTCGTAAAAATTATCTCCAAAGGAAGGGCCATTTTAGCAATAGCTGTATTAGCAGCCTTTGTATTGAGTCACTGTTCTCCTAGCTGGGCCGCGCCGCTGAGCAAGTTTAGTGAAGCCCTCAAAATGGCGAACAGTTTGATTACTAAGAATAGCCATAGAAAAGCTTTACCTTACCTGGACCAAGCAATTGCTCTTGATCCCATGTCAGCAGTAGCTTACTTTATGCGCGGTCATGTTTACTTTTCTCTAGAAGAATTAGATTTGGCGGAGCGTGATCTTAATAAAGCAATTTCTTTAAACCCACGGCTGGCAGAGGCCTACTGGCAAAGAGCAAGAGTTTATGGCGAAAAGGGCAAGCTCGATCAGGCATTGAGCGAATCAGCCAAGGCAGTTGCGCTTGCTGGTTCTGCCAGTCAGTCTTGTTGGTATCAAGATAGGGCAACATGGTACGCGCAGAAAGGCGATAATGTGCGCGCTATTGCTGAATATTCCAATGGTATTAAGGTAAACCCAAAGGAATTTTGGCTTTATTATTTTCGTGCAGCAGCCTACTATAAAATTGGCTCGTACTCAAAAGCTATCACTGACTTAAACATTGCTGGCAAGCCGCCGAGCACAGTTAGTCTCGGTAGGGTGCGCCAGTTGCGCGCTCAATGCTACGATAAATTGGGCCAACATGACATGGCGGCCAAAGATCGAAAAGCAGCTGATAGCGAAGCCGTTAAGCAAATGGCTGATTTCTAGTTGCGCCAATTTACTTACTTAGCGCACATAGGCCATTGGGTTATTAGGCTTACCGTTCACTCTTACTTCAAAGTGCAAGTGTGGCCCGGTAGAGAAACCAGTGGTGCCTTCGTAGGCAATGACATCGCCTTTGGCGACGTTATCACCGGCACCCACAGCTACTCTCGACAAGTGAGCATATAGAGTAGCCATGCTATTGCCGTGGCTAATGATTACTACTTTACCGTAGCCACCATACCAACCTGTATAAAGAACGTTGCCACCATCGGCGGCGTGAATCGCTGAACGATTTGGTCCAGCTAGGTCAACACCTGAGTGGAATTTGCGTACACCAAATATAGGGTGCTTGCGCCAACCGAAGGGAGAGGTAACTGGCGCTCTTAGAGGCATACACATGCTGCCCGAGCCCACTGTAATCGGTCCGCCTTTTTTGCGGTTGGAGCTTTCCATGACAAAAATTTGTTTTTCTAGACGAGCCGATTCGTTGGCTAGTTCGCGTTCTGCTTGCTCGTAGAACGCTCTTTGGCTGCGCAAGCGCTCGGCTGTTTGTTGCTGACCCATCTTCTCTTTGGCAATAGCCAGCGCTTTTTCAGCAATTTGTGAGACTAGATCAGCCAACATGTTCTTTTGTGCACCAAGTTGCTGTTTGTTTTGCGAAAGCATAGACTCACGCAAACGTAATTCATCAATGAGCTTTTTGTCTTGCTCAGCCACACGCTCTTGATAGTAGAGGCGGTCTAGTAGTGTCTGAAGGTTGTCTACTTGGAAGAGCATTTCAACAAAATTCAAACGGTTGCCTTCGTAGATTTCTCTAAGGCGGAAGGCGGCAGATTCTTGCAAGCTGGCTTCTTTGGTCTTAACTGTTGTTAGCTTGGCTTGGGTTTCGTTTATTTTATTTTCAGTGTGACTAACTTGCTGTTTGGTGTTAGTGAGCTTGCCGGTGGTGGCTGCTAGTTCTCTTTGAATGACGCCGAGTTTCGCATAGGCCTTGGTCTCATTCTTCCTGATCTCTTGGGCCTTCTTATGGTATTCACGCTTTTCTTTCTCAAGCTTCTGCTTCTCTTGTTGTAAGAGACGCTTCTTCGCTTCATTTGAGCTACTACTTTCGTATGCAACTACTGTGCTAGCTGAGTGATGCAAGCTGGAATGAACATCCGTGGCACTAGCTGGTAGAACACTGGCTGCACCAAAGGTGATTATTGATAAAGACACTGCTGATAGTGCAGCGCTCTTATTACTTTTAAATTTCAATTTTTGGGAATCCAATCTGAACGCCTTCAATATCTGAATCTGAAATTGAGTATCTTGATGGGGAAGTGCAGTCTACCATTGAAAACCGGCTGAGGCAAAGAACCCTCAATATGGTTTAACTCTATAGCCGAAAGATATGCCAATTATTAGTTATAATTTGGCCTGCCGGTTGGCGTAGTTTCAGTGTTTAGGCGCTGAACAGGTGCCTGAGGTCCAAGTGTTGAAATAACTTCAAGACTTGGAGCATTATCTCAACATTTGTCACATGTTGTCATATAGTGTCTATCGATATCGAAAACTCGGCTTGACCGACTAAGTCCCGACTAATTCCCTCTAATCTTTGACGAGCAAGATAAAATGTTGAAAGAGATTGTCAAGTACCCTTTGTCTATCAAAGGTTTATCCACAACTGAATTTACCGAGGTAAAAAGCCCCTTCAGCGGTGAAGTGGTGGCCGTGGTTGGTCAAGCTGATGAGAAAGCAATTGATGCAGCGCTGACTCTAGCTAAAGAAACTTTTGAAAATGTGATGAAGAAGATGCCAGCCTACAAGCGCTCGGAGATTCTGGCCAAAACATCACAGCTGATTCTCAGCAATATTGAAGACATGGCTCAGACCATTGCCCTCGAAGGTGGCAAGCCTATAAAAGATGCCCGGGTAGAAGTCTCGCGTGCTGCCAACACCTTTGCTATTGCCTCCCGCGAAGCCCTGCGCTTAGATGGTGAGCAATTGCAGATGGATACCAATGCTGGCAACGAATCACGCATCGGCATGATATTGCGTGAGCCAATTGGCGTAGTCGCAGCAGTGACTCCATTCAATTTCCCCCTTAACCTTGTCGCTCACAAACTGGCACCAGCAATTGCTGCTGGCAACACCGTAGTACTCAAACCATCTTCGCAAACACCGGTTTCGAGTTTTAAATTGGCCGAGTTACTCAAGCAAGCAGGCCTTCCTGACGGTGCTTTGATTGTCACTCCTTGCCGCGGATCTAAAGGCAACGCTCTGGTGCGTGATTCTAGAATTGCACTTTTAACTTTCACTGGCTCGCAAGAGGTGGGCTGGAGATTGCGGGGTGAAGTCCATGCTGGTGTAAGAGTAATTCTTGAGCTGGGTGGCAATGCCGGTATTGTTGTGCACTCTGACGCAGATCTTGAAGCCGCGGCCAAGGCTGCTTGTCGTGGCGGCTACGCTCATGCTGGCCAAATCTGTATTTCAGTACAACGGGTCTATGTGCAGAGCAAGGTCTATGACCAATTCTTGGATAAGTTCAAGAGTCTGGTAGCAGCATTAAAAGTAGGAGATCCACTCAGTGATGATACTGACGTTGGCCCACTAATTGATGCTGGTTCTGTGGACAAAACAATTGAATGGGTCGACGAGGCCGTCAAAGGTGGCGCCAAGCTCGTCTATGGCGGCAAGAAATGCGGTAACAACTTAGTTGAACCAGTAATTCTGACTGAAACCAACCGTGGTATGTCGGTTGTTTCAGAAGAAGTATTTGGGCCAATTGTCAGCATCATGAAGTATGACACTGTGGATGATGCCATCGCTTCTTGTAATGATTCGCGTTATGGCCTGCAAGCAGGAGTATTTACTGCTAACGTTGATGTTGCTTTCAAGCTCGCCCGCGGCATCGATGCTGGTGGCGTTATGGTTAACGACGCCCCGACATTCAGAGCTGACCACATGCCTTATGGTGGCCGCAAAGAGTCAGGTTTGGGCTTAGAAGGAATACGCTATGCTCTTACCGAAATGACTCAACCCAAGTTCATCTGTCTTAATTTGAATCCTAACGTGTAGAAGCTCATCATGGCCAAAATAGAAGAACGGTTTCGCGAAGCAATTCAGGCAATTGATGGTGCCTTGGTTGTCTCGTGCCAAGCCAGCAGCGGTGAGCCACTTAATCATCCTGATCATATTTTGGCCATGTCGCTCTCTGCCCTCAATGGCGGTGCCCGCGCTCTGCGCTTAGAGGGGGTTGAGAATGTCAGGTATGTCAGGGCTGCGGCCGAAAGACTATTCGAAGGCCATCTGCCTATCGTTGGTTTGACAAAAGCAGAGATACCGGCTCAGGAAAAACTATCATCTGTATATATCACTGCTAGCTTTGCTGAGGCTCAAGCTTTGGCTGAAGCTGGTGCTGATTTCATTGCTCTAGATGCAACAGGCCGCAAGCGAGCTGACCAGCTTAGTTTGAAAGAAACGGTTGAGAGAATTCATAGCCAGTTGAATCTGCCAGTTTGGGCTGATTGCTCTACTTTTGGTGAGGGTATCGCCGCAGACGAGGCTGGAGCTGATATTATCTCAACTACACTTTTCGGCTATACCGAAGAGACCGCTCTGCCCAAAGAACATGGCCCTGGTTTAGATTTGCTCAAAGAATTTGTAGACCATATTGCTTCGCCAATTATTCTTGAAGGCAGAATTTGGACTCCCGAAGAGCTAACGCAAGCCTTTGAGCTTGGTGCTTATGCTGTTGTAGTCGGCTCAGCCATAACTAGGCCGCAACTAATCACAGAGCGCTTCGTTAAGGCCATTCCTTCAAGAAGGGTTCGTATGCCTGGCTTCAAGCCTTGCCTCTAAATAATGACCTTATACCAGTACTACACTCTCTTTCCTATCATTATTCTCTCTGGCCTTTCGCTGGGGGTGCGCGCAATGATGCCTTTGGCCTGGGGCAAAGGGCTAGTGCTGCAAAGTTGCTTGGTGTTAGTGGCCGTACTGATAGGCGTTTTGCTTCATAATATTTGGATTGCTCAAATTGCCGGTTGGTTTCTCTTTATTTTGTTTCATGTGCCTGCTTGGTATATTTTTGGTCAAGCAAAAAATTCAATGACGCGCATGAACACCGATGAAATGGCTAAGTGGGGCAAGTTATTGCCTTTGGTGTTCTGGGGTTTGCCAGGCCAATTTTGGAAAGATATGGTTGACGCCTATATTGCTTTTTCAAAAGAAGACCCGGTTTTAGGTGAAGAGCTATTAGGCCTCTGGCAGAATTCGCCAAGCTTGCCTGATAGCTTGAAAGACGTGCCAATTCAGTACGGCCTTTACGGTAACTGCCTCTGCTGGCAGTGGCAGGCCGTGGTCGATGACTTTGAGAAATTGCGATTTGCTGCGCGCAAAGCTTCGCCGATGCTCTATTTCTCTGCTGCAAGAGCCTATATAGAACTTGGTCTTTACCAAAAGGCTGCTGAATGTTTGAGACAATCACGCTTTGACGAATCGATTACTCCCCTTGATTCGCTAGCCACAGCATTGCTGCCATTCTTCTCTTTGTGTGGGGCCCGCAATCAAGTAGATCAGCTTTTGGCCGTTATAAGTGAATCGAAAATCACTTTACCTGAATCTCTTTCACTATATTGGATGGGTCGTTGTCTCACCAAAGAAGGTGAGATTGCTCAGGCCCAGGCTGCCTTTGAGAAAGCTCTATCGAAGACCGAAGTGCCTATTCTGCGTAAACGCATTCAGTACGCTCTTGATCTTACAAATGTTGATAGCGAGATCGTTCATAAGGGTAGTGTGCCGTTTACTCTTGAAGATTGCAAAACTGAAATGAATGACATTTGGTCTCATTTTCAGCGTGGTGCTTTCATTCAAGAGATATTGGCGCCACGTAGACGCTCACCAGTGGTGAATGGCTTGCTCTTTATCAATTTAGCTGTTTTCCTAATGGCTGATCCCCACTTTAAATTGGCCCCAGCTCTGGCTCTATCTATATTTAACGGTGGAATGCTCTCAGACGCAGTGATTAAGCATGGCGAATACTATCGCTTGTTCACATATATGTTCTTGCATACAACAGTGATTCATCTTGGCGTCAATATGCTGGGCCTTCTTGCTTTCGGTCGCATTACAGAGAATATTTTTGGTACCAATCGCTTTCTCGCCATTTATTTTTTCGGCGGCGTTCTCTCTGGGGTAGCTCACCTTCTGCTGCGTCCGGATGAGCCTGCTGTTGGTGCTTCGGGGGCAATCTTAGCGATTTTTGGAGCGGTTGGTGTAGGCATTTGGAAACTGAAGGCAGTATTGCCTGAGTCTTTGCGCAAGCGCTACTTGTGGATGATGGTGGCCATTGCTCTATCTCAAGTGATAATTGATCAATTTATTCCACACATTGCTGTTTTCGCTCATCTTGGTGGCTTAATTGCTGGTATCGCATTAGGTGCAGTTACATCTATTCGTACACCTTCGAAAGAAGTAATTGATGGTACCCAGAAGTTTGTTGAAGGCTAAGCGATTTTGCCTTGTTGGCCTTGGGCCCATAGTGCTAGATTATAGCGGTGGCAGCGGCTGCCAAGAGCTTCTTGTAAAGAGTCAAATTTTATGCACGATTGTCCAACCTGCAAAGTTCCCCTACATGGCCACGAGGCCGTTTGTCCATCCTGCGGCACAAAGCAGAGAGTAAAGCTGGGTTCAAGTAAGCTTTTTGGCAGTGAACAGGCAGCTCAGAAACCCACTATCAATTTGATGCCCTTCCTTGCTTTTGGGGTGATTGTTCTTTGTGTTGCTGGTTACCTTCTCAAAGACAGCTGGATTGCTCAATTGATCAACCGTCCACCACAAGTGGAAGACCCTATTGCAAAAATGACATTTGTTGAAGCTCGCAACATAATCGAAACTAAGATTACTGAAGGTGTCGCTGCTACCGGTGGCAAGACTACTTTTAAGTGGCAACGAGCGGGCGCTGAAGTAGACAAAACAAGTGAAGGCCCAGTAGAAGTTGAAGCTCAAGTTGAGTTAAAAGATCCAAGCGAACGCAAGGCCATTATTGATCCGGTCAAAGAATATTTTGAAAAGGCCGGCATAACCACTCTCAATGTCAAAGACGAGAAACTGCATGCCACTTGGACTTACTCTGTCACACCTGCTCCGGCACCAACAGAATAGATGGCAAGTAAGAAGAAGCTACCAATACTATTGTTTCTAGCTATTGCTTTTGTCGCTTGCGTAGTTGTGTTTCGGGGCGCGCAAGCGCAAACAGGTCAGCCTAATAGTAGCAATCAGCCAAGTGTCCTTTGTTCAATTTTAGATCCAAAATTCAACCTCGTAGCTGGTACTTATCTTATACCTAGTGGCTGGCAAGCTCAGAGTCAGGTGGCTTGGAACCTTGAGCACTTCAGCCAACCATTGCAATTACATTCAGTAGCTTGCAGTGCTGATGGTAAATCGGTTCTAGAATTTTTCCCAGCCGAACAATTTGTTTGGCTGGTACCAAGAGCAATGGCTCGTCCTGGTCAGCCATTAGGTGATGGTGCCACCTTACTTCCACCGGTTTCGGCGCAAGAGGCAATGCAACATTTTGAAATACCGAAGCTAAGGGGCTCTGCTCCTAACCTTAAAATTGAGCAAATTGTCCCAGTGCCAGATCTCGCTCAGCGTCTACAAATAGCTGCTCCTGCTGGCGGCATGCAAGAGTGTGTCTGTGCCAGGATTTCTTACGTATTGAACGGACAGCCTATGGAAGAAGAAATCTATGGGGTAAAAACTGCTTTTAATGGCGTGCCAAGCCGCAGTTATACAGCTGGTTCGATGGTGCAGTATAACTGGGGCTTTGGTACTCTCTTTAGCTTTCGTGCCCCTCAAGGGGAGCTAGAGTCACAGCGCGATAACTTCTTTGCTATGGTCACTTCATTCAAGCCTAATCCAGCTTGGCAGGCCGTTCGAGCCCAGATGCAACAGCAAGCCCTACAACACAATAATTGGCGCCTGCAAGAAACTGCTAGTTCTATTGCTAACGCTAATAGGCTTGGGCAGATGGTTGTGGCTGGAAACGCACACTTCTTTGCCAATCAAGCAGCCCGTCGTGAGCAAGAATATGCCTCGGACCAAATGAGACTGCAAGCGCGTTCTTCGCCAGCTAGTGCTTCCGTTGGGACGGGCATGAGTCAAACAGAGGCTTTCGGTGACCTGATGATGGGGCGCGAAACCGCAGCTGATGGCTCAAAGCATGACGGATACCATAGTTCAATTTGGAGTGATGGGCAGGGAAATTATCGCCCAACTAATGATCCAAATTACAATCCTAATCTCAACTCAAGTGGCACCTGGACTCAGATTGATAAGATGCCTCTGGGTCGCTAGAAACAATACATTAGACGATCTCTCTAGCAGTGCTTTTGACAATTAGTATGATGTTGTCATATGCGTCATTTTTTGAGGTCGCGGTGCCACATAGCAAAGTGCTGATGGTTGCTAATTTCAAGTTCCGCTCTGCTGGCGGCTCTGGCATGGCTGAGTTTGCGCCTGCCTTGATGGTTTTGTTGATCTGCATATTCTTTCCTCTAGTAGATATGCTTGCTGTTGCTCTGGCCTATTGTGACGGCCAAGTTTTGAACAGCAATCAAGTTCATGAAGCGTCTTTGCTTGATTGGCATGATGCAGTCAATCCTGCTGGAACTGTTTGCAAAGGTATTCCTGATCAGTGGCTCAATGGCATGGGAAAGTTCGTCAAGCTTTCGAGCCCACCAACAACTTTCATCAGCTATCGCGACGGTGAAGCGAGTAATGGTGTCACAGATAAAATTGTAAGCGTAACCACAACCTTGTCTTGCACGCCTTTCCTTTCTATTCCGCTTCCAGTGTTCAATGTACCTGGGCTAAATGGCCCTATGGTGTTTTCAATTTCTTCAGAACGGCCTATGGAAAATCCAGATTATGCCGGACCGGCTAACGCTGGTGGCTCCGGACCGCCCCCAGGTCCACCACCTGGTGGTGTCGGCGGAGGGTCTAAAGGCCCTGCTGGACCTGGCGGACCAGGTGGCCCCGCTGGACCTGGCGGCCCGAGTGGCCCTGCTGGACCTGGCGGCCCGAGTGGCCCTGCTGGACCTGGCGGCCCAAGTGGCCCTGCTGGACCTGGCGGCCCAAGTGGCCCTGCTGGACCTGGCGGCCCAAGTGGCCCTGCTGGACCTGGCGGACCGAGTGGCCCTGCTGGACCTGGCGGACCGAGTGGCC
>CALROJ020000011.1:0-134211 GCA_943369735.1 bacterium Ga0077546
TTCTTGACGCTATCGTCTTTGTCCGTGGGGGGCATTTCGCTCCTGTCAGCTTATCTTTATGTCTGGTCTGGAGTGTTCTGATTTTAGGAAATGATCGTGGCATACTTGTGTAAGACTTGAACAATTAATCTTACAGGCCGATTTAATGCTGGCAACCTGGTTCTATCGCAATGCTATCCGCCCGGGCCTCTTTCTCTTAGACCCCGAGGATGCTCATGACTTGGTTGCCAACTTATTGCCCGCCTCAGTACCTCTGCTCAGTATCGGCAAAGAGACCATTTGGGGTGACAAAGTGCAAGCTGCTTTGCCGAGGCTGGTCACTAACTTGGCTAAGAATGTACTTGCCAACCCGGTTGGGGTGGCCGCTGGTTTAGATAAAAATGCTAAGTTCGTGTCGCTCTGGCCGCAGTTTGGTTTTGGCTTTGTTGAAGTTGGTTCGGTGACAGCCGCTCCCTCGCTGGGCAATGAAAGGCCGCGACTGTTTCGTCTACCCCAAGATCAGGCAATTATTAATCGCATGGGCTTGAACGGCGATGGAGCACCAGCTATCGCTAGGCGCCTTGCGATTGCAGGTCGCAACCTGAGCCTTGGCCCCATTGCACTTAATATTGCCAAGAGTAATTTGCCGGATTTGCATGGGGATGCCGCTGTTGCCGATTTGCTTTCGACTTTTAGATGCTTTCAAGATAGCAAGTTGGCTTATGTCACCATCAATACCAGTTGTCCCAATACCCATGATGGTGCTCTAGCCGAAGTATCGCAATTTAGAGAAATTCTCAAAGCCATAAATGCTTCTAATCAGCAAGAATTTCCGCTATTCCTCAAGCTCTCGCCGGATAGCACCGACGAGTTCATCACCATGATTTTAGCTTCTGTTAGAGAGTTAAATATTCCCATCGCTGGCTTCGTTTGTGGCAATACTACAGTTACCAGAGATAATCTTTCTACCTCCGCTGAACGCCTTGCCTGTATTGGCAGAGGCGGGCTTAGTGGGGCTCCTCTTAACTCTCTTATGTTGGCTCAGGTAAAGAGACTAAACGAACTAAAAGATGCTGAGCAGCAAATCATTGCCTGTGGTGGTATTGCTTCTGCCGCTGATGTCGTTGCCGCCCTTGCTGCTGGTGCCACCGCTGTGCAGCTCTACACTGCTCTGGTTTATCATGGGCCGTTTATTGTTATGGAAATTTTGGCAGACTTGGCTCTGGCTTTAGCCAAAGTAAATACCACTGTCAGTGAGCTGGTTGGAAACGAGAAACTAGGAGAGCAGGTCGCTGCTAATCTTATTTAGCTTCTGGTTTAGCTTCTGGTTTAGCTTCTGGCTTAGCTTCTGAATTTGATTCTGAATTTGGCTCATCCAATTTTTTCTTATAGAATTCTTCTGCCAGAAATAGTGACACAGTTGCTACCGGCACCGCTATTAGTGCGCCGCTGATACCTAGCAGGCTGCCGCCGATGATCACGGAGAGCATGACAATAAGTGGATGAAGGTCGACTTGTTTGCCCAGGAGGTTAGGCACAATGAAGTTGCTTTCGCACCATTGTTCGATGACAAATAAAATTATTGTTGCCGCTCCCATCCAGGGCGCCTGAACGAAGCTGATGATGATGGCAAATACCGATGTAATCATCGAGCCGACAAAGGGAACAAGATTGAGCAAACCTGCTAGTACCCCTAAAATCAAAGCTTTTTCATTGCCAATTAGGGCCAGACCAATGCCAATGAAGCTACCAACTGCGAGGCTCACCAATAGCTGGCCTCGCACATAGCCGCCCAGTCTATTTTCAATGGGTTTGATTAGCCCGGCCCAGCGCTCACGCTGTGGGGCGGGCAGCCAGCTTATTAGTGAGCTGTTTATATCTTTGGCCGCAACGACGAAGTAGAAGGTGAGAAAGAGAATGAAGAGGCCATTGACGAGCACTCCGAATACTGAACCACTAACTTTCAAAAGTTTAGTCAAAGTCGACATGCTCAACTGTTTAACATCGTCGGCAGCAATTTGGGTGTGGGTGAGGTCGGGGCCGCCCATGTCATACAGAGTTTGGGCCTTTTCCATGAGCCAAGAACCATAGCCTGGTACATTGTCGAACAAACTGGCGGCCTGCTCTTTCAATATGGGTACTATGCCAGAACCTAAGCCTGCGTAGAGTGCGGCCACTAGTAAATAGACGGCCGTTACGGTCAACGCTCGCGGTATCTTTCGCTCTTCCAGATTTTCTGCTAGGGGCGCCAACGACGCCGCCAGAGTGAGAGAGGCAATCAGGCAAATGATAAGGGCCTCAAGCTGGATGGCCACATACACTGCCGCCACAGCGAGAAATATGTATAGTGTTAGGCGAGCGCTGCGGTCTTTAATCATTGATTGCCTACCGATTTTAAACTAACAAACTCTACGCTAGAAATTGAAACGATTTCGCCTGCTGCCACCACTATACCAATCTGCTGGCTTTCACCGTTGAATAGATAGTCATCCAGTTCTCTTAGGTCAAAGAATACATCTGCCCCCACTCTTTTGCCTGCAAGTTTGGTTATCTTGTCTATCTTCGATTCTGCTGCATAATTGCGCACAGCTAGTTCGATTGACGAGGCACTGTCGGCACTGATTTTGACTTTTACAATCCAGCGATCTGGTTGCAGAATTGGTTGCTCAATTTTGTCTGTGAGCCATAGTATGGCCTGCTTGTCGCCAGCCCAAAGCCGTGCGCTGCTGTGCAGTAAACTTACTAGGGGTGCGCTTCTGTTAACTAGCTGTTGAGTTTCTGAATTTAGTGCGCTAGTACTATCAATCAACTGCCATTCGCTGCCTTTGAGTAAGTTGACAAAGAATTCCTTACTGCTAGCCGACCAAGGAATAATGCTAGTTGGAAATGCTTGAGCTGCCACAGGCTGTGGCAATTCGGCCAGTAGTCCATGTGACTGTTGCCACTGATAAATTTTATTGTTCCCTTTAATGGGCTGAATCTCTTTCATTACCTTTAGGCCGGCAGATAAATCGCGGTCGATAAATGGTGGCGCGACAAAAAGGTTTAGATTTTCCGCTGCATGAATTAAGGGCACTCCCTGGTGGCTCTTGGGCCAATTCGTCAAAGTGAGATTTTGATTTACTGTTGCTGCGCTGATAAGTTGTCTGCGGAAATTTTCGACAATTAGACTACCTTCAACTGTAGGTTTTAAATTGATTGCTAGCAAATAACTCCAAGAAAGATAGAGTAAGCTCATGGCCACAAGACCGCAGGTGGTAAGAAGTTTCGCGTCTTTGTCGGTGGTGTTGCCGCTCTCAAGCGACAGTATGGCAATCAATATTGAAAATGGTGCTGCTGCTAAAAATAGGTGACTGTCGTGGGCGGTTAAGGGCAATATGGCAAAGCCGAGCCATGCCGCTAAAATCAGGGCCGTTATCGTAGAGCTAGGCGGGGTAGGGAGGTTCGCTCCTCGGGCTGCTTGAGCCGTCTGATTGAGTCTTAGTTTAGCTATTTGTGACTTAAGTAGCAGCACTAGTAAGGCGCAGATTAGTGGTATCAAAGCAAGTGGCACTATCTTTGCCACGCTTACTACGGTTTCGTTCACTGGGAAAAACAGCAATAGTAATGTCTTCTTATCGACGGGCCCTAGATAAAATGGATGGAAAAAGAAACTGAATGCGGCCATGAGCCAGTAGATGCCACTGCAAGTGGTGACATCAGATAGTGCATTTTTCGGTCGTGCGAAACGATTGCGACCGGGGTGGAAGGCCAAGAGCGTAATCACAAGGGGCAGCGATAGCGACTGAGCGCTGATCAAGAGAGCCAGGGCGGCAGCAATTAGAGAGAGTGGGAGATATTGTTTCTCTTCTATTAGTCGGTAGCGCAGAAACAAGAAGACACTGAGCAGATAGAACAAGCTAGCAATTAATTCGATTCGTCCTGACACTATCGCTACTGATTGAGCGTGTAGGGGATAGACTGAGAAAAGCAGGCCGGCCCAGACGGCGCTTAGCGCGCCATTGCGATTGCCGAGGCGGCCAGTTAGTTCTAGGGTAATCAAGCTTACGACGATAGCGCAGCTGGCAGTCAATAGAATATTACTTACGTGAAATCCAAGAGTATTGGTGTGATAGAGCAGATAGTCAAGCAGCAGGATGCTGGTGGGATTGGCCAGAACTTGGTCAAACGAGCCGTGCAGAGTGTCTGCAATGGCTTGAATATAAGTGAGATCTTGACCAAGAAAAGTCACTAGAACTGTTTGGGCGTACGCTACGAGGCACGAGACACAGATGATCAGGGCACCCACTAGCATTTGAGTTTTGGTCGATGAGAAGTCGACTCTGGCACGCTCTAGTTGGCGCTTGGAGCTTAGCTCTTGCTTGGCATTACTGGTGTTTGGGGAGGTAGACAAATGTTATTCCTGTTCTAATTCCTATGTCTTTTTCGGTATCAAAGTTGGAAGTTCAATGGGTCGCTGAAATAACCAATTATTTTGCCTTCTTGATCTAGAGCCACTAGTCGCATCTGAAAGAAGCCTGGCCCTTTGACACCAGTAAATGTAATTGGTACGCCGTTACCTTTAAGCTTGCCGAGGGTGTGGGAGTACTGTGCTTCAGGGCTTTTGCTCTTAGCTCTAAAGCTACCGCTATAGTGTTCAAACCAACTATTGGGCTTGGAGACTTCGACATATACTGATACTGCCCCCGGTACCATAGTGGCGTCGTAATTGAACGACGGCATTTTGCCACGTGGTCGACAGATGCCGTCCCCATCTTCAACTAGTGTCTTTTCATCGCACTCTATAGTTGGTCTTTGGCCTTGCAGGTTGCCACTATCGATTCCTAGTACGTGCAGCTTATCGGTACCATTTAGTCCTTGAGCAGTTAAGCTGATCTGATTGATTTGACCAAGGGCTAACCATTGTTTGTGTTCTGATACGTCAAAGCGCAAGCGACTGCCTAGAGCGTGTGACTCTGCTAAGTTTAGGGCTAGACTAAATTGACATTTATGGTTGCTAGGAGCTAAAGCGGTTAGGGTAATGACTGCTTCTGGGTATTGCTTAATTTCACTAGGCTCAAGTAAGACGTCGATGTAGTCTGGGCTCTGGGCGTTGAGTGCTAGCTCTCTAGAAACAGATTTTGTCTGATTGTCGAGATCTACTTTTGATAGTTTTATGCTTGCGCTTTGTTCTGGCGCAAAGACAATGGGTTCGAGAGTGATACTATTGCGGTCCCAACGAAACAGTTTTGTGCCTGGCTTGGCTTTGCTGCGCCAGCGGGAAATGTTGATTAAATCAGGATCGCCAAAGGTCGCTGGTTCAAAGCTGATAACCTGGTTGTAGATGGCTTCTGGGGTTAGTGGCTTGCTTAAGAGAACCGACATGGTGGCGGCATTGTAGAGCATATGTGCGCCACGATATGTATGGGGGACGTTCAATAGGCAGAGCTTTTGCTCGGGCTTTAAGGCAAGTGCTTGTTCTGCTACTGCCTCTCTAAATCGGCTTACTTCTCTCATGGCATGGTTCCATGGCTGATTGTTGCCACTAGTGATTATTAGCAGAACCACACTAAACCAACCGGCAGCAGCTAGTCTCAAGCTGCTCAATACTGGCCAATTGCGTGCCTCTACGGGAAAGAGCAGCCAAGCAAAAATTAGAGCAATGGGAGCTGTTCCATAATAGATAAAGCGGCTGCCTTGAAGTGACGGCGTTAAATTCCACACTTGGTAGGTGGGTAGTAGTGCTAAAACTAGCCAGCCAACAGCAAAAATCAAACCGCGCAGTGCGGTGGTTCGTGATTTTGCCATGAACAACGCTGCCGAAAAATTGATTAGCATCGCTAGATACACGGCCTTGAGCTGCACTGAAAGGCTATGTTTGCTGCCAAAGACATCAATATTGAAAGGGAAAAGAATACGCAAGAGTGAGCCATCCAGCCAGCGTTTCGCCAGGCTGTTAGAAAGCCCCTGACCGACTGAACCCTCGTAGCCTCCAGATATGGTGCCAAGCACAGCCAGGCGAAATAGCAGGTAGACAATGAGAATAATCCAAAAATGCTTTGTCTCTTTCAAGCTTGAGAACACCCGCTCTTTAAGACTTTTGCTGTTTGTGCTTAATAAATGTAAGAGCAGCAACGTCGGTGGCAGTGTTACAGCCATTTCCTTTGACATCAGGCCAAAGACAAAGGCAAGTAGGCTAAGTTTATAGCTGACAGACTCTTTTTTCTCTGCGCTTTTCAAGTAGAGCCAAAAAGAGACTAGGCAAAAGACCAGAGCAATGCTGTCAACGCGAGCGATTACCCAGTTGACTACCTCGCAGTGCAGCGGATAGACGCTAAAAATGATGCCGCAGGCTAAGGCTAAAGAACGGTTGAGTGTTTTCTCCCCTGGCCTGAATCTCTCTCCAATTTGGCCAGCTACCAGGAACATAAGGCAACTAGCCATAGTCTGATAGAGCCAGTTGGATATGTGAAAAGCCAGCGGATTGGGGCCACCAATGAGGTAGTCGAGAGCGAGAGAAAGTGAAATTAAGGGGCGGTAGAAGGTTGTGCCTTGCGCCTGCATCCAGTTGCCCCAGAAATTGGCTAGTAGGGGCATGAAGTTTTGATCGATGGCATGATAGAGATAATCGACGTGAACGAAGTCGTCAGCCAGGAAATATCCGCCAAAGCTATGTCTAAAAGTAAATAGATTGACCAGAATAATTGCCCCTAGAGCTAGGGCAGTAAAGAGCCTAGAGCTGTTCTCGATGGGCTCAGCGCTGAATGGATGTCTAGTGATTTCGGGTGTGACGTTCATGGCCAGAGCTATTATAGTGTTCACAGCAGGTATTGGAGGATGACATAGTTGAGTGACGGTTCTCTTAAATTCCCAGATGGATTTTTATGGGGTGCTGCCACGTCACATTTTCAGGTGGAAGGTCATCCTAAGGAAATTGCCTCTAGGCTATCTGACTGGGCTCTCTGGACCAATGAAGCGGGAAGAATCTCTGACAGTACTTCGGCTGACCAAGCTTGTCAGTTCTACCATCGCTATGAAGATGACATCGTCCTTATTCGCGACATGAATCTCAATGCCTTTCGCCTCTCTTTTAATTGGCCAGCCTTGCTGCAGGATCCGCCGGGTACAAGTGCGGCACCCAGTGCTCTTGACCAAAAGCAGGTGGATTATTATCGCCGCATATTGACTAGTTTAAAAGAAAGCGGCGTGACCACTTTCGCTACTCTTTTTCACTTTACTTTGCCTGATTGGTTGGCTGCTGCCGGTGGTTGGACTACTGCCTATGCTGTCAGTGAATTTAAGCGATTTTCCCAATTGATTGTGGCTGAATTTAGTGACCTTGTTGACTACTGGATTACAATAAATGAACCCTTGGCCTATGTTTATCAGAGTTATGTTGCCGGTCTTTGGCCCCCCGGTATAAAGTCTGACTATCTCTCTGCCTTTAAGGCCGTGCGGCGCCTGTTAGAGGGTCATGCTGCTGCTTACGATGCCATAAAAGCTGTCAAATCTGATGCTCAAGTGAGTTACACACTTCATTGGCGGCCATTCATGCCGAAGAATCCCCTTAACCCGCTTGATCATATGGTGCGTTTTTATCGCGATTTTACTTTCAACCAGTTGTTCTCAAGCTCTCTTGAGAGTGGCGAAGTAAGGTTTCCTTTTCCTATCAATCTCAACAAAGAAATTATTTCAATTTCTGGGCCGGTGGAAGGGTTGAAGGGAAAGTGCGATTACTTGGCGATCAATTACTATACCCGTGAGCTTTCGCGCTTTCGTCCTTCTTGGCCAATAGACATATTCGGTGAGAGTTCTCCTGATCGTGAATTGGCTGTTAATGATATTGGCTGGGAGGTTTATCCACAGGGTCTTTACGATCTGCTGACACGCGATACCCTTGCTTATCAGTTTAATTTAGATGGTAGCAGGCGACCGGTTATCATTACCGAGAATGGCTATGCTAGTTCATTTGCTGCTGATCTCGATCAAGGAGATTGGTCGCTAGCAGACCAAAAAAGAGTTGATTATTTAGTCACTCACTTGCAAGAGATTCACCGAGCCATTGCTGCAGGAGTCGATGTAAGGGGTTATTTGCACTGGTCGCTGCTCGATAATTTTGAATGGGCGGAAGGTCTGAAAGCTAGATTTGGCTTGATTCGTGTCAGCTATCCAACGCAGGAGCGAATACTCAGAGCAAGTGCTAAAGTGTATGCTGAAATTGCTAAGAACAATGCTATTTAATCGGTTGTACCTAAGAGAGGTAGTTTTGAGAAATTCTTACAAGTCAATGATGATGACGCTAGTTCTGGCAATGGCTGGCGTGCTCTTTAGCTTTTTTACGCCAGCCTGGGCGGAAGATGCTGTTTATGTCACACCGCATTTGATATCGGATAGCAGTGCTGTGGTAGCCGGTCAATCGTTTAAGCTTGGTGTCCATCTCGACATGGCTCAAGGCTGGCACACTTACTACAAAGAGCCTGGTGATGCCGGTATGAAAACCAGTATTGATTGGCAATTGCCACCTGGATTTACGGTGTCAGAACTAATTTGGCAAAAACCTGAGAAATTTGTTGAAGCAGGCATAACTACCTATGGTTACCACGACAAAGTATTGTTGGCTGCTGTGGTTACAGCCCCAGCTAAATTGACAGTTGGTGACAAACTTGATTTTAAAGCCAAAGTTAAATGGCTTTCTTGCAATGAAATTTGCTTGCCTGGTAAGGGTGAGGTAGAGCTTCACTTGCCCGTTGCTACTAATTCTAGTCCGTCGCCTGAAGCTCAAGAGTTTAAGCAGCTGGGTGCTGGCTTTAACGGCTCAGTCAAAGAGATTAGCAGTGCTGATTCGTCAAATTCGCAAACAAAAGCAGTATCAGTATTAGATTCTAGCTACAAGGTTGATGGTGGGGCTGCCACTGCAGGTGATGTCACGCTTTTTACTTATCTTGGTTTTGCCTTGGTCGGTGGTCTGATTCTCAACATCATGCCTTGTGTCTTGCCTGTTATCGCCATTAAGGTGATGAGCTTTCTTGAGCAAGCGCAAGACTCGCCCGCTCGTGTGCGTCTTCTCGGGCTGACATTTTCTGCCGGTATTATTTCTTCCTTTCTCGCCTTAGCGCTTGTGGTCATAGCCCTTAAGGCAGGCGGACAGTCAATTGGCTGGGGTTTCCAATTCCAGTATCCAGGCTTTTTGATTATCATGTGTGCAGTTGTACTTTTGATGTCACTTTCGTTTTTTGGACTTTTCTATGTCAACATTACAGTCGGTCAAGGCGAAATAGATAAGCTTTCGCAAGGTGAAGGTTTTGTCGGTACTTTTTTTAAAGGAGTCTTGGCCACGGTTTTATCTACGCCGTGTACAGCACCATTATTGGCTCCAGCTTTAGGCTTTGCTTTTGCTGAGCCCGCCTATATTGTTCTATCTATTTTTTTTGCTGCCGGTCTCGGTATGTCGCTTCCTTATTTGCTGCTGACGCTCAATCCTGCCTGGTTACAGAAGTTGCCTAAGCCTGGTGCGTGGATGGAAAAATTCAAGCAATCAATGGGCTTTATTCTTCTTGCTACCATGGTTTGGCTTGACTATGTCTTAACCAGGCAAATCGGCGCCGAGCCTGCTTCCTTTATCAATTATTGGTTGGTCACTCTCGCTTTTTCTGCTTGGATCGTGGCAACTTTTACTGATTTAACTAGTACCAGTGCAAGAAAACTGAAAGTCTACGCCATCGCCGCTCTAGTACTTGGTGCTGTTAGTTGGCTCTGCATTTTTGCCCAGCCCCAGGTTATGGCAGCATTGAACCCCAATGGTAGTGGTGAAAAAGTTAGCACCGCTAGTGGTGACAGCTCTGGTTGGCAACCTTTTAGTGTTGCAGAACTGAACGCTCAACTGTCGGCTAACAAAACGGTTTTGCTCGATTTTACCGCTGACTGGTGTCAAACCTGTCAGGTCAATGAGAAAACAGTGCTAAGCAATAGCGCTGTGCAGGATAAATTGAAAGAACTCAATGTGGTGAAAATGCGGGCTGACTGGACGCGGCAAGATCCAGATATAACAAAACTCCTGAGCAAGTTTGGTCGCGCAGGAGTTCCGTTATATGTGATTTTTCCAGCAGGAAAAGCCGATTCGCCGATTGTTCTGCCTGAAGTGATAAACGTTCAGCTTGTTGTCGATGAGCTGAACAAGGCTGGCAAGAGCAAATAGACCTTCTTACTTGATTGCTTGTACTACTTCTAGCAACTGAGCATTAGTTGGCATACCTTCAACTACATGGCGAATTACGCCTTGCTTGTCTATGACAAAAAGTACTCGGCTAGCCGTGGCTTTGCCTTCAGTAACTGTACCGTAGAGCTTGCCTACCGAACCATTGAGGTCAGCCAAAAGCGGCTGCTTGAGGGTGAACTTGGCGGCAAATTTTTCATGGGCTTCAACACTGTCTGTAGAAATGCCAAGTAACTGTGTGTCGTGTTTGGCAAAGCTCTCGAGGTCTTCTGAAAAGGCGCACATTTCTTTGGTGCAACCTGGGGTGTCATCTTTAGGGTAGAACGCCAAAATCACGTTCTTTGCGCCTTTGTAGTCAGCCAATTTAATATTGCCGACTTTTTCGCCGTGGACGAATGCAGCTAAATCGAAAGCTGGTGCTACGGCGCCTTCTTTCAACAATTCGCTGGTTGCTTGCGGTGATGTCATGTGATTATCTCCTAACTAAAGCATGTTAGGAGCATTCTTGCAGAACAAGCGCATTGGTAAGTGATCTAAAAAGATAAAGGTTCTGATAACGCTAGAGATTAAGTACCGTGGATGGTGGAATGAATGGTGGTTAGTAAACCATCGATTTTAGTGAGATCTGTTTGCTCTAGAAACACTGCCAAAATTCCCACTTCAACATCGGTTAGTACTGTGGTTTTCATAACGTCGCCTTGATCAGTTGTCAGTTTTGTCAAAAGCACCATTTGTTTGAGCTTACCGATTTCAAGTTTTTTAGTGGCTAAGTTTGAAGTCGAAAGCAAGGCTGTTGATAGGGCGCCTAGCATGTCTTTGTCCCAACCCGTGCCAACGGTGGAGGCAATCACTAGGCCGTCGTGACCAACAATCAAACTACCAGCTACGCCTTCATAGCCGTCAATGGCGACTAGAATGTTTCTAATTCCTTCACCGCGGGCAGCGCTGATAACTTTGGCTGTTGATAAGCCGCTACCGATCTTTTTCGTTTCGCCGCTCTTGATGATGTTCTCAACAGCTTTCACATCTAGCAAAAGTTTGCCAATGGTTTTCATCGTGCCAACGGTCTCTGGCCCTGACTTGAGAGAGCCGGACCTGGTGGACAGACGGCCGAATTCTTTTACTTCTTTGTAGTCGGGTGAGTTCTTGTCGCTGCTAGATAATTTTGGTTCTGGCTTTGTTTCTGGTTTAGGTTCTGGTTTGCTTTCTAGCTCTGCCTCGGCCTTAATCTCTTCGGCTTTTTCTGCACTGAGAGCGGGCATGTCACCGGTGGCGCGAGGAGAGGTGGCTGGTTTGGGCTCCTCTGTTTGAGTGCCTTCTGGCAAAGCCTGTTTTACTTTGGCTAGAGTTTCAGGGCTGACTTCTAACTGTTGGCCATCAGTTAGACCTGAGAAAATGTTGTCGAGATCTTCACCAAGAGTTTCACCAAATAGGCTCTCTTCTTCGTCCTCGTCTTCATCTTCATCTTTGCTAGCCGGCGTTGTTTCTACTGTCGGCTCGGCTTTAGTTTCTGGTTTAGTTTCGGGTTTAGGTTCTGCTGGTTTGAGAACATCCTTAACTTCTTTGAGAGCCTCAGCCGGAGCTAGATTAGAGAAGATATCGTCAATCTCTGAATCAACTCCACCATCAAATAGCGCTGTCTCTGGTTCTTCGCTATCTTCTTCGGGGGCTTCTCTTAATGTTGCTTTGGCCGGCACTGCTGCTCGTGCTACTTCTTGCTGTGCTTCTGGTGGCGCTAGTTCAGAGAATATGTTATCGATGTCCGAGTCGAGGCCGCCATCAAAGATGCTCCCTGAAATCTCTTCTTCGGCTTCTTCGGCTGCTTGAATTGGTTCAGCTAAGCTTTGTACTGGGTCTTGTGCTGAATCTGAATCTATTGCAGTTTCTTGGGCCGATTCTAGAGGCTCGCTCAGCAGTGGGCTGAGATCAACTTCGACAGTTTTAGCAAATTCTAGGGCTGCTATTGGGTCGTAGTCTGCGGCTCTAGAGGTTTCGACTTCTCTTTGTGCTTCTGCAGGAGTGAGGTCGGAGAAGAGATTGTCTAAATCTTGATCGACGCCACCGGCAAAAAGTGTCTCTGCTACTTGCTCTTCGACTAGTGCTTGCTCTGGCTCGATATTTGCTTCGACCGAGTCTAGTAAATTGGCAAGGAATGGAACCTCGGCGGCAATATCGGCCGATGGTTCTGCTGCAGTTGATAAGCGCTCGCTGATACTGCTATGACCCGCTGTCGCTGGTTCAGCTTCAGGCTCTATTGCTTTTGCTGTAGCTTCTTCCACTGCAGCAACAGTTTCAGCTTCAACTACCACAGCCTTTTCAGCTTCTGGTGCAGCTACTTCTAGATGACCATCTTCTTTGAAAACAGTGTCTAAAACTATCTCAACTGGTGGTGTCAGCGGTTGAGCTGGTTCTTGAACATGATCATCGTCCAGCCTGTCAAGCAAGCTCTTTAGGCTGTCTGGCTCGTTCTGTGGAGTTGTGTCTAAGGGCTGCTGTTTCAGCGAAGTGCTGGAAGAAAGCGACTGTAGTTTGGTGAAGGTGCTGGTGTTGCGCCGCTTCATGGCTTGCAGGCGAGTGGCTGATGCGCTCGGAGATTGCGAATCTAAGGATGACGGTGCCGGTGTGTTTGCAGGCTGTGGCGTAACCGTGCTGGGTTGCGAAGCGGCTTGGGCTGCAGCTTGTGGGCTGGCACTGGAAGTGGCAGTGGCGACTGGGTCTGCCGGCGTCGGGTCTTTAGTCGATTGGCTAGTGGACTTGAAGGCGCCCATCATACCGCTGCCCTGAGTCGGCTCCTTAACAGGCACCGCAGATTCTTCTGCTTCGGACAATTCTCCGAGCTTTGCGGCAATACCAAATTCAGAGGCACTTTCTAGGGGCGCAAATTGTGGTTCTAGCGTGTCCGCTTTAGCTGCAACGGCTTCGGCCGCCGGAGTCGGTTCGAACTCATTGATTTCTAAGACGTCTTCACCGGCTACAGCGGCGGGCTCATCACCAATGCGGTCGAGTAGGCTTGCTAAACTGCCTGCTTCTCCGGCTGGCTCTACTGGCCTCTTTGGCATCTCTTTGGGCATAGAAGATGATGGCGCTGTAAGAGTTTGCGACGGATCTTGCAAGCTGATCGCTTTGAGATTAGTCATGGTCGAGCGTAGACTGCGACCATCTGCTTGAGCTTGGGCGTGGGATGCTGCTTTTTCCCATTTGACCTGGGCTTCAGGGTCAACTTTGGCAGCTTTCAAGCGGCCAAGCTGAGCTTCTGCTACTTTGGCGTCGGCGAAGCTAGACATTTCTTCGGCCTGCAGTAAATTGATGGTAGCCATCAATGAAGCTAGGTTCATAACACCAAGTTGCACGGCGTTAAAATGCACCAGCCAGTCTTGCTGGATAATCGCCATGGGGTCGCCGAATATATTGCCAAGCGTTCCCAATATACAGATCATCGAACAGAGCCATAGATAAGCAGCAAACTGCTGAATCGTAGGGCAGGCTCTATATTGGTAGAAAGCGACAAATAGCGGCAGGAGAATCTGAGCTGGAATTACCCATAGATAGGGTAAGTCAAAGGTCGTGCCTGTGCTGAACGGATTCAGACGAATCGCGGCCATGATGAGCGCTCCGCCGACCAAAGCCAGGAAGCCTATCAAACTTTTCCGGAATCTGAGCCTGTGCATGAATCTTTGCTAGTCTACCTTTTACCGTCTACTAATCTCTGTCCCAAACTTTTTATACCCGGCGAAGCAATTACTAACAGCTCGGTATTGAAAAGCTTTCTAAAGCCTATAGTCTAAACGACGCAGCCAAATCGCGGCTCAAACTTTCGCGAATGGTCGTAAGAACTTTGTCGATTTCTTCGTTCGTAAGGGTTTCGCTTGGGTGTTGGAAGGTCAAGCGGCAGGTCATAGAAAATTTCTTTGATTCGGCTGTGGCCCGGTAAACACTGACCAATTCGCTGCTTCGCAAATTTCCGCCAGCGACTTTCCAGATCAGCTTTGAAACTTGTTCATATGAAACATCTTTATCGGTCGCATCAAAATCGGCCGTGATGTCACGAACTATTTCAGGGCTGGTGGCAATGCCGGCAAATTTTTTCTGCTTGCGTTCCTTCTTTAGGCGATCAATGTCAAGTTCAAAAACGAAGGCTTTCTCTCTCAGGTTTTTACTATCAGCAAAACGAGGGTGTAGCTCACCCACGTAGCCAAGGACAATGTTGCTTTCGAACAAGCTATTGGCGCTTGATTCTTTGTTGGCATTTGGTTTCGCTGGGCGATTTAGGGTGAGGACAGCCGTTCTATAAGGATGTAGCCATGGTAGGGCAGCGCTTTCACTTTCACTGATCGAGCGCCAGGCCAGTTTGCGCTCATCAATATTTAGAGCACTCAATAAATTTTCCACCATACCTTTGGCAAGACTGTAGTCGACAGCTTGTGTTGTCTGATTGACAGCCTTAAAGCGTTGGCCCGATATTAAAGCGGCCAGGTGATTGTCTTCACGCACGCCAGTGCTCTTGGCGTCTTTCTGTTGTTCTTTAAAGTAGACCCGACCGTGCTCAAAGAGCCAAACATCTTTGCGGCCCCGATCTTGATTGTAACTACAAGCATTGACTAAGCCGGGCACAAGGCTCTGTCTCATAAGTTGGTGGTCTTTCGAAAGTGGATTAAGCACTTCCACCGCTAGCTGTTTATCAATTCCGGCTTGGTCTTCCGGAACCAAGCTGGAGAGCCAAGCTTCTGATAAACCCATACCAATTAAGGCATTTTTTGCCAAGTCTAAACTGTCGTCTGGCCTTGCCACAGCCATGGTTGCTGCTGGCATCGATGGAACAATGGCATCATAGCCATTGAGGCGACAAACCTCTTCTATTAAGTCTATTTCGCGCTTTACGTCTTCTTTGCGGAAGCTTGGCACGCTTACCTCAATACTTTCACCGCTGCCCTTGACAGCAAAGCCTAGTGGCGTCAGTAGTTCTTTGATGCGCTCTGGGCTAATTTCTAGGCCGAGAATTCGTTTTATTTGCGAAGAGCGCAGAGTTACCTGACCTGGTTCGATTAGGTTTGACCCTGCTTCAATCAATGGTCCGATAACTGCTTGGCCTTCGGGCGAGCAATACTTAGCAATTAAGTAGGCGGCGCGCTCGGCGGCATGACGCACACTGGCTGGGTCTATTCCTCGTTCAAAGCGGAGGCTGGCATCGCTTGATAAACCCAAGAGGCGCGAGCCACGTCTCACTACTGCTGGTGCAAAGCAGGCCGCTTCGAGCACCAAACTAGTCGATTGATCTGATATTTCGCTGTCTTTACTGCCCATTACGCCAGCTACTCCGACAATAATATCGTCGTCGGCAATGGTGAGCATCTCACTATTTAGTTTGCGTTCTTTGCCATCAATGGTGGTGAGTGTTTCTTTGTCTGTGGCGCGACGGACGGTTAAATTATCGCTTTGCAAAAGTTTGGCATCGTAGGCGTGCAGTGGTTGGCCAAGTTCGTGCATAACATAGTTAGTGATGTCAACTACGTTATTGACTGTACGCATACCGATTGCTTCGATGCGGGCGGCAATAGAAGGATGTGATGGAGCGATTTTTATTCCTTCAATCACTCGCAAGGTGATGTAAGGGCAATCGCTGCTAGTTTCTACAATTGCTTGGCTAAATTTGCTGCTTGGCTTTTTCTCTCCGAGTGTTTTATTCAGGTCTTCTAGTGACCAATCTGGTTTTTTTAGTGGGCGACCAAAAAGGGCAGCTACTTCGCGGGCTAGGCCCCTGACTGAAAGTGCATCGCCTCTGTTTGAGCGGGGCTCCACATGCAAAATGTAGTCAGCTTTGGTCGGCAGTAAGGGCAAAACATCACTACCTAAAACTGGCTTGTTGCCATTCTTGTTTAAGATCCAGATGCCTTCGTCTTGGCCAGGGTCTTGCAGATTTTTGGCAATACCTAGTTCTGGTGGCGAGCAAAGCATGCCATTAGATTTGACACCACGAATGGCAGAAGCCTTAATTAAGAGAGCCGAGCCATCATGGCGGTTTACTACTTTTGCTCCCGGTAGGGCCACTGGTATCAACTGCCCAACTTCAATATTGCCGGCACCACAGACGATATCTAAGGGCTCTTCCCCTTCTTTGATGCGGGTTTTAGTTAGCCTGATTTTGTCGGCATTGGGATGCTGATGAATTTCAAGTATTTCGCCAACGACAATCGGGCCTTCTAAATCGGGGCCGATTATAGTTACTTCTTCTACTTCAAAGGCGCCCATAGTGAGCTTCTCTGCTACCTGGTGAGCGGTTAGACCGCTCAAGTCGACAAACTCAGATAGCCAGTCGAATGAAAGTTTCATTTAGAACTGCTCCAGAAAACGCATGTCATTTGTATAAAAATTGCGAATGTCATTGATGTCGTATTTCAGCATGGCCAGGCGTTCTAGCCCCATACCAAAGGCAAAGCCGCTCCATTCTTCTGGATCGATTCCGACACCTTTGAGAACGTTAGGGTCAACCATGCCGCAACCAAGTAGCTCTAGCCAACCCCTGCCACCACAAGTTTTGCAACCTTTGCCGCTGCAAAACGGACATTCACTGTCAAGTTCGGCGCTTGGTTCTGTAAATGGAAAGAAATCGGGACGAAAACGAATTTTTACAGGCTTTTTGAAAAGGGCTTGAATAAAGGCTGAAAGTGTTCCTTTGAGTTGACCAAAATTGACGTCTTTGTCAATCAAAAGACCTTCTACCTGGTGGAACAGTGGATATTTGCGAGCATTGACTTCTTCGTTGCGATAGACCCGACCCGGGGCAATGATGCGCAAAGGAGGCTTGGTATTTTCCATCACGCGAATTTGCACTGTAGAAGTTTGGCTGCGCAACAGGCTTGATGGGCCGATATTTGTATAGAACGTATCTTGCTCATCGCGGGCTGGGTGAGAGGCTGGAGTATTAAGTGCATCAAAATTGTAGTAGTCGGTTTCGACTTCAGGGCCATCAGCTACGGTGAAGCCCATGCTGTAAAAGATGCTGATAATTTCATTGCTGATTTGGCTGAGCGGGTGGCTGTGACCGGTCAGGCATCTGGTGCCAGGGATGGTGACATCGATTGTTTCTTGGGCCAAGCGCTGATTAAGAGTGCTGTCGTATAGCTGGCCGCGTTTGCCGTCGTGGGCTTGTTCAATTTGTATCTTGGCTTGATTACCTAATTGACCAGCTTTTGGGCGAATAGCTTTGTCTAGGCTGGATAAACCGCGCAGTATTATTGTCAGCTCACCTTCTCGCCCTAGGTATTGCACCCTAAGACTTTCTAGGCTGTCTAAGTCTGTGGCACTGTCTATAGCCGCCAGGGCACTCGTAACTAGAGCGCTGATCTTGGTTTCGAATTCTTGAGCTTCCATCTTGCTAACCTGAGTAATGTTGAGCTTTTGCGTTGAGCTTTTGCTTAGATTAGCAGATGAGTCTGGCAGACTACCTTGAAAAGCTCACAGTCGTTGCGATTTGCAATTTTTCTAGACAGAAATTGTCATAATATATGTGTGTCTTTACTTGAGGCGCTTTTAGGGAGTCACTTTGCCAAGACCAAGATTCAAAAATACCAAGCGAGCAGCCCAGAATATTCCGACCACCCGTATATCGGTGATTGTGGTTGAGGGTGAACAGATCTTGCTGGTTAAGCACCGTAAAGGTAATCGACAATACTGGGTGCTTCCTGGCGGTCGGCTTGAATATGGTGAAACTTTTGAAGAATGCGCAGTGCGTGAGATGAAGGAAGAAACAGGCCTAGACGTCAAGGTCGATGATTTTGTCTTTCTTTCTGAGGCAATTGCTCCTGACCGCTCTAGGCATATTGTCAACGTCTACCTTACGGCTCATGTTGTCGGCGGCATTTTGAAGTTAGGTGACGAGCCTGTTCTTGCAGCTGTTGACTACCTGCCAATCAAAGATCTGCCCTCACTTACGCTCTTTCCGCCAGTGGGAAAAACTGTGATCGATTCGTTACCTAGCTCAACCAAAGGGTGCATCAGGTATCTTGGCAATCTTTGGGTGTAGTATCATGCTCAACTCAATATAAAAGTTAGGGAGATCCAGAGATGGCTCAGCAAAAAGGCATGAAAAGAGCAGTCAAGGTAGCAGAAAGAGCTCGCAAGAAAGTTGTGGCTAAGAAAGCTGCTGTTGTTCGCCAAGTGAAAAAACTTGTGAAAGAAGCTAGCCAGGTTGAAAGTAAGCCTGCTAAAGCTCAAAAGGCCGCCAAATAAGACTTTAGGTCCATAAAATTGTTACTTCCTCCAGATGCAAAATCTGGAGGAAGTTTTCGCTTGCTATGAGTTCTAACTCTTTAACTGGTTAACTATTGCATGCCTTCGCCGAAGGTGAAGATGACGCCGCCGACGGTGACATCGGTACCAGGCTCTGCCCCAGCTTCAATTAAGGCGTCAATCACGCCCATCGCCCTAAGACGTTGCCAGAGGCTGAAAAGAGACTCTGGTTCTTTTAAGTTGGTGACCTGAATAATGCGATCGACCCGATCGCTCTCCACCAGCAATCCGCCACCCTTGATTTTAATTACTTCAAAGCCAGTGCTGCCGTGATCTACGGCTGCTTCGTCTTCTTCAATACTGGCTGGTTCTTCGGCTGCCGCCAGTTCTTTCAGGCGGGTTACCAATTTGCCAGTTAGTTCAAGCAATTCGGGTACACCTACCCGCGAGTAGGCAGACATCAAAAAAACGCTCTCTTTGAGCTTTAGATCGTCCTCATAGACGGTTTTTTGCTTCTGAGCAGAGAGGGCCGCAGCAATTTTTTCTTTGATGGCTAAGGCTTCCTCTTCTAGCATCATTTCAGACTTGTTGAGAACAACTAGTTGGGGCAGTGAACTTAGGTCTTTGTCGTAAAGAGCAAGTTCGTTGTTGATTGTCTGCAAATCAGCTAAGGGGTTTTCTGAAGTGATGTCAACCATGTGAATCAGCAGTCTAGTGCGCTCAACATGTCGAAGAAAGCTATGACCGAGGCCGATACCTTGAGAGGCCCCCTCAATAAGGCCCGGAATGTCGGCCATGACAAAGCCTGGACCGCGTTCAGGTTTGACCACGCCGAGGTTGGGTTCGAGGGTGGTGAAGGGATAGTCGGCAATCTTGGGTTTTGCCCTCGTAGCGGCCGCCAGGAGGGTAGATTTGCCCGCATTTGGCATGCCGATGATGCCGACGTCAGCTAGCAATTTGAGGGTCAGTTGTAGGCGTCTAGCAATGCCTGGTTGTCCTGGTTCGCAATAGTGCGGTGCGCGCTTAGTTGGTGTTGCTAGCTCGCAATTGCCTTTGCCGCCGTAGCCACCTTCGGCCACCATTACTCTTTGCTTGTCTGTAATTAAATCGGCAATTACCCGGTCGGTATTCAAATCTCTAACCACAGTTCCTACCGGAACTCTTATGGTTATGTCGTTTCCGGCTTTGCCGTGGCAATTCTTGTTGGCACCTTTTGCTCCAGGCTGCGCTTCAAACTTTTGCTTGAAGCGAAAATCAACCAGGGTGCTCAAGTCGTTGGTGGCCTCTAGGTAGACGCTACCGCCTCGACCACCGTTGCCACCGTAAGGCCCACCCATGGGCTCATACTTTTCTTTGCGCCACATGACAGCACCGTTGCCACCATCTCCCGATAGCACTTCTATTTCTACTTGGTCTATCAATTGGCTCATTTTTGGCTCATTTTTAGAATTTTGCTTCTTGATCTGTCTGATAACTAGATAGATCTTATACAGATCCTTTAACTAGAAAATAATTTATATATACTTAACTCTAGATCTGTTTGGTTTTGATTGTCTACGTGGCAGATAGAAGAGCTATCAAGAATAGCTGGGACCCTTGAGTTTTTCATAGCACTAAAGAATGGCCGCAAGAATACTTATTAAGACCAGGAGGATAGGACTTGGAAGAGAGAATCACAATCCACGAGAAAGCACGTGGTGAGACTATTAACGTGTATATCGGTGAATATCGCGGTACTAAATATCTCCATATTCGTGAATGGTATGTGGATAAAGACCAAGAAGAGAAGCCTACTAAGAAGGGAATTGCTTTGCCTATCGATAAGATTCCAGCATTGAAAGAAGCAATTGATCGCCTGGTACCTGCAGCCGCTGAAGAGTAGAGCTTCAATTTCTAGAAAAACCTGTATGCTTAGCTAGTATCTTGATTAGGTGCGCACCTTAAGCTGAAGGGATATCTAAAAATCTTGCTGCAAAAATATAAAACTGCTTTGTTCGGTATTCTTCCGTTAGTTCTATCAGTGCTAAGTTTGACCTCTGCAGGGGCTGTCCCGAGCGGAGGTCATTCTCTTAAGAAGACCGAAGAGCTTTCTCCCACTGATGAAGCCGTGGCTATATCGCCGATAAAACTTTCTACTTTTCGCCCTAAGCAGGGTGAGGTGGTTGAGCTCAATGTCTTAGCGAAAGATTTGGCTCTTGACTCTGGTGCTGAGCCACCAGCCGCTGAATTTCTGGGCAATAAGTACAGGCTCTTTGCCTTTGATACTGAAGATGGGGTCGCCTATCGCGCACTATTGACGGTGCCGGTGGTGCAGAAAGTGGGGTCGACTACAGTTACTGTCGGGCCATTGTCAACACGCGTTATTGTTATGGATGCTCACTATCCGGTGCAAAGACTAACTCTTCCTCCGTCCAAGAACAATTTCAATATGGCCAAAGGCGAAGAAGAAGCTGTCGACAAGGCAAAAGCTACTGTTTCACCAATACGTCACTGGAGTAAGAATTTTAATGCTCCGTCAAAAGCACGTTTGTCGGCTGGCTTTGGTTTGCGTCGCATCGTCAACGGCAAGCTCTTGCCCGACTATTTTCATAGTGGCTTAGATTATGCTGGTTTTCAGGGAAGCCCCATTGTTGCTTGTGCACCAGGCGTGGTGATTTTGGCCAGTACAGGTGTTTTTAAGCTGCATGGCAATACTGTGGCCATAGACCACGGACAGGGTGTAGTTTCGTTCTATATTCACATGCAGAAAGTCAATGTTAAATTGGGCCAGAAAGTGGATGCCGGGCAGTTAATTGGTGCTGTCGGCCAAACGGGCAGGGCCAACGGACCGCACTTGCATTTTAGTATCTACTGCAACAACGTCGCCTCTAATCCCCGCCAGTGGTATCTCAAGGCTTTCTAGTTGAGTATTTACCGACAAAAAAAAGGAGCAATTGCTTGCTCCTTTTTCTGTTACCAAAGTGCTGTGTTACCTGCGCCTTGAACTAATTGCTTCCTGAATGGTTTCCGAGATTAGGTGATTCCGTGCTTCCGGGTTTCCGAGATTCCTGGGATTCCTGAACTTTGTAGTTTAGAACTACATGGGTTGAGCTTTGTTCCAGAAGGCTTCTTTGATAGCCTTTGAGGAGGTTGACTCAGAGCTGATTGTGACGCTGGCTGGAGCGAAGAGGAAGACACCGTCACCAATGCGCTGTTGGTGGCCATCAATGGCCCAGCAGGCACCGGATAGAAAATCTACTACTCTTTGCGAGCCTTCGTTATCGAGCATATGAAGATTGAGTAGGACCGACTTGCGACCACGAAGATGTTCAACAATATCCAATGACTCTTCGAACTGTCTAGGTTCAATTACCAGCACTTCGCTGACGGCTTGGGCATTGGGGTGATCCAATATCTTGGCGCCGGTGCCAGGAAGCATTTGGTGAACTCTTGCTGGCTTCACAGGCTCTTGGGCATGTGCAACCGGGTCGAGTGCTAGTTGTCCATTGGTAGCGTAAACGTCGTCGGAAGTCTCAAAAAGATCTTCGAAATCCTCGCGCTCGTAGTTATCTGCAGGCCCAAACCAGAAGCTTTTGAACTTTTGAACGATGCTCACTACTTTCCTCCTTACCCTATTGGTCTAATAAAATTGTCTATACCGCTGACTCTGTCTATCTTTACGTATTTACTTTTACGCCTCTATTTCCCGCTGTGAAAACTTGTGTGTGGCTAATTGCCAAAAATTGCTCTACCGAGCCTAATCATAGTTGAACCACATATGATGGCTTCTCGCCAGTCATCTGACATTCCCATTGAAAGTTCTTTGAGGGAAATACTAAACTCGCGATTGAGTTGATCGCGCAGTGTGCTGAGGCCGCTAAAGCTTTCATGCCATAGCTTTACGTCATTTGTAAGCGGTGTGATTGTCATCAAACCCTCTACCTTTATAGAAGGTAGAGCCAGGATGGTTGAAAGATTTTTTCGCAGTTCTTCTTTTGTGAATCCTGATTTGGAATCGTCAGCCAGAATTTTGACCTGTAGGAGAATCGACTGAGTGGTGCCTTTTTGGCAAGCTATTCGAGAAACCTCTTCGGCCAGGCTGAGAGAGTCAACTGAGTGAATCAATGCAAAGTTGCCAACAGCTTGCTTCACTTTGTTTGACTGCAAGTGTCCGATAAAATGCCAATTCGAATTTAGTGCTACGTGTGGTGGCAGCTCGTCGCGCTTTTTCAAGGCGTCTTGTATGCGACTTTCACCAAACTCACTAACTCCAAGAGAAAATACTTCTTCGATTTGAGCGTTGGTGGCATGTTTAGTTACGGCGATCAACCTCACGGCTTGATCGTCGATAGCTTCTCTCACTTTTGCGAGATTGGCGGCCACTGCGGAGTTTCCTCGAGGTGTTTGGTAATTGCTGGGTTGGTCAGGCATTTTGCTAGCGAGCTACTTTCGGTTTCTTTGAGCAAACCGTGCGACCAGAAGTTTTAGGTCTGTGGCGGTTGAAAAAAAGCATCACCACCGATGCCACCACCGACGCCTACTATTAACGCTCGGATAAGATCCCTTTGTCAAGTCTCCACAGAAAATTTATCTTTGCCGTGGTGGCCCAGTGGTGCTTTGTCAGTGGGTGACTTCTATATCTGTTTTAGCTACCAGGGTTGCGCTGCTTACATTTAATTGGTGCTGAACATATGCCTTATGCAAAGACCGCTGTGATATCTCCAATGGTGCACTAAATTTCTTTAGTCTAAGGTTGAGGCTATTGCGTAAGCAATTCCGGCGGCCAAAATGGCAGCCGTCTCACCTCGCAAAATAGTGCTGCCGAGTGAAACGTTTTGGAAAGCGCTGTTCGAAATCAGTTCTTTTTCTTCTTCAGTGAAGCCTCCTTCTGGGCCACCAAGAAGAGAGATACGAAAGCTAGCGCGGCTGTCAAGTGAAGCGCTGTTGGTGATAATCGGTTCGAGATATTGAACTAAAGTTGGTGCTTGGTCGCGTTCGCTCAAAAGTAGCTTCAGCGTTGTTTTTGATGAATCGGTGTCTTCTAGTTTGAGCAGATCGGCGAGGGTAATTGGCTGGTCGAGTATGGGCAAAAGCAGCCTTTCGCATTGCTCTGCAGCTTCTTTAATGATGTTCTGCCAGCGCTTTTGTCGACCTTCGTTCTCTTCTTTCCCTTTTGTTTTTACGACGGTGCGTGTTGTGGAAAAAGGAATAATGCGATCGACGTTTAGTTCTGTCAGTTTTTCGAGGGCCCACTCAAATCGCGGACCTTTGAGCAGCGGTAGCATGCTGATGACTTGGCATTTCGATTGACTTGTGGTCCGGGCATCAGCTAATAACTGACTTAGTTCAAAAGTGACAAGACTACGGGCCATGCGGCAAATTTTCGCCTGCCACATATTGCCTAGGCCATCTAAAAGCTTGACTGAATCACCTTGTTCTAGGCGCAATACGTGTATCAACTGGTGGGCTGTTGCCGCATCTTCGAGCTCTACTAGGCTGGCTATCTGCCCACCGCCCTTGCTAAACGCTTGCTCTGGTAGAAAGAAGTGAGACAAGTTTTTGTGATTATTGCTGCTGCTACTGTTTGGGTGTCTTTTTGACATTGTCATTTCAGTTCTAAGGGGCAGATTTGATTAAGTTCGCATCATTCTAAGGGCATTCTACCTGCAATATTGTTTAAAGACAGCCACAGTACTGATGTTGGGCAAATTGGCCAGGTGCCATAGTGCTATAATCACCCTTTGCGTATATTACTGTCAGTATTGCTGGTAGCAGTAATCTGTGTCACTGCCCATCATATGGAAGAGTTGGAAGAGATGGACTTAAAAGACTGGTTCGCTAGCCGCCAAAAGCGTAAAGAGATTCAGGAAGTGATCAAGCAGCCCCTGACAACAGACGAGTATTGCGCTCTCTGGAAGCAGTGCTTCCAATGTCGGGAACTGCTTTATACCCGCGACTTGCGCACTAACTTAGATGTCTGCCCGAAGTGTGATTATCATTTTCGTGTTGGTGCCCTTGATCGCATTGAACAATTGGCCGATGAAGGTTCGTTTGATGAGTTAGATGCTGACATGCGCTCATCAGATCCTTTGACATTTTTTGATACTGAGGCGTACGTCAAAAGACAAGACGAAGCCACCCGCAAATCTGGCCTGCGTGAAGCTGTCTTGACTGGTCTTTGCCGCATTGACGGGCATGAAGCAGCACTAGGCTGCATGGACTTTGGCCACTTTGGTGGCTCTATGGGGTCTGTGGTGGGTGAGAAAGTCACTCGGCTGACCGAGGCCGCCATGGAGCGCAATTCGCCTTTGATTGTGGTCAGTAGCTCTGGCGGTGCCAGAATGCAAGAAGGTATTTTGAGTTTGATGCAAATGGCTAAGACGAGCTCAGCGCTCAAGTCATTTGCTGATTCTGGCAACCTTTATATATCAATTTTGACCGAGCCTACTTTTGGCGGAGTGACTGCCAGTTTTGCCATGCTTGGCGACTTTATCATCGCTGAGCCAGGTGCCAGAATTGGCTTTGCCGGTAGGCGAGTAATTGAACAAACAATCAGGCAAAAATTGCCCGCTGATTTCCAAACCGCCGAATATTTACTGAAGCATGGCCAAGTCGATATGGTCGTCAGCCGAAACAAGCTTAAAGAGACCCTAGCCCGTTTGATTGCTTTTCACAAACCAGCTCCTAAAGTTGTTTCGGAGAAGAAGGTCAGCGGTGAAAGCCCAACTGCCGTGCGCACTTAGAATTTAGTCCCGAGTTTTTCGCCCCTCAACATCAATAATTCAATAAAGAAGCTGGAGTGCAATGGCTACTGTCGAAAAAAAACCGATACCACTAGAGTTTGAGCAACCATTGGCAATCCTTGCTCAAAATATGGAAGCTTTAGAAAAGCAGCTATCGGACAATCCAGAGCTGGAAGGCGACCTTGAGCGCATGCAGGATCAGTACAATTCGCTTAAGCGTTCCTTGTATTCAAATCTTAGGCCTATTGATCACTTGGCCATTGCTCGTCATCCGCAACGGCCTTATACCCGTGACTATTTCGCTACCTGGGATCCAGGCTGGATGGAGCTGCACGGTGATCGTAAAGGTGTAGACGATGGCGCTATGGTTGGTGCCCTTCTAGAAATCGATGGTATCAAAATGGTAGCGGTTGGTACCCAAAAAGGACGCACTCTGCGCGATAAACAGCATTGCAATTTCGGTATGCCTCAGCCGGAAGGCTATCGCAAAGCACTGCGCCTTTTCCATCATGCTAATAAGTTCCATTTACCGATTCTCTGCTTAATCGATACACCTGGTGCTTACCCAGGGCTGTCAGCAGAAGAGCATAATCAATCGCAAGCAATTGCCGAAAATTTGATGGAGCTGGCTGGAGTGACAGTGCCGGTGGTGGCGGCTGTTACTGGTGAGGGTGGCTCTGGGGGGGCCTTAGCCATTGGTGTGGCTAACCGCATCTTGATGCTTGAGCACTCTGTTTACTCCGTAATCACGCCAGAAGGCTGCGCTTCTATTTTATGGCGCTCAAATGACAAAGTATCTGAAGCCTGCCAGGCAATGAAAATGACAGCCAAAGAAATTCTCCAGCTTGGAGTTATAGATCAGGTGATTAGTGAGCCCTTAGGTGGGGCTCATCACGATTATCAAACCGCGGCAGAGAATCTAAAGAAAGCAATCGTTGCCCAAATGACTGACTTGATGAAGCTCTCGCCTGAGCAGGTGAGAAAAGATCGTCAAGATAAGTTCAGACGCTTTGGTAGCTTCCGCTAAAGCAATTTTAGTCTAGCTGCTAAGGGTCTAGTTGCTAAAATTCTAGTTTAGTGAGCTTGCTTCTTAGCTTTGGCCAATAGATTCTTGGCTGTTTGACCTTGGTTGGACTTTGAAGGTACTTGCTGCAGCACGGCTATAGCTTCAGTGTACTTCTTGTCTTTCATATAGAGCTTGCCCAGGCTGACGCAAGTTGTGTAGTACTTATCAGATAGTTCAGGTGATAGTTTGCCTTGGCTTTTTTGAGCTTTCATCAAACTAACAGCTTGCGCTAATTTACCAGCTTTTATTAGGGCCTCTGGGTCATCTTCAATGCCGGCCTTTACTTCGGAGCTTTTGTTCCAGGGCATCATGGCTTGGAACTGAGCGGAAGTCATTGCGAACACCACAGCTGCCCCAATCAACAAGACTGTCACTAAAATCGGCACTAGGCGAAGAATTTGTGATGCACCAGAGGCGCCACCGCGACCGGCTGAAAAATTCGTAGAATTGCGGTTTTGACTGTTGGATACATCAGCATGGCGCTGAGCGTCTCTATAAGCAGCCACTTGATCAGCATAATTATTGCTCATCGAGCGACTCTCTTCACCAGCTTGACCAGCACCTGCACCAGTTCCTACAGAGGCAGGGTTGGTGGCATTTTGCTGCAGCAGCATTTCGCGAGTAAGCGGACGCTGTTGTAGCATGTCGCGCGACTCTTTGCGATGCTGCAGAGTTTCGTCTTGGGCCAAGGGGCCAGGGGCAATGTCTTTATGTACAGTCTGGGTTGTGGCAACAGAGGGTTTCTCTGGTTCTTTCATGGCGTCTTCGAGAGCCTGAGAGAGCTCGTCCATTGTTTGATAACGATCGTTTGGATTTTTCAGAAGAGTTTTGTGCACCACTTGCATCAGGGCTTCAGGGAAATTGAGATCTGGTCTCATTTCATTTAGAGGTAGTGGTGTGTCTGAAAGATGCATGGCCATCACTCGCACCAACTCATCGTGTTGGAACGGTACTTCGCCAGTCAGTGATTCGTAAAAAACAATGCCCAAAGAGTAGATGTCACTTCGGTGATCGACTTTGCTTGAGGTGCACTGTTCTGGGCTCATATAAGTAGGACTGCCACAGACTGTACCTGTGCGCGTAATTTTGGCCTGATCCGACTCTTCTTGCACCAGTCTGGCAATACCAAAGTCGACGACGATAGGAAAGTTCTTCTGTCCGCCCCGTTCAACCAAGACAATATTTTCGGGTTTGATGTCGCGGTGCACCACTCCTTGTCTATGTGCTTCGGCTAAGGCGGCACATACTTGAGTGAAAATTGGCACGGCTTCAACTGGCGGAATATGGTTAACTTCAGCGATGAAGTCGGAGAGTGGGGTGCCGTTGAGCAGATCCATAGCGATATAAGGTCTGCCACCACCTTGGGGGATGACACCAAAGTCGTAAATGGTAATGATGTTTGGATGATTGAGGCGACTGGATGCCTTTGCCTCTTGTTTAAAGCGTTTGATGAATTCGTCATCGGAGACTAAATAGTCGTGTAGAACTTTGACCGCTACTTCGCGACCAATTAACTCTTGAACGGCTCGATATACTGTCCCGGCAGAGCCTTGGCCAATAACCGACTGAATCTTGTAGCGACCCTCCACCACCATGCCAAGCAGGGGATCATCACCGACTGTGACCATTGACGAACCATCTCGTGGGCAGATGTCTTGTTCGCCAGCAGTCTGAAAATTACAAATCAGACAAAGTTTCATACAAATTCGCTAGCGCTGCCAGTTCTTTCTAGTAAGTAGTAAATGACCTGCCAACAGGCTAATTCCCCCATGCCGTCCTTACTTTAATTACCCAGAGCGGGAATCTGCAAACTCATTTGTGTCAAAAACCTGATTTAAGACCAGAATATCGTATATTCGCCTAATTTAATATCTCAGAAGAAGAAAAGCAAATATTAACTGAGTGGGTAAAGCAAAGCAGAGCTGGCCTTTACATCTCTGGTCGGCCTTTAAATTGCTTCAGATAGGTTTGCCAAGGTAGCAAAGCGACCGCCAAGCGGACAGAATTAACAGATAGTCCTTGGTGTAGAAACCGGGGTTCAAGTAAACCGCCAGTTCTCAGGAGACCTAAATTTTGTCGTCCGCGAAAAGTAAAACCCCGCTCTTGCTCATTTTCATGACCGTCTTCATTGACCTGATGGGCTTTGGGCTGGTCATTCCCATCCTGCCAACCTACGCTCAGCAGCTGCATGCTTCTGACTTTATGGTTGGTCTTTTGATTGCCAGCTATTCGATCATGCAATTCTTATTCACGCCTTTCTGGGGGCGCTTGTCAGATCGAATTGGTCGAAGACCAGTGCTCTTGATAAGCCTGGCAGCTTCTTTTGTTGGTTACTTAATTTGGGGTTTCTCCACTTCGCTGATTTGGCTATTTGCTTCGCGCATCGTGGCGGGCTTTGGTAACGCCAACATTGCTGTGGCGCAGGCCTACATCGCCGATATCACCACCAAAGAGAACCGTGCCCGGGGTATGGGCATGGTAGGGGCTGCCTTTGGTCTAGGATTCGTCCTCGGACCAGCTTTGGGCTGCCTCCTGGTGCAGTATGGATTGGGCTTCGTTGGTTTTGTTGCCGCCGGCTTTAGCTTGGTCGACTTGGTTTTGACTTTCTTCCTCTTGCCCGAGCCTAAAGAGCGTGGTTCGTTTGGCAACGATCGCTTTGGTTTAGGTATAGATTTTTATATCAAGAATGTCACTAGTGCCAAATTGCGCATATCTTTCTTGATTTTCTTTGTCTCTACTTTTGCCTTCGCCAACATGGAAGCAACTCTTGTTCTACTGACCAGTAAGCTTTACAACTGGGGTCCTAAAGAAAATGGTTTGCTCTTTGTCTATATAGGTATTCTCATTGTCATTGTCCAAGGCGGCATGATTCGCCAACTGACCAAGAAGTACAGTGAGAAGAAACTGATTACCGTTGGCTCGTTCTTGATTGCCGCTGGGTTGTTCCTCACACCAGTGACGAACAGTTGGATAGTTCTGGCACTGGCAATGACTTTGCTTTCTATTGGCTCTGGTATAAACAACCCCTGCAACCAAAGTATCATTTCAAAACTGGCTCCAGAAGAGACTGTTGGTGGTGTTCTAGGTTTGGGACAATCGGTTTCGACCCTGGGCCGAATTTTTGGACCAATTGTCGGTTGTGCTCTTTTCGAGAGATTTGGATATATGAGTCCGTACCTGGCTGGTGGGCTCTGCATGATAATTGTTGTTGCACTGAGCTTTAGGCTTCCTGAAACAGAGCCGGGAGCCGCCACTGCCGCTTAAGGAAGAGCTTGGCATGCTGTTAAATCTGCTTTAAATCCCGCTTTTCATCATGGTCAGCGCTTGAAAAGTGTGGCCTGGTGCGTATATTCGTGATATATTATTTTTGGCTCAAGTTTTTGGCAGGTTCTTAGTGATTGCTTAACTTCGTCTGCGGTATTTATATCCAGTGCAGTCACAAAATAAGAACGAGAACACAGAACTCACATATTGAAACTGTTTCGGCCAATTTACGTCACTAAGAGCATTACCTAGGCATCACTTATAAATTTAGAACGCACACTATTCAGAACGTAGAGAACATTGATATGGCAGTAAATAAGAAAGAAAATAAATCGTATTCGCTTGGAACAAATCTCCCAAATGCCCAGCCTGAGCAGAAAGATGATGTTCAGTCGCGCTATCAGCAAGACTTTAATCGCTACCAAGCGCAAATTGAGAAAACACGTCGAGTGTTTGAAAGTTCTGACGCCGCTTAGTTGTTTCAGCTAGGCAAATCAAATATTAGGCAATCTTCACATTGTGCCAAGGCCCATGGGCCTTGGCACATTAGCTTTGCACATTAGACCGGCACATTAGATAGATTAGCTAGGTAGATTGTCAATTGTGTGGTCTTATCTAAGCTTACGATCTAGGTTGAAGCCCTAGGCTAATTATTGATGGAGGCCCTACACAATGAAGGCAATGGTATTAGCGGCAGGAGTCGGCTCAAGGCTCGACCCGCTCACCGCATGTTTGCCCAAACCGCTTGTTCCGGTCGCTAATTTTCCAGTGATGGAACATCTGCTAAACCTTCTCAAGGCTCATGGTTTCACCGATGTTATAGCTAACTTGCACTATTTGCCTGAATGCCTGATTGAGTATTTTGGTGATGGTAAGAAATTTGGTACCAACATACAATTTCGTGTCGAAGAAAAGCTTAGCGGTGATGCCGGTGGTGTTCGCTATTGTCGAGATTTTCTAGAAGACGGAACGTTCATTGTCTTGATGGGTGATCTGCTAACTGACGCTGATCTCTCTCATATTGTCGCCGAGCATAAGCGCAAAAATGCAATCGCTTCAATTGGTTTGAAACGTGTTGATGATGTCAGCCGGTTTGGCGTGGCAGTGCTCGACGAAAATGATTTCATAGTTGGTTTTCAGGAAAAACCTAGTAAAGAAGAAGCGCTTTCAAACCTGGCTTCTACTGGGATTTATATTCTTGAACCAGAAGTGTTTAAGCATATGCCCGAAAGTGGCGACTACGGTTTTGGTCGCCAGCTCTTTCCTGCTTTGGTTAAGGCTGGTCTGCCTGTTCTCGGCGTGCCGATTGAGTCTTATTGGTCTGATGTCGGTACTATCGAACAGTATCAAAGCTCTAATTTTGACGTTTTGTCTGGCCAATTTAAAGCCAATCTTCCTGGCTATCGTCATGAGAAACGAGGCCCCTATTCTCTCTATCTAGCTGATGGTGCTGTAGTAGACAGCTCTGTTGAAATTGTTGGCAACGTCATTGTCGGTAAGAATGCTGAGGTCAAAGCTGGTGTTATCCTGCGCGGCAATGTCGTGATTGGTGAAGGCAGTGTTGTTGAGGCTGATTGTAGGCTAGTTGATACAATTTTGTGGCCCGCTAGCACAATCGCTAGTGCAACCACCCTTGATGGCGCCATAGTATCGCCAGCTGGTCTGGTACAAGTTGAAAAAAATGATGAAGGCCGAGTAACCGCCGACCCAAAGAAGTTGGGACCTGCTAATCAAACGCAGGTCCAAATCCGAATACTTGAGTCGGTTGGGGCCTGCGTTTAATCAGTTAAATAACAACGCCAGCACAAAATTATTAGTTCAGGAAGGGCACTTTGCTGCACTTGGACCTGCTATTGCTTTTTTTGCAGTAGCAGCAATTGCTGTCTCATCGTCAGCATTGTCTTTTTCCGCTAGCTGTGCGGCTTTCCAGATTTCCATCCAAAGCCAATAGTGAAAAGGATTGAGTTTTTCAATGTCAAGGGTTTCAACCGGCTCTAGTAAGGAAAGCCAAGTATGTGGATTAGGAAATCGTTTGGCGAGGCTGTAGCAGTCTGCCATCCAGAGAACTTGATCTGTTGTTTCTTTGGTGACCATGGCCTTCATCCCCGTCGTGCTAGTAGTTCTTTTGAACTTTTGCCTTTCCCCTACAAAGTAGTAATACCCAAATCAGCGGGCTGCGAAACCGACAGTTTTGGTTGGCACTATACAATTTTTCATTGAAGCGCTGGCTGTGATTTGAAAGTCAGATACCTAGCCAATCTTCAACGTTATTAGTTAGCCTGGGGGCCAGAGCATGCTGCGCCCACCAAGGATGTGTATATGCAGATGGCCTACTGATTGGCCACCATCAGCTCCGGTGTTCACAACTAAGCGAAAGCCATTTTCTAGTTTTTCTTTTGCCGCAATCAGTGCGGCCTGCTGAAACAATTCACCCATCAACAATTTGTCGTCTACCATGGCGATATTTTGATAGTGCGCTTTGGGGATAACTAATAGATGGTTGGGTGCTTGAGGAGTTATGTCTTTGATGGCAAAGCAATTTTGGTCTTCATGGATAAAAGTAGAGCTAATTTTGCCGCTGCCAATTTTGCAAAATAGACAATTACTTGTCTCTTCGTTCTCTTCTAATTTGTCTTTCAAGTTTGTGTCCTTGTTTAAGTCGGTAAAAAAGAAAGTACTATTTCTGCAGAGAGTTTATCCTTTTAAGTGACAAAATCTCAGATAGTGAAATGAGGGTGAATTTCTTGGTGATCTGTGGAAGAAAGCCAAGAGAAACTATATAAGGTTTGGAGTGAATTTGATGACAAGTGATGGGAATATCCTGCCCCGCTTCGTGCAATTGCAGAAAATGCTGACCTCATCTCTTCGCCTAAAGGACGTATTAGACTCAGTTGTAGCTATGTTCACCGATTTGGCTGGTGGTGCCAAGGTCGCTATTTTTCTGGCCGACAATGAAAGCATGTCTTTCAAGCTTATGGCTGCTAAGGGTTATACAGAGGGGTCTTTGGACCAACTTAAAATCGTTCCTTTTAACCTTGAGAGCTTGCTCAAGTATGTCTATCAGAAACGCACTGGTTTTGCTGCTATAGATGCCGCTTCGGCCCCCGATTTCAGCGCTACCATCATGAAGCGCGAGTCTTCAAACGGCCAACTAGCCCTTCCGATGAGTACTGCCAACATGCTCGTGGGCGCAGTTCTCATGGAAGTAAATAATAGTCAGGTGCTCGGGCTGAAAGAGTTTCTCCAAGAATTGGCCGATCTCTGCGCTATCGCCATAGCCAATGCTGTTATGTTTGGCCGCAGTGAGTATGAACGCGAGCGGTTAGCCACTCTCTATACCGCTACCTGCGCCTTGAACGACAGTGCTCTTGAGATTACTCAGGTGTTGCAGGTGGCAGCCGACACTTCCCTTGTCTTGGCTAATACCCCAAGCTGTGCCATTGTTTTGCTGGACGAGGCCAATGACTCTTTTCAACTGGCTGCCTTTAAAGGTCTGGATGGTCAGAGTTTGGGCGAGTTTGATATGAGTGTACGCAAGTCAATTGCTGGTAGCTGTTTGCGTTCAGGCAAAACTGAGGTTCTCGGCGACGGCTCTAGAGAGCCATTTGGCTTGCCTCGGGCTATGGGTGGGCGACCTTTTGCCAGTGCCGTGGCTCTGCCTCTTGTATTTGATCAGCGGAAAATTGGCGTACTTGAAGTGTTTTCAACCGATTCTCGTGCTTTCCAGCGGGAGCAAATTGAGCTACTTGAGTCGCTCACCAAGCAAGTCTCGACATCGCTCAACATTGCCCTCTCCCATGAGTCAAATAGCTCTGCCGCCTTCCTTGATGCCCATACGGGCCTTTCCAATCGGGTGCATTTTGAACAGGCTTTGTCTAAAGAAATAGATCGCTCTCAGCGCCATAGTCGTGAGATGGCGCTGCTTTTGGTCGACATTGATCACCTCAGTCAGATCAATGACATGCTTGGTCAAAATCGCGGTGATGAGGCAATCAAGCATGTTGCTAATACGATTCAGCTGACCTTGCGTGACATTGACTTACCGGCCCGCTATGGCGGTGAAGAGTTTGCCATTATGTTGCCTGAAACCAGCCACGCTAGTGCTCTGGAAGTGGCTGAGAGGCTGCGTCAGAAAGTGCGCAAATCACCGGCTCCGGGCATTGGCTTAATCACTGTCTCAATCGGCGTGGCAACCTTTCCGGGCAATGCCGATGGCGCCGCTGCAATATTAAGAGATGCTGAGCAAGCACTTAATGTAGCCAAGTTTGAAGGGCGAGATCGCATCAAGGGTGCTCAAACTGGTAGTCATAGCGAAAGTGGCTCGCTTTCATGGAATGACCTGGCAAGCCAAGCGAAGATGGCCGTGATATCTGAAAGGCAAGCGCGATTGCAGAGTCGCCTAACAGCCACCCCTGAATATGCTACTTGGCTAGCAAAGCCCGGTAGTCTGGTTGGTAAGAAGAAAGGCACTTAAAAAGTGCTCTGGGGCTTTGTATTTTTAGGTAATGGCTAATTCTTAAGAAATATAGCCAAACAAGCGCTGGTCTTGGTTTTCATCTATACACTTCATGTTGTGAGCAATCTCCCTGTTCCTCTATTAAGGCGAACGAGTAGATTGGCTCCACTACACATTTAAATTGCGAGTGAATCTTCGTAATAGGAGGATAGAACCTTGGCTACTGCATCTGCGAACAAGCTTCAACTGAAACCATTGGCTGACCGCGTTGTTTTGAAAAAACTAGACGCTGAAGACAAAACTTCAGGCGGCATTGTCCTTCCTGATACTGCCAAAGAGAAGCCGCAGCAAGGCGAAATCTTGGCCGTAGGACCTGGCCGTGTTGATGATAAAGGCAACCGTACACCGATGGAAGTAAAAGTAGGCGACAAAGTGTTGTTCGCTAAATACTCTGGTACTGAAGTCAAAATCGAAGGCGTTGAATACTTAATCATGACTGAGCGTGACATTCTCGCTGTAGTCGGTTAATTCAAGTCTTAAAGCTCAATCAAATAATCAAACCCTATAAAGATTAGGAAGGAAAAACGAAAATATGGCTAAGCAAATTGTTTATGGTGAACATGCACGTCGCGCTCTTGAGCGTGGTCTTGACCATGTTGCCAACACAGTTAAGTTGACATTGGGACCAGCTGGTCGCAACGTCGTTCTAGAGAAGAAATTCGGCGCTCCACAAATCATCAACGACGGCGTCTCAATCGCTAAAGAAATCGAACTTGAAGATCGTCTAGAGAACGCTGGCGCTCAATTGATTCGTGAAGTTTGCTCCAGAACCAATGACAATGCTGGCGACGGAACAACAACCGCTGCTGTGCTTGCTCAAGCTATGGTCAAAGAAGGCCTACGCAACGTCGCTGCTGGTGCTAACCCGATGGTTCTTCGTCGTGGTATCCACAAAGCTGCTGAAATGGCTGTTGCTGAAATCAAACGCATTGCAAAACCAGTTGAAGGCAAAATTGAGATCACTCAAGTTGCTACCATCTCTGCTGGCAACGATGAAGAAACAGGCAAGATCATTGCTGATGCAATGGAAAAAGTGGGCAAAGACGGCGTAATCACCGTTGAAGAATCCAAATCACTTTCAACAGAACTCGAAGTTGTTGAAGGCATGCAGTTCGACAAAGGCTTCGTTTCTGCTTACTTCGTCACCGATGGCGAAAAAATGGAAGCAGTTTTGGATGATCCTTATATCCTCTGCATCGACAAGAAAGTAAACTTGCTTGCCGACCTAGTTCCAGTTCTAGAAAAAGTTGCTCGCGCTGGCCGTCCATTCATGCTTATTGCAGAAGATGTAGAAGGCGAAGCTCTTGCTACTTTGGTTGTTAACCACCTCCGCAAAGTACTTCCTTGCTGCGCAGTCAAAGCCCCAGGATTTGGCGATCGTAGAAAAGAAATGTTGAAAGACATTGCTATTCTTACCGGCGGTCAAGTTGTATCTGAAGAAGCTGGCATCAAGCTCGAAAACGTCACTGTTGAAATGCTTGGTAAAGCTCGCCAAATTCGCGTCAACAAAGACAAGACCACAATCGTTGCTGGCAACGAAACCAAGGCTGAAGTTGAGAAGCGCATCAGCGTAATCAAACGCCAAATCGAAGATTCAGATAGTGAATTCGACAAAGAAAAACTACAAGAGCGCTTGGCCAAATTGGCTGGTGGCGTTGCAGTTATCAAAGTCGGTGCTGCTACTGAAACTGAACTCAAAGATCGCAAACTTCGCTTTGAAGATGCTTTGAATGCTACTCGCGCTGCTGTTGAAGAAGGTTATGTCCCTGGTGGCGGTACCTCACTTCTAAACATCTCCAAAAAGCTTGAAAAAGAAAAAGAGAAGTTGCACGGTGACGAGCGCACTGGTTTCGAAATCGTAGTCAAATCTTTCGAAGCTCCTGTCCGTCAAATCGCTGACAACGCTGGTCTTCCTGGCGAAGTCGTGGTTGAGCGTGTCAAAGAGCAGAAAGAAGGCTTCGGCTTCAATGCTATGACTTTCGAATATGTTGATATGGCTAAAGCCGGTATCATCGATCCAGCTAAAGTTGAGCGTTGTGCTATTCAAAATGCTTCTTCTATCGCTGCTATGTTCCTCACCACTGAAGCTTTAGTGGTTGATGTTCAAGACGAGAAGAAACACATGGGAATGCCAGCCGGCGCTGGAATGGGCGACTTCTAAACCACTGTGAAAACAGTCTTTTAGAAAGAGTTCAAAGCTAAAGCTGAAAGCAAATCAAAAGCCAAAAGGCGAGGACATTGTCCTCGCCTTTTGCATGGGAGCCAACAGAGTATTGACTCCAAAGGGGCAGTAAATCTCACTGAGCTTTTTTCAAAAAGAAAAACATGTAGCCACATGTGGGTTCTCTTTGAGATTCGCTGCACTTCGCTCGATCAGGATTGGTCCATCGCTAAAGCACTCAAGTGAAGACTGCATTTCAATTGCTTGCTTACTCTTTGATCATAGCTTTGCTGGAAGTCTTGGCCATCTACCAAAACCAGTATTTTTTGTATGGTCAGCCTATGTTATTGCTCTAGCCAAGGCTCTACAATATTTAGCTCTATCATCGGCATTGCAATCTTTATATAGTGAGGCCCCATGTCTATAGACCGCTCGCGACAATCAGATGGCACGCTGCGCCGGGGCCTTTATCCCGAGATTGAGCCCTATAAGACAGGGATGCTTGATACTGGCGATGGTCACCAAATATATTACGAACTATGCGGCAATGCCTCTGGCCAGCCTGTTGTTTTCTTGCATGGCGGACCTGGTGGCGGTTGCTCAGCTTCGCACCGGCGACTTTTTGATCCAGCTAAGTACAACATTCTACTTTTTGATCAGCGTGGTTGTGGCCGCTCGCTTCCCCATGCCTCATTGGAAAACAATACAACCTGGCATTTGGTCGATGACATAGAGAAGCTGCGACAGCTTTGTGGTTTTGAGAAGTGGGTTGTCTTTGGCGGTTCTTGGGGCTCAACTCTAGCTTTAGCTTACGGCGAAAAACATGCAACAAGAGTAAAAGCATTGATTTTGCGTGGTGTCTTTACACTGCGTCGCTTTGAACTTGAGTGGTATTACCAGTGGGGCGCCTCTTTATTCTTTCCCGAAAAGTGGCAACGTTTTATTGAACCGACCTCTGGTCTGCAGAAAGATATGATCGCCGCTTACAACAAGCTTCTCACCAGCAGTGATGAAGCTGTTCGTTTGGCTGCTGCTAGGGTCTGGAGCGTGTGGGAAGGTGAGACCACAACTCTTTTACCTAATGTCGACAATAGCGCCCATTTTGCCGATGATCATTTTGCTTTGGCTTTTGCTCGCATCGAAAACCACTATTTCTCCAACGCTGGTTGGATGGAAGACGGTCAGCTCATTAAAGAGGCCAGTAAACTACAGGGAGTACCTGGAGTGATTGTTCAAGGACGCTATGACATGGCCTGTCCGCCTATTTCAGCTTATGATTTACATAAGGCTTGGCCCACAAGTGAGTTGAAAATGGTTGAAGATGCCGGCCACGCCTATAATGAGCCAGGTATTTTGCATCATCTAATGGAAGCTACAGACAAGTTTGCATAGCCGCAGTTTTCGATTGGCAAAACTAAACGCTGTTTTCACAGCCTGCTTTCTATTGGCATTTGTTCTCACTCTTAGTCTGTTCTGCCCAAGCGCGCGCGCTGAGGAAGTATTACCGCTTCCCAATCATTTGCATAGGATTTCAACGTTTCCGTCCAATGAATTTGGACATCTTTACGACGAATGTATTATGTGGCGCTCGGATGACGAGATATTCGTGGCTACACAACGACCTGTTAAAAGTGTTCGAAAACTGACTAAGGAAGAACTACCAGCGTATCTGACAGGCAATTCTGAGAAATCCCCTTTGCTCATCTTGTATACTGCCAAAAAGGCCAGCAAATACCCAATTCCTATTGAAGAAGTTTTTCTGCAACTTGCGCCCATTGCGAGCTACTTTTGCGCTCTTGGCTACAAAAGGGTAGTCGTAGCTGGACACTTTGGCCCGCTTGGGACTTTCGGGCCATACTATGCTTACGATTCAGACGGCGATGATACTAAAACCAATCCAAAAGCCAGACTGTACTAGCATGCAAATCCGCTGCCATTCTTTAAGGCAATGTATACTGGCCTTACTCGGTTTGTGGACAGAATTTTGGTTAATCGCGGCAACTGTATGAAGCAATCTCGATTTAACAAACTATGTAAGCCTTTCTGGCCACTAGTGGTCATCCTTAGTCTGCTCACTTCTGCACTTCAATTTTGCCCTGCTGCTTGCGCCGACGATTTATTCTCGAAGAAAAGTCTCTTTGATAACGACGATCTTTTTAATGACAACGAGGTCAAGAAGACTGCGGCCGAACAGGCTTCGCGGGCAAAAATCGAAGCGGCCAACCGGGCTGCTAGGCAGCGCGAATTGGTAACTTCGATGGCCATAAATGATGGCCAAATGTTTGAGCAGATGCGACGGGTCGCCAACTGGGTCGACAATTGGGTGGTATTCAATCATCGCTTTCCTGAAATCGGTGATGAAACAACTTACGCTCTGCAGCAACTGAATGAACTAGTGCCCAATAATCCCTATATAGCCGGTAGTGCTTATATGGTCGCTGGTGAGACTGTGGACAATGCGTATTTGAGTCAGCAGGGTGAGCAACAACCGCCACCAATGGCTGATTCTAAAATAGACGATGATCGCATAGTTTTTGTGCGCGATTTTGGATTGACCGTGCCCGAAATTGATCAATATAGTGTTGACCCGCCGGTCGATTGGCGGGCCAAGCCAGGCACCATCACAGTCATTACCAATGACCAGTATCTCTTCATAATCTGGGGAGCTGGCGCTGACGGCAAGCCTTTGCGTGACTTCGGCTCAAAGCGTGTGCGTTTTGCCGTCGGGAATTATCAGCGTTGGGATGCGCCGGTTATGGATAACCAAGTTGACTAGTTGGCGAAATTAGATTTTGAGAAGAGCTGATCTTGATATGAATTGATTTTCAAAATTTTTGATAGTGCGAGATTGAGATAGTAAGTAAAGGTGATAGTAAGTGATTGATTTGTCTACCAGCGCGCCATTGATGATTGTTTCATTCTCGGTGGAGGCTTCTAAGCAAGCCGATTTCGATCGGTTTTACCATCATCAGTTTTTGCCTAAGTTGCTTTCGATCTCGCCTGAAATCAAAAACATTGCCCGCTATCAAGCTGACAGTGTTGATGCGGCCAATAATGTAGCTGGTCAATATTTGACGATCTATGAATTGGCCAATAGTGATGCGCTGAAGCAAACTGAGCAGATTTTTGAGCGCACTGGTTTTGCCGAAGAGTTGGCTCAATTTAGGCAGTGGAAAGAGTCTGCCCTGAAGAACTTCTCGCGCACTAGTTACCAGCCCATCTATGAGCATGAACGCCGTGTCTATAATGGTCATTTTGGTCGCTGTCCTATGCTCTTTTTTAGTTCCGAAATAAAAGTTCAGGACTCTGATGCCTTCCGTCAGTGGTATCAACTTTCCTACTTGCCCCGACTAATGGCCGACGTGCCCACTCTTAGTGGCTGCCGTCGCTATGCCGCTTGGACCAATGCCAGTGTCGACACCAATGTGAAGGCAGGCGCTGAAAAATCTAGTAGTGATAAATCTAGTAGTGATAAATCTAGTAGCGATAAATCAATTGGTGATAAAGCTGCTAGTGATAAATCCGCAAATAAAGAAAAAGCTGTGCAGTACATAACTGTGATGGAAAGTGTTGACGAGCTTACTCTGTCGCATTCAATTGAACGCATGGCTGTGCCTCATCGCTCCCTGGAAAATGAGGGCATGCAAAAATGGCTAGATTCAGCCGTTTCCTTCACTGCTACCAATACATTTAGACCTATTTTTTGTTTGCCTGAGTAGTTCAGGTTCTGCTCAATTTTGCGCTTGCCCTATTGCACGTTTTCGTAAATAGGGAAGATTTTTTCGAGAAAATCTTCCCTATTTGAATTTTGCTTTTGTCGTCTTCCAAAACCGTCATATTTTCTTGAGAAAATATGACGGTTTTGGAAAACAAAGATTGAGGTTAGAAGCTCGTTTGAATCATGTCTAGATGGTAGATTTTTGATAGAGCAACGCTTACTCTTGATAAAGCAAAGCTTACTCTTGATAAAGCAAAGCTATTGCCTGGCAGGCCAGAGCATTGCCCAGGCCGATAGCATCAAGGCCTTCATGGGTCTTGGCTTTGACGCTTATACGTGATAGCTCAATATTCAAGACTTCTGCTAGCAAGGTTCTAATTGACTCTAAATGTGGTGCCATCTTGGGCTGCTCTACAATAATTGTTGAATCAATATTGCCAATGACAAAACCTTGATTAGTGACTAAGCCTTTAACCTGGGCCAGCATATCCAGTGAGTTCGCGCCTTTGTAGCGCTCATCTGATGGTGGAAAGTGTTGGCCGATGTCTCCCAATGAAAGTGCTCCAAGCAGAGAGTCGATAATGGCATGGATGAGAACATCGCCATCGGAATGGCCAAGTGGACCTTTCTCAAAGGGAATGGTGAGGCCGCCCAATATCAGCGGGCGGCCTTCCACTAATTGGTGAATGTCATAGCCTTGGCCGATGCGAATTGTTGAAGACAAATTGATACCTCTAATATTTTAGTCGCCGACGCCCTAGTCGCCGATGACCATCAAAAGTGAATGGGCATCAACTGTTTGGCCAGATTTTACTTTAATTTCTTTGACCACGCCGTCGCGGTCTGCAACGATATCTGATTCCATTTTCATGGCCTCGAAGATCATCACCTTCTCGCCGGTTTTGACGGCAGCTCCTTCTTTCACCATAATTTCTTTAATCAGACCATGCATACTCGATTGTACTTTGCCGCTGCCAGCTGCATTGGCTGTGGCGGTTAGGGTCTTGGCGGCGCGCTCTTTTTGTGAAGCGCTTGAGTTAGAAGTAGTCTTTGAGAGACTAGCGCTGGAACTTGCACCCGTTTTGACGATGGTGCGCGGTTTGCTTGGGTCAATCATTTCAGTCACGGCCACTTTAAAGACCTTTTGATTGACATCAACTTCAAAACTGCGAGTCTCAGATCGTTCAATGATATTGTCTGCCGCTGTTCCGCTAGTTGCCGCTCCGTTGGCCGGAGCCTGGCCGTTGCCGCTGCCTGCACTACCTGTTGAACCGGCTCCAGGCTTGTTTGCAGGTGCCAAGTTTAATTCAGCAGCAATCGCTGCGAAACGTTTCATAAAGTCTTGTTCTACATAAGTAGTGAAGACATCTCCGCTTTTGAAGGCGGCATCTTCCAGCATGGCTATGTGCCAAGGAATAGTGGTTGACACTCCTTCGATGATGAAATGCTTGAGAGCTACTTTCGTGCGGGCAATGGCTTCTTCTCTGGTTCTTCCCCATACCACTAATTTTGCCAAGAGTGAGTCATAGAAGGGCAGAATTGTGTAGCCTGGATAGCAGGCTGTGTCTACCCTTACCCATGGGTGATGAGGCAGTTCGAAGCGGTTGAGAGTGCCTGGGCTGGGCATGAAGTTTTTAAACGGATCTTCAGCGTTAATGCGACATTCTATGGCGTGTCCGCGAGGAATAATTTGTTCTTGAGTGAAAGACAGTTTGTTTCCAGCGGCAACTAGCAATTGTTCTTTGACAATGTCGATACCAGTAATAAGTTCACTGATGGGGTGTTCTACTTGAATTCTAGTGTTGACTTCTAAGAAGTAGAATTCTTTCCCAGAGACCATACATTCTACTGTGCCCGCCGATGAATAGCCGAGAGCGGCGGCGGCTTTAACTGCTGCGGCAGTAAGCCTCGCGCGCAAATCTTTGTCTAGTTTTGCGGCGGGTGCTTCTTCTAACAGTTTTTGGTGGCGTCTTTGGCTAGAACAATCGCGCTCATATAAATGAACGATATTGCCGTGTTCATCAGCAATTATCTGTACTTCAATGTGACGGGGTTGATCAAGATATTTTTCTACATAGACTTCATCGCTGCCAAAGTATGAGGCTCCTTCTCGTTGAGCCCCTGCTAGTGCTTGTTCTACATCTTCTTCTTTGCGCACTACGCGAAGGCCGCGACCGCCACCACCGGCGCTGGCTTTAATGGCAATGGGATAACCATATTTTTTGCCTAGTTCGATTACTTCTGCTGCTGTTTTTACAGGGTCAGTAGTTCCGGGCACAACTGGTACACCAGCTTTGTCCATTACCCTTCGTGATTCGATTTTTGAACCCATCCTGTGTATTACATCAGGTGATGGGCCGATGAATTTCACGCCGGCTTCGGCGCATTGACGAGCAAAATCGGCATTTTCTGCTAGAAATCCGTAGCCAGGGTGAATGGCGTCAGCGCCAGCGCGTTTGGCTATATCGAGAATTTGGCTTCCGTCTAAATAAACTTTTGCTGGCTGGCCTTCAAGACGCCATTTTTCAGTGGCCATCTGCACATGTTTGCCATCCTTGTCAGGTTCAGAGAATATGGCGACAGTTTCTAAGCCCAATTCGCGGCAGGCTTGAATAACTCTAACGGCGATTTCGCCGCGATTGGCAATAAGAACCTTTTTGAACATTTGCCTCTCCAATTAGACGGTGAACGTTTTGCGCTTCTCTTGACTACGGTGGCTGGCTGGTAAGCAGTAGTCAGTAGTACTCGATAGCATTGGTATATTCTTTCATTGACTATGACCTGGATTTAAACTCATTTATATAAAATGAGCAGATCTTATGATTTCCTCCTGATTACCTGGTTTCGGCTCGGCGATGCCAGCGCCATGACAGTTGTCATAGTGTTGCTTGCAGCATAAGGGCCCATATGTAGATGGTACGATCTGAAGGTCACTTTGGGAGTTCATGATGGCAGGAGCCAGTACATTTGGGACCGTCTTTGTCGCTGGTAGCGGTTTCATGGGGTCAGCCATAGCCTTTTTGGTTGCTTCTAAGACCTCAGCAAGCGTCCAAATCTACGATATATCTGATGCTCAGCTGGCTAAGGCTGAAGCAACTATAGAAAAATTTGGGAAGTCTTCAGTAGAGAAAGGGTTTCTCACTGTTGATCAGTTCATTGATGCGAAGAAGCGCATTCACGCCACTAAGTCTGAAAAATTAGCTGCCCATAGCGATATTGTCATTGAGGCCATTGCTGAAGACCTTGAGCTAAAGAAAGACTTGTTCAAGCGCCTTGACAATATTTGCAAGAAAGAAGCAATTTTTGCTTCTAATACTTCTTCGCTTTCGATTACCAGTCTTGCGGCTGCTACAAAGCGATCTAGTCAGTTTATTGGCATGCATTTCTTCTCACCGGCTCATGTTATGAAGTTGGTCGAGTTAATTCCTGGCTTCGATACTTCTGATGAGACTTTGGATAAAGTCAAAAAGTTTGGCGAAGAGCTGGGCAAGACTTTGATTTGCTCTAAAGATTTTCCCGGCTTTATCACTACCAGGCTTGGTCTGGTTTTAATTAACGAAGCTGCTTTTGCTTTGATGGAAGGGCTCTCTACTCCTAAAGAAATTGATACAGGCATGGTGCTTGGTTACAATCACCCTATGGGGCCTCTAGCTCTAGCCGATTTCATTGGTTTAGATATTTGTTTGCATATTCTAGAAACGCTGCAAGAGGGGTTTGGAGATCCGAAGTACAGACCCTGCCCTATAATCAAGCAGTTGGTGTCAGCTGGGCATTTGGGCAAAAAAACCGGCAAGGGATTCTATGACTACGGTGGTTAATTAGACATGTTACTTAGTGTCTTCCTGATCAGCACATTATTTATTGTGGCTCTGTATGGCCTTACGTTGGCCTATTACATGCTCTTGAAGCCAGTTGAAAGCAGCAAGAAGGCAGAGCGCGAATTGCCTTTTGTCTCAGTGCTTGTTCCCGCTCGTAATGAAGAAACTAAGATTGCTCGCTGCATCGAGTCGCTGCTCGCTCAAGATTATCCAAATTTTGAACTAGTAGTAATAGATGACCGTTCTACCGATTCGACTGGCGATATTATTCAAGCAATTGCCGAGCGGGACAATCGTCTCAAATTTGTACGAGGCAAGGATGCCCCTGCCGGCTGGATTGGCAAATGCAATGCTTTGGCCCATGCGGTTGGCTACGCCTCGGGTGAATTTTTCATTTTTACTGATGCTGATACCTATCACCATCCCAACTCTTTGCGTGATTCTGTTAGCCACGCTATCGACAATAAAATCGACTTGATGTCATTTGTGCCGATGCAAGAGCTGGGTAGCTTCTCCGAACGCCTAGTAATGCCTGTTCTACTTAGCTCCTTTTTGATTGGCGATCCTTTCCATACTGTTAACGATGCCACTGCCGCTCGTGCTTACGCTTACGGTCAATATATACTTTGTCGCCGCAGCTCATATTTAGCGGTGGGTGGCCACCAGAGTGTGCGCGACGAGATTGTAGAAGATCACGCCATTGCCAGGGTTTTCAAAGAGAAAGGCTTCAAAATTGAAGTTGCCGACGGCAAGACGCTCTATTCTGTGCGGATGTACACTGATCTTGAATCGATGTGGATGGGGTGGACAAAGAATCTCTATTCATTCATAGAGAGCAAAGTATCTAATTTGGTGATGATGATTATTCTCACCAACAGTGTTGTTGTGCTACCGTGGCTTTTCCTTGCCTATGTTGTATCTCTTTGGGTTAAAGGAGATATCGATCAGTCTCTCTATAGTTTGACCGCTCTTGTGGTGGCGCAAATCGGTGTGCTTGCTCTTTGGAATCGACTGACCGCTTGCCATCATGCTGGTCTGAAGTGGTACCACTTCTTGCTTACTCCTTTTGGCTGTATGACCATGAGTCTGCTTTATCTGCATTCCGCATACCTGGTGCATACTGGCGGCCAGGTCAATTGGAAGGGGCGGCGCTATGTGGTTAATATGCATAAGACGATTGAGAACGAAGACGGTCAAGTCTCGGATCAAAAAGCTAGAGCCGGTAAATTAGTCAGTCGAGATGTCACGGACTAAGCCCTAAATGTCGATCACTCAAGATAACAAAACGCCTACGACTGCTGAGCTACAGAAGTTTATTCGAGAGCATACAGTGCTTGAATTTTTCTCGCTTGACGGCAAGGGTAGTAAATATACTGGTGCGCTTCGCTGGTTCGATGAAGAAGCCTTTCATATCAAGCAAGATGACGGCTCTGAGATGACTTTACTGCGCTCAGCCATACTAGGCTATAGAGCCAAGAAGGCCAAATAGTGTTAAACTAAGGCTCTGCTTATTAGGCTTTCGTTACACACACTCTCACGCTTGTCATTCTGGAGTATCAGTGGTCTGGTTCAAGAGTTTTTTCGGCACGGCTTTAGGTATTGACCTCGGCACAGCCAACACGCTCATCTATGTGCACGACAAAGGTGTTGTTCTGCGCGAGCCATCTGTGGTTGCCGTGGACGAAAACACCAATCTCGTACGCTGGGTAGGCGAGGAAGCGCGGGCCATGATTGGCCGCACGCCTCAGGGGATTCGGGCGATAAGACCGCTTAAAGATGGTGTTGTTGCCGATCTTGAATACGCCAAAATCATGCTGAAGAAGTTTGTTGAGCGCGTCACCGGTGCTGGCGGCATTAAAAATCCTGATATGGCGATTGGCGTGCCTTCTGGTGTGACATCAGTTGAGCGTATTGCCATTAAGTCAGTGGCAGAAAATGCTCGTGCTAATCTAATTTATTTACCAGAAGAACCAATGGCTGCGGCTATTGGTGCATCTTTGCCGGTAGTTGAGCCCACTGGTTCAATGATTGTTGATATTGGTGGCGGTACCACTGAAGTTGCAGTCATTAGTTTGTCTGGCATTGTCGTTAACGAATCTATTCGCATCGCTGGTGATGAACTCAATGACAGCATTATTTTCTATTTGAAAAAAGTGCATAGTCTGGCTATTGGTGATCGCACAGCCGAAGAAATCAAGTTTCGTTTGGGCTCGGCTTTCAAGACTAAAGACAACGATAAAATTGATGTTCGCGGTCTCAGTCTGTTAAATGGCATGCCCCGCACAATTACAATTAGTCGGGGCGAAGTGCGAGAAGCCATGCAAGAGCCCCTTTGGTCAATTGTAGAAGCTGTTAAGCGCACCCTTGAGCGCACTCCGCCTGAGCTTGCTGCTGATATCTTTAATCGCGGTATTGTCCTCACCGGCGGCGGTGCCTTATTGCAGGGCCTTGATGAGTTGATTTCGAGCGAGACAGAAGTTCCTGTTTTTGTGGCAGACGATCCACTTTCTTCTGTTGCTATTGGTACTGGCAAAATGCTTACAGATCCAACCTATCGGCGCGTTCTCGAACAATGCATGTGTCACAAATAGATTAGATTTAGATTTGATTTAGAGGAGAGAACGTGGCTGTTAGAAATGAGTCTGATCTAGAGGCTCAATCTCAGTCGGTTGCTGAGTATCTCTTCTTGATCATGTTAGTGCTAATGGTGGCTGTGCCAGTGAGCGGCATGGCTTTATCGGTCTCTAGCTGGTTCTCTTCGATTTACGCTAAGGGCGAATATCAATTTGTCTCGACTAAGAATCTGGCAGAGCAGCTGCTCAATGCCTCGACTCGCATTCGCACACTTGAGAGCAAGTTGGCTCAAAATGAGCTTGAATTGGCGCGTCTCAAGCAAGAGTCGCGCGATACCAGTCGCTTGCGAAGTTTGCTCGGTCTTAAATCAAAGGCAGGTCGCGTAACCGTTTCAGCTGAAGTGGTGGCACGTAATCCAGATAACTGGTTTGAGCAGGTCGTTATAGATAAGGGCTCAGCTGAAAAAATTACTGTTGGTTCGGCTGTAATCTCCATTGCCGGAGTAGTCGGTCAGGTTGTGCGGGTCTCTGAGCACGACAGTGTAGTGCGTTTGGCGACAGACCCGGAGCAGAAAGAAGGGGTCTTAATTTCTAAGCTTGGATTGACTGGAACTTTGGTGGGCAATTATCAAAATCTGGCCCGCATAGACTATGTACCGATTGGTACAAACGTTGATGTGGGCGATAAAGTTGTCACTTTGGGAAAAGCGGGTATTTTTCCTGATAATCATCCAGTTGGCACTGTGGCAGCGGTAAGACGTGATGCCAATGGCGCTTCGATGCAAATTGATGTGAAGTTATCTGAGAACTGCTATGACATTAGTCAGGTGCTAGTTCTTCCTCCCTTAGAGAATTAGAGAGGGCGGGGCTATGATTTTAGGTTCAGCTCGCAGTCGCAAGCGCTTGGGTGAAATAAGCATAGCAGCCGTTCTTGTGCTGGTGGTTTGGTTGATTCAATTGGCGTTGCTCAGCAAGTTTCGCTTTGGCGATGTTTTATGTAATTTGCCGTTGACCATGATTATTGTTTGGGGAGTAACTTTTGGCTCTCCCATGCCTAAGCCTACTAATGATGAATTGAGAGTCTCGACTCTCGGCGCAATCCTTGTCAGGCAGATGCTTTCAGGATCTCCATCTGGAGCCATAATTGGTGCATTTTTTGCCGCACTTGCCTCGTCGGTGATTCCTGCTTATCCTTTTGCTTACCCTATTATTGGCTGGACAGCCGGGTATTTTTCACTGAAGAACTTCAATCAGGCCGCTTTTCTTTGTATTCCGCTGGTTTTCTTACTAAGTTTTCTTGGCGAAATAATTATGGCTGTGCAATTATCATTAGTGGGGAGGCATGAGGTATTCAGCCATCTTGCTATGATCAGCTTTCCCGAAGCGTTATTAAACGCCCTGATTGCCCCCGTTTTGTTCTTCCCTATGCGTGGCTGGTTCGAATTCTCCCGCTGGCGTCATATGTCCACCGAGTAGAACTTATATAAGTAGTGAGGACAGTTTCTTAGTGGTAATGAGCGGAGACCGCACTTTTATCAATACTGACAGTGGCAATGCCGCTGCCAGCCGTGACATGCGACCGAAGATGTTTGTTTTGTCGCTCATTATTGTCTTAGCTATGGGTGCGCTGGTTGCTCGGCTCGTTTGGCTGCAGATACTACAAAATGGATATTATAAAAATCAAGCCGTCGAGAATTCTACGCGAGTTACTTTCTTGAGAGCCCCAAGGGGCAACATCTATGACCGTCACGGCAATTTGCTAGCTACCAATAAACAGTCTCTTTCGATGATAGCGATTCCGGCTCAGCTTGATAATGTCAAAGATTTGTCCACTCGCTTGGCGAAAGTAGTCGACATGCCAGAGGCCAAAATATTAGAAGAGTTATTAAAGGCCAAAGTCTCTGGTTCAGTCTTGCCTGTTGTCATTGATCATGACGTTGATATGACCACTGTGGCTCGTTTCTTTGAGAATAAGCTGTTTTTGCCTGGTATTGATATTCTGCCAGACATAAGCCGCAGCTATCCCAATGCTGAAGTAACAGCGCATGTTCTCGGCTACTGCGGTTCTATTTCTCAGGCCCAACTGGCCCGTAGGCCGGCCCGAAAAATGGGTGATGTTGTCGGACAAGACGGCATAGAACGCCTTTATGACGATCAGCTCCGGGGTGTGGACGGCGAGCAGCGTGTGCGCGTCAATGCCATGGGTAATTCTCTTTCTGCCGCCACATCGAAGCCCCAAATTACTAAAGAGTCGATACCGGGTAAGCCCCTGGTGGTCTCAATCGATCTTGATCTACAACGAGCTGCCTATGAAGCACTTGGTGCTCGCTCGGGCGCGATTGTAGCCATTGACCCTCAAAATGGCGAGGTTTTGGCCATGGTTTCACGGCCAAGTTATGATCCTAATGTGTTTACTAAACGCATCACTCCGGCTGTATGGAAGCGCATTAACGCACCAGACCATCCCCTCTTTAATCGCGCCCTATCTGGCTATCCCCCAGGCTCAATATGGAAAGCTCTAACACTTTTAGCAGCGCTACAGTGTGGTGCTGTTAAGCCTGATACCAAGCTCCATGTCTCTGGTGGCATATCTCTCGGTGGATTTTTCTTCGGCGATTGGACTAGTACCACTGGTCTCTTTGACCTAGTTAAGTGTCTGGCTTGGTCACGAGATTCGGCCTTCTATCAAATGGCGTTGAAAATGAAGCCTGAACAAATCAAGGAATGGGCTGTAAAATTTGGGGCTGGTCGGCCCACTGGACTCGAGTTGCGTCACGAAGGCAAAGGTCTTGTACCTGACTCTGAGTGGAAAGAGCGGGTCTATCATGAGAAGTGGTATCCGGGCAATACGCTGCACATGTCTATTGGTCAGACCTATGTGCAGGTCACTCCAGCTCAAGCCGCTCGCATCTTTGGCGGTCTAGGAATGAAAGGTAAAGTGCCGAATCTACATTTGGTGATGAAAATAGCCGATAGGCAAATTCCCTCACCAAAGTGTGAGACTGTCAAGACAAACCCCGTCTATCTGAAAGTCGTACTTGATGGTCTAAAGGCCGTGGTTGCTAGCGGCACCGGCGGTGCTACCAAGTTGGGCGATGTCGAAGTGGCTGGCAAGACCGGCTCCGCTGAAGCTCCACCTGCTGGAAGTAAGACCCATGCTTGGTTTGCTTGTTATGCCCCGGCCGATAAGCCTCGTATTGCTATTGCCTGCTTTGTTGAACATGGCGGCCACGGTGGCAGTACATGTGCACCACTAGCTAAAGTTGTTCTCGAGAAGTTTTTCTCGGTTAGCAAGCCGTTGCCTTCAGATAAAGAAGTCGTAGCCAAGCCTGCTGCAGCAGTAAAACCCAAACGTAGGCACTAAAGACTGTTTTGGCATAAGTGTTTATATGCACCATATATAGAGGCGTCTCTTCTATATAAAAAACTAGACAAGAACGCTGATTGTGGTGATAATAGGCCATAGTTTTGTGGAATGTGGGGCGAATTATGACCAGTCAAGCGCAAGCAATGTCGGCCGAATCAGTAGCTGTATCTACTGGATTGCCTCAGGATTTGCAAGAGTCAACTGCGGAGCGCGTATCAGCAGATGGCGTTGATTTAGAAAATTTTGCTGTTGAAAGTTCAGAACCACAAGATTTGGCACCAGAAAATACTGGTATCACTGCAGTTAAAGATCTAGTTACCGGTGATGATCGCGTTTCCAAGAAAGATCTAGTACAACTGCTTGAAGGCTTTGTCAGCATCCTCAAGACAGATACGCCAAATTTGCCGGCTCCCTTGAACTCGGGCACATCTACCTCGTTGGCCATTGCCCAAGACGTTCAAGTCAATGATCGCACTGCCGAGATTGAATCGCTGCGCAATCTCGTGATTGAAGCTCAAGACACAATTATCAAACTACTTACCGATCGAGTTGAAGACCGCGCGCGTATCGCCGGTTTAGAAACACAACTCAATATCCTTCCTGACCTCCAAGCCCAGGCTGATCGCGCCATGATGGTGGCAGTAAAAACCGAAGACTATCGCTCTGAGTTAACCAAAATCAAATTTGAACTGGACCGCTTCCGTCTTCATCGCGTCCGCAGCGAAGTAGAAAAGAAGAAAGGCACAATCTGGAAGAAAATCCAGCGCTGGCTATTTGCCCGACCACGAACAACTGTTGATGATGCTATCAAGCCAACCACCGAAGTCTAGAGTTGAGTCTAATCTTTAAGGTCCGAAGATGGCGCAGTCTTTTAATTTGCTGCGCAGTCGAGCTATGCCGATTTCGGTGACTTTGGTATCGCGCAGCTCTAGGTGTTCTAACTGAGTTGCTTCAGCTAATTGCTCCAGGCATTTGTCTGTAACCTTAGTGCCGTTTAAGAAAAGTACTTTCAGTCCTTTTATGTTTTTGACTTCGGCCATGCTGTCGTCGCTTAAGGTCGTGTCATTTACATATAAGGTACTGAGACTCTTGAGATTGCTGAGGGAGGCGAGGGCCTTGGCGGTAATCGTTGTATAAGATAGATCGAGGTCTTCAAGACTGTTTGAAGCGCTGAGATCGGCTACACCGCTGTCGCCAATCGTAGCTGGCAGGTGCAGGTTTTTTAAATTGGGCAGAGCTGCTAGAGCTTTCATGCTGGCGTCAGTGATTTTTGTACTTTTAACCGTTAGGCTGGTCAAAGTCTTAACACCCTGAACCAACGGTAAGATTTGGTCATTAATAGAGCTACCGGTGAGCCAGAGTGTCTCGAGAGCAGTGGCTTCATTGAGATTGACGAAGTCTTGGCTGACTAAGTTGAGAAAGTCGAGACGTAACTCTGCAAGAACCGACAGTTTTAATATTGTCGCCAGAAATGCTGGTGAATACTGGGCTGTAGACAAGTCCATTGAGGCTATTTGGCCCAAAGCCACGCTATTTGCTTCTGCCATACGGCTATCGACGTCATGAGCCATAGCCAGACCGACCATTGATTGGTCGGGCACACTTAAGCTGACCTCTCCGGATGCCTGACCCACCCAAGAACGGTTATGGGGAAATGATTTTTTTGAGAGATAGAGGTTTCCCAGGGTGGTTTTGCTGGGAAAAGTAAGACAAAGTTCTTTTGTTGACGCTACCAAGATAAATTCTCCAGTCGTTTTATGGGAGAAACCGGGGGAGCCATATTGTAAGGCTTAATCGGTCTGACCTATAGTAGTTGTGTGGTCAAGTATTACGCTCCCTCAAGCAAATAGGTTTTTCGAAAGGCTCTATGTCGAACTGGAATTCATTAGAAGACAATTCAAATCGGCGCTCTTATGGACAAGAACGTTATGTCCAAGATGCTGCCTATCAGAATGGCGCTTTCCAAGATTATGCTTTGCCCGTTCAGTATAGGGGTGATAATCGCAATAACTTGGCAATGTCGGTATCTCTAGGACCCGTTGACATGTTTCTTGGCGGAAACCGCCAAGATTTCGATTATAGGGGCCAAAATCATCATCGTTATCAACAAGAGAGATATCAGCAAGACAGATATCAGCAAGATCGCTGGCAGAATAACAATCTACGATTTGACGGATCTTTTGTAAGTCGTCCCTATCTCACGCCAGACTATAACTTCAGGAAAGGCTACGAAGATTTCGGTGAGTCATCTTATATACAGCAACGCGGTTGGTTGCCCCAAGGCCGTCGCCAACAGTATTTGCCTGAGCCTCAAGATTGGCGCATGCAGCAACGTCGAGCCCAATCGTATTGGGATACAGGCGTCGCTGATTGCGACCGGACTTGTCCGCCAGAAAGAGAGATTGAGGTAGAACCACGCTACAGACGCGATCGGGTGGAACGCCAGCCAGAAGTAGAGCAGCGGGAACCCACACGCACCCTCCCTACCAACGCCATGAGTGAATATGATTGGGCGGTTTATCAAAAGCTCTGCAAAACCGCCGAGAGCCTTGTCGGTAAACACACCACTGCCTACGATAATCGTCTTCCCAGCGACCGTCTAGGTTGCGTTAAGGCTGCTAGTCTGCTGCTTGACCAGGGTTATGGTCTCAATACCAATGAGATCAATACTCGACAATTTGAAAAGGAACTGCGTGAAGAGAATGGTTTTACTGAGGTTGCAATTGCTGATCTCAAGCCTGGTGACGTGATTTTAGGATATAGGGCTGGTGGTGACTATTCCCATGCCGCAGTCTATATGGGCAATGGCAAAATATTCAACAATGATAGCGATCTAGGAACCATGGCCATTCAATCAGTTGATAAATTCAATTCAACTGAATATAAACGCATCACTATCCTACGTCGGCCTGCCAAAGTGCCTTCAGTGCCAGCTGTCTAGCCCATAGCTGCAGCTAGAAATTCAAGCACCGTATTTAGTGTTGTGCTATTTTTCGCGCATCTAAGTTGTTTGTTTTGCTTCTTCTATGCGCTTGAATATTGGTCCGGCATTGCGAACGTGTTGACCTGCCGGAATCATGTCGAAGAAGCCATCGGGTCGATCGCTATCGCCAAATATTTCGAGTTCGTCTTCGTGGCCCAGTTGCCACCAGAGGTCAGAAGCTAGCTTTGGGGCAAAGGGATAAATTTGGAAAGCCATGCGGCGCAACATCTCAACTGAGGTGTAGAGCACCTCTTGGCCTTCTTTTACCTTGCCTTCTTTGAACATCGACCAAGGTTTTTCGTCAGCGAAATATTTATTGGTCAAGTCGACCAAGGCCAAAATCGAATCTATTGCTTTGGCGTATTCTAGTTTGACCATATGGGCGTTGTAGACAACACTAAGTTCGTTGGCATTTTCGCGCAATTGGTTTTCGGGCTTGGCATCAGGTAATTTGCTATCACAATTGGTTTCAATTAGTTTTAGTGTGCGACTGAGCAGGTTGCCGATGCCATTGGCGAGAGCGGCGTTGCAGGTGCTAATAAATTCAGCTCTAGAAAAGTCACCGTCTTGATCCATCGGTGTGCGACTAAAGAGATAGAAGCGCACAGCATCAGCGCCATATTGTTCCACTAGTTTGTTAGGGTCGATAACATTGCCCAATGATTTGCTAATTTTTTGCCCTTCAACGGTGATGAAACCATGAGCGAAAATCTGTTTAGGCAAAGGAATATTTGCCGCTAATAAAAAGGCAATCCAGTAGATGCTGTGAAATTTAGTGATGTCTTTGCCAATCAAATGCAGGTCACAGGGCCAGTATTGCTTGAATTGCTCGTCATCGGTTAGATAGCCGCAACCAGTAATGTAGTTGCTTAGTGCATCCATCCAGACATAAATGACTTGATCGTCGTCGTCTGGTACTGCTATGCCCCAGGTCAACGATTTTTTTGAGCGTGATACGCTGAAATCGCCGAGTTCAGGATCGTTCAATTGATTCAGTACTTCTTTGCGTCGGCCATCTGGTTGAACGGCTGTAGGATTGGCTTCTAGCCAGGCTTGAATTTGTGGTTTGTATTTGCTTAGTTTGAAGAAATAGTTTTCTTCAGCAACTTGCTTTGGTGGCTTGAGGTGATTGTGGCAGTTGCCGTTGTCATCGAGATCTCGCTCTCTGACGAAATCTTCGCAGCCCTCGCAGTAGAGCGCAGAGTAAGTTGATTTATAAATATCGCCTTGATCTCGCAACTGGCGAAATAGACTTTGCACAACTTTTTCGTGGGCAGGCTCTGTTGTGCGAATGAATCGGTCAAAAGAGAGGTTGAGATTGGCCCAGGACTCTTTGAACATTTCGGAGATTTCGTCGCAAAATGCTTGGGGTGTTTTGCCAACCGCTTCGGCTGAACGTTGAATTTTTATGCCGTGCTCGTCTACGCCGGTAAGGAAGCGCACATCATAAGCTCGCATTCTGTAGTAGCGGGCAATCACGTCAGCTGCTATTTTTTCGTATGCATGGCCGATGTGGGGGGCGGCGTTGACATAATCGATGGCGGTTGTGACGTAGAACTTATTCATATTTAGACCATTCTTTCATTTACAATATCAGCAGTACATAATAGTACAGACTGGGTTTTTGTATTTTTGGTTTTGAGGCAGCGTGAGGCAATGTGGGGCAAAGTTTAGATTATGACAATGAAGAAAACCTCTAAAAAGCGGGATTCTAAATTCGGTTTCGATTCCTTCAACCCTCTTGAGAACAAAACCGTACTTCTTGGTATCAGTGGTGGCATCGCTGCCTACAAAGCTTGCGACATCGCTTCGATGCTGCGTCACGCTGGAGCGGATGTGCACGCGATCTTAACTCCTAACGCCAAAGAATTTATTACACCCCTGTCGCTCACCACGATCACCCGCAACCAGGCCCATTGTGAGCAATATGGCCCCCAAGCTAGCTGGAAGCCTGAGCACATTGATTTAGCCAAGAAGGCCGATTTGATCTTGATTGCTCCTGCTACGGCTGATGTCATTGCCAAATTAGCAGCGGGCATTTGCGATGACTTGTTGACGACTATGGTTTTGGCCTCACCGGCTAAGGTGATGATTGCGCCTGCTATGAATCCTGTGATGTTGCAGCATCCAGCCACTAAGCACAATCTTTCAATCTTAGAAAACCGCTATCGCTACGATGTCATTCCCTCTGAATACGGCGAAGTGGCCTGTGGCGATTGGGGTACAGGCAAAATGGCTTCAGTAGATACTATTATTGCTGCTGTAGCAGCCAGACTACTGGCTCATCTAACCCTTTCGACCAAGCGCTTGCTTGTGACCGCCGGCGGTACAAGAGAACCAATCGACCCAGTGCGTTTCATCGGCAACCGTTCTTCTGGCAAAATGGGCATTGCTATGGCTGATGCCGCCCATGGCCGTGGAGCTGACGTGACGTTGGTTTCGACCGTTGATGTCGAGCGGGCTTACCCCGTTATCGTGGTGGAGACCGCTCAAGAAATGCAAGATGCTGTCGAATCTGAATTTGATGGTTGCGACGCTCTGGTAATGACCGCTGCAGTGGCCGATTTTAGACCTTTGACTACTTCCAATCACAAAATCAAGAAAACTGATTCTGAAGACCTCGTGCTGGAGCTAACCAAAAACCCCGATATCATCGATTTGCTTGGTCGCGTTAAGCGTAAAGATCAGGTAATTATCGGTTTTGCCGCTGAGTCGGAAGCGCTGTTGTCTAATGCCACTCAGAAGCTCAAGCGTAAAAACCTTGATGTCATAGTTGGCAACGATATTTCGGTGCCAGATATTGGTTTTGGTTCTGATGACAATGCCGTGATTATTCTCAATTCAGACGGTGCTAAAGAAAGCTTGCCGAGAATGCCCAAACGCGCCATTGCTGAGCATCTTTGCGACTTACTGGCTGAGCGCTTCCAGGCCATTGAGAAGACACCAGTTCATTAGTAGTAATAACTAGTCATAGACTGCACTATAACTAGGCTAGAAATAGCACTGGGTGATATACTCGCTTGTCTGAAATATTCGGAGCGGAGAAAAAGTTTATGGGTAGAGCCAATAACTCGCAGGCTGATTCTGGCAATTCCGCCGGTGGCGGTGGGCTAGTCTCACTTTTGACAGGTTTAGTATTAGGTACATTGGGTGGAGTAACGCTTGCACTATTGACTGCTCCTAAGTCTGGCAGCGAGACTCGCGACGTATTGCAGCGCAGTGCTAAAGACGTCCCCGAACGTCTCGGCGAGGTTGTAGATGACTCTCTCGATTTGTATGCCTCGTTCCTCAATTATTGTCAAATGAATGTGGAAGAGCAGGGGATGCGGTTGAGACGGGCACTGGCTGCAGGCAAATTAGCTGCTGCTAAAAAGCGCGAAGAAATTGAAATCGGCGGCTAAGTCAAAATTCTCAACCTAGTTAAAGGGGTTTTTTGTGGACCATGTAAACGCTTCTTTTGGAGGCCCTCTAGATATTTTGGTGGCTGTTGCCCTGATTTTTCTAGCAGTTTCGCTGATGGCTGTTAGTTTGCCTCTAATGTCGATGGTAAAGCAATCCGAGAGGACACTTTCCGCTTTGGAGCGACTTTTGGGCACTGTTAATCAAGAACTCGGTCCTACTCTGAAGCAGGTAGATGCCTTGCTTGGCACTGTGCTTGAGCTAAAAACCACGGCTGAAAAACGTATCACTGAAGTCGGTTCGAAAGTTGGTGATGTCAAAGGTGGCTTGGATAAGTTTACTGGCGAAGCAAAGAAACAGTCATCAGTATTAGGTGCTGGACTGTTTGCCGGTGTGCGTTCTTACTTAGAGCGTCGTCCTGAAAAGGGTAGTCGCGACCAAAAAGATGAAATGAGATTGTCCGAAGTGGGCAAAAGATAGAAGGCAGAAGGACCCATATTAGAGAGCAGGTTAGGAGTAGATAAATGAGCAGATTTCTAGAAGGTTTGGTGGTTGGTGGAGTGCTTGGCTATATAGTCGGTATTCTGTCGGCACCTAAGTCAGGCGCAGAGCTGAGACAGCAGATTGCTGATAATTCTGAAGACCTGTACAAACAGGCATCTGACTCTTTAGTTGATGTGCGGGAGAAAACCGGTACAGTTATTACCGAAGCTAAGAGTAAAAGTACTGAAGTACTGAAGAAGGCTTCTGATTCTGTGGTCGGAACCAAAGATCAAATTGCTCACAAGCTTCAAGAGCTAGCTGGTCAGAGCACCAAGGTAATGGTAGACGACGTGGAAAGTGCCACTTCGGGCTGATTTGTAGAGATATAGAACTTGAAGAAAAAGGAATCCAGCCCAAAGCGGCTGCTAAGGCTCAATCGAGCATTAGCAGCTACTGGCATTTGCTCTAGGCGTAAGGCCGATGTGCTCATTGCCGATGGCCTCGTGCGTATCAACGGTGAAGTCGTTACTGACTTTAACCGAGTGGTTGATATGGGTCGCGATAAACTCTCTGTGGACGGCACCCCGCTTCAAAAGAAACGTCTTGACTATGTTGTCATGAATAAGCCGAAAGGAGTGGTTGTTACTTGTGACGACGAGCGCGGCAGGCGCACTGTCATAGACCTCTTGCCTGAAGAGTTGATGCATTTGAAACCGGTAGGCCGGCTCGATTCAGATTCAGAGGGTCTTTTGCTTCTGACTAATGATGGCGACATGGCTCGTTATTTGACCCACCCATCTCACGAAGTGCCAAAACTTTACCGTGTTAACGTCGAAGGCGATATATCAAAAAATGCCATTACAGCATTGCGCCAGGGTGTTAGGTTGTCAGAAGGTGTCACCGAGCCAGCTTTTGTTCGCAAAATTTCTGCTAATGCTAAATATTCGCAACTAGAAATTGAGCTGAGAGAAGGCAAAAATCGGCAAATCAGGCGGATGTTAGCGCAAGTTGGTTACAGAGTAACGCGTTTGGTCAGGGTTGCCATTGGTGGGTTACAATTAAGTCAACTGGAATCTGGATCATGGCGTCGTCTCAACAATCAGGAGCTTGCACTTTTGCAACCGACTGAGGCCGACAAGAGCTTCTAAATAGTTGTTATGACGCTTTCTTACGCTTTGATGTTCGCACTTACTGAATCGTCACCTACTGGATGCATAAATGTCGCTTGAGCAAATTGGGCAGAAACTCAAAGTCGCACGGGAAGGGCAAAGCCTATCCGTTGGGCAAGTCTATGACCGGACAAAAATTCCTACCAATCATATAGACGCTCTTGAGAGCGGTCGTCTTGATGACCTGCCAGAGCCAGTTTATGTAGCCGGCTTTATTAAACGCTATGGCGATATGTTGGGTCTCAATGGTCAGTCTTTGGCCGATGAATACAAACGAGCTGAGCAGCCAGTTGTTGAAAATGGTCGCGGACTGTTCCATCGCGGTGGTGGCGTTCAACAAGCCGTGGCTCCCTTGGTCTATGTTTCGAAACCAAGAGTTGAGACTGAAGCACCTAGTTTTACCAAAACCTTTTTCTACCCTGGTTTGCTCTTGATTGCAGTTCTTGGTGTTGTTTGTGGTCTCAGCACCTGGCACCAGTCGCAGTTGAACAGCCAAGATCCTGGTCTCTTGGCTTTGGGGCGTTCGGCAGAGCGTTTCAATCCAGCTCAGTTGCCAGCTACCGGAGTTGCTCCTGTCACTGGTGTTGTGGCCAATGGTGCAAATGGTGCAGCTCCAGTGCCTGCTAGTGATAACAAAATCGCCCTATCAGCTAGCCAACACGTTTGGGTCGAAGTGAAATCAGTTGCTTCGGGACAGTCGCTATTTACTGGCTATCTTGAAATGGGCGAGCGCCGTGACTTCCAAGATGTTCAAGGTCTTAGAGTAAGAGCGGGAAATGGTGGTAGCTTAACTGTTGATTATCTAGGCAAGAGTGAAGCCTTCGGCCTACCGGGCAAGATTGCCGAGCGTGTCTTCGCTAGTGCTCCCGTGCCTGCTGCTGGCAGCGATCCAGCTTCTGCAACAGCCACAGGCGATACTGCAGCCAAGCCGGCTGTAACAACTGTAAAGTGGAAGCCAGCTGTGAGAAAAACTACTACAGATGGCTCAGTCAGCCAAGGGCGCCGCTCTCGCCGCTCTGAAGAAGGTACCCGCGACATTCCAGGGGTCTCATCTGGCGGTGGTACTCGATCTATCGATGTGCCATACCGCTACAATGATGGACGTCTTGATAACGATTAAGATGTAGCGCGGAGTAAGTGAAAAATGCGTAACCCCAAGATTGGGGTGGTTTCTTTGGGCTGTCCCAAGAATGCCACTGATACTGAAGTAATGCTTGGTCTGTTGAATGAGGCTGGTTTTGAAGTCACTTTTGATAACGAGGAGGCCGATCTCTGTCTCGTTAATACCTGCTCGTTCATTGGCGATGCCCGCAAAGAATCGGTGCGCACATTAGTTGAACTAGCTGATCAAGGAAAAGAGCTAATCATTGCTGGCTGTCTTGCTCAGCATTTCAAAGAAGAACTATTGACTGAAATACCTGAGGCTCGCGCTGTAGTTGGTACTGGTGATATCACTAAGATTGTCGATGTGATTAAGGCCGTAGCCCGCGACTCTTCACTTCGGGTGGTCGAAGTTAGCGACGTTCCAAACAATTACGATGATGAAGTTCTGCCGCGGATGGCCACTGGTGTTGGTGCTTCTGCCTATTTGAAAATTGCCGAAGGCTGCGACCATGCTTGTACTTTCTGCATAATTCCCTTGCTGCGTGGCAAGTTTCGCTCGCGCACCATTGAATCGCTGGTTAAAGAGGCTCGCATTCTGGTTAAGGGTGGCGTCAAAGAAATTATTCTGGTATCACAAGACTCTAGCTATTACGGTCTCGATATCTACAACAAAATGGCTTTACCTGAGTTGCTAGAGGCCCTTCACGAAATTGAAGATCTTGATTGGATTCGCATTATGTACTGCTATCCAACTGAAACCAATAGAGCCCTTCTTGAGGCAATGAAAAGGCTGCCTAAAGTAGTTAAGTATGTCGATATTCCTCTGCAACACTCTCATCCAGCAGTACTATCGGCCATGGCAAGACCAAGAAATCCTGAAAAAGTAATGGACTTAATTAGAGAAGTTCTACCCGAAGCTAAGATTCGCTCTACTTTTATTGTTGGCTTCCCTGGCGAAACCGATGAGCAATTTGAGCATCTTGTGCAGTTCATTGAAAAGTATCGCTTCGATCGCCTGGGTGTTTTTACTTATTCGAAGCAGATGGAAGTTCCTTCCGGCCATATGGAAAATCAACTGACTGAGAAAGTAAAGAAAGCCAGGCGCAATCGCATAATGCGCTTGCAACACGACATTGCTTTTGATTCTAACAAAGCAATGGTTGGCCAAGTGATACCAGTGTTGATTGAGAGTCATGACGAAAGTAAGAAGCTCTACACCGGTCGCAGTCAATGGGATGCACCAGGCATTGATAATCAAGTCTATGTGCGCGAGTCAGCTGATGCGCCAGTCTATATGGCTGAAGTGAATATGGTGCTAGTGGAAGAAGCTAAACCTTACGATCTAATTGGTGTTGCTTACAGTGGCACTGAGTCGGTGGTTAAGCCTGCGCTCGTAGACCACGAAAATGTTCTTGTCACTCCGGTTTCAATATCGCGCTAGCTTAATTACTATAGGCTAACTCTATGTCTGGTTTATCAGCTTGGTGCAAATGGCTTCTTGTCGGTATCTGTTTCGCTTGGATCTTTGCTGTCTTGCCGGAAAGTAGTTCAGTTGTTCGTATTGGTCTTGCTGTTTTGCTTTTGCTTTGGGCCTTGTGTGCTCCATTTGTGCTTTCTTGGTGCATGGTTGATCTTTCCGGCTGGGCCTTTCATCGAGGTTACTATTCCCTCGCTTTTGCCCTAGCTCGTTTAGGAGTGCAGAGTGACTCTGCGGTGCAGCCTCTAGTGCAAGTGGCTGGTTTGAGTGACTCTCCATTTGCTGCTTTCAATTCTCTCAATCTAGCTAATTCTGAAATGGTTAGCGGGCAGTTTGCTGCAGCCAAAGTGAGATTGACTGCAGCCCTTGGGCAATCTGACTGTATGGCGGGAATGCCAGCCACTAGCTCAGTTACCCCTTTTGTTTTAAGTCATTTAGCCACAGTAGAGCAATGTCTAGGAAATTTTGAACAGGCCCATTCATTTCTCACGCGCTCAATTAATTTAAAGAGCAACTGCATCAAAGATTGCGAGACTTCTAGTGAGAAACTGGCTTTAGAGAGAGCTATTGCTGCCGATCGTCATGCTTTAGGATGCTTTTTTGAAAAGCGCTTGGTCATGCCGGAGGCCGAGAAAAATTATTTGGCAGCTATAGAAATTTTAGACCGATCAGTTGACGTCAAAGGCGAGTTGATTGAGTGGGAAAATGAGATGCGCGGTAGCTTTGTCAATGGCCTCGGTGAGTTTTATTTGCGTCAAGGCAAAGTTGATTTAGCGGAGCCACTATTGCGTCAGGCCTGTGATCTGAGAAGTTCTCGCTTCCCTGCTAATCATCCAATTATGTCGGCTTCTTATGACGCTCTAGGGCGGCTCGAAATCGCTAAAGGTAATCTAGCTGAGGCTAGCTCTTTGTTGAAGCGTGCCCATAAAATTCGTTTGCGTTATTGCAAGGCTAACTTATCCGATTTGGCCGACACTTATAAGTCAATGGCCATGCTTAAGCAATTGCAAGGTGAGGTAGCCGAAGCAGAACAGCTCTTGCGTCAAGCTCTGACTGCCAAAGAAAAAGTGTTCGGAGCCTGCCATCCTGATGTCGCTGAAGTGCTTGAAGCTCTGAGCCAATTACTCGCCCATTTAGGTCTCAGAGCTGACGAAGGGGCTTTGCTCAGTGAACGAGCTAGAGCAATTCGCAATTTCTATATTAAATAGATTTTGATACTTGCAGGGCTCTTGCTGAGTGTTCGCGAGCAATTTTGAAGAGGTTGTCTGCCATGGCCAGATGATCGTAATCGAAATTCTGGCAGAAATATTGTAGTTCTTCCAGGCCATCTGCTGCTTGTGCTATGGCGTGGCGCATCCACTGCAGGGCCGGTTTTAGCGTCAGTGGTGGAGGGTTGTCTGTGAATTCGTTGCTGGCCTTGAGCAAGGTTCTTTCAAGCTCATCAACGTATTGCGAAAACTCTTCTAAGAGCTTATCGTCATAGATATCTTGAGAAAGCGCACTGAGACGTTGTTTGTATTTAGATAAAATTGACTCTATCGAACGCCTGAGCGGATGAAAAACCTGTCTAAGATAGCGCTCGCGTGCTTTTTCTTCATCAAGTGAGTCTTGCACGCTGGTCGGCATATGCATGCCAGTGCGTGGCCTTGTGCGTATTACAACTGAGTCATAGTGCGCCCTCTTCTCCCTGTCCATCAAGGTCTCATAGGCCTCGTTGATAGACATCATTTGTTCAGTTTCAGTCATTACCTGATTGTCAGGCTTTGCTTGAAATGATAAATCAGGGTGCACAGATTTGACTAGCTTGCGGTAGGCTTGCTTGATTTCCGCCTGGCTGGCATTGGTGTTAGATGCCAGTCCGAGAATTTCGTAGTGGTTCGTTTTCTTGCGCGCCATAGTGTGATTATATTAGTTATTTAGGTTCTGTTGGATGAAAAACCCTCATTTCATCAAGTTTGACGGCGCCCTTTTTCTTGAAAATCTTAAAATCATTTTCTTCGCCGATTTGTTCATAGTCAGCTAGGGCCCTTTTGCTAAAGGCAGATTCATTGAGCCATTCAGTGGTTTGCCCCGATTGAAAGAAAATGAGAATGGGTCTCGTGTCTTTTATATCTTTTACGAGCTGGTTCATAAATTCGTCTAACTGCTTGGGAAACTTTGCCCACACCCGTGGCAAGGTATCTCGCACAAAACGAAATGGTCCAAGCATTGTGAGGTCTATGTGACGGGTGGCCGATTTGCGCTTTAGCTGCAATAGAGTGGTGGCATTAGGTTCGGTTGATTCGCCGATGATGGCCACATAGTCACCCTCTTTGGTATATTCAAGAATTGGCTTGGCCAGAAGGGCGAGGTCGTCAACTGAGGTTGTGCCGCTGTAGCCGATGCTCGTTAAGTCGAATTGTGCAGCACCGGCAGTTTGCTTAAAGTCATTCCAGCAGCTATTGCCCAACCACATTGCCAGCGTAGCTGTTGCTATCGCTCCTGCTATGTAGTTTTTACCCACCACATTTGTGGCAAACGAAATTAGTAGTTTAGGTAATTTGAGGTGACCGAGGGCCGAAACTATTTGATCTCTAATTGTCTTGTAAAGCACAATCAGTGTCATGTTCTGTAGCACAAAGGTAGATTGGTTCATGGGGAAGAGGTGGAGGGGGAAGCCCTTGCCCTGAATGAAATAGATAAAATAACTAGCGAGCATAATCACGCATAGTGGTGCCAGGAAAGATTCTAGCCTGACGAAGGCGAAGGTCAGGCCGGCACAGCAGAGAGAGCTAATTAGCACTTGGTCAGAGCCAGTAAAGTTGTAGTTGCAGAGATACATGGTCGAGCGCTCGAAAAACTTGTAACCAGAGATTGTTAGAGGCATGAGTACGTCGAAATAGGCATGCTGCTCGCTTGCTGGCAAAAATTTAAAATGTAGGGTGTAAAGCATTGCTGTCGCTGCCACTGCCGCGATTTCAATTTTTATAAATGGGCGAATTTGTTTGTTCTGAATCAACCAATAAAGCTCAGTCAATATTGCTGGAATGAAGAAATATGGCTTGAGGCACATGCCAAAACCAGCAACTGTTCCTATCAAAATGGCCAGCCAAGGTCTCACTGCTATTTGCTGCCAGCGCAGATAGCGTAGTAAGAAAAAGGGCCAGTAGGTGAGCATAAATATGTGTTCACGCTGACCCCATTCAAAGAGAAAGCGCAAACGATCGGTAACGAGAATAAATTCGTAGATTGCTATGCTTAAAGTGAATGTATTGATTAAGAGCCAGTTTAGTTTCTCTTTTGCCTTCGTCATCAAGACATAGAGCATGGTTATGCAATAGACACAGAGGCTCCAAATAAACAGTGAGAATGCTAAGGCTGCAGGAATATTGAATGTTACTGCAGCAATTGATGGTATTAAACTGATGTAGCAGATTAGTGGCGGATTTAGGTCAATTATATCGACGTAAAGAGTCTTGCCGTGGCATAGCATGTCGGCCATAATCATGTATTTGGCTTGGTCAAAGCCAATTCTCATAGGGTGAATTAAAATAATAAATAGCACCGCCAGCAGTGCCACAATGGTTAGAGTTGGCCCGAAAATTTGCGCGAGTTTTAGTGACCTAAATAGTTTCGTTGCCGGTTCTTGCTTCTTGGTTGAGTCGACCATCAGTCTTCCCTCATCCAAATGGTAAAGCTGTACCAGCAGCCGCTGATGAAGGCTGGTTCAGTTTTCTCTAGCCGTACTTGGTTGGCCTCGCCCATGGGCTTGTAATTTTTTATGAGGGCGAGATTAATTGACTTGTGCTTTCGTAGGTAGTCTTCAGTGCGTCCCTGCTGGATAAACATCAGCTTAGGAATGCGCTCTTGAATGAGCTTTGCCAACTCAACATCGACATAGGTTTTGTCAAATGTTTGCATCGGGCTACCCACTAGTTCCGGGGGGAGATCTGGGTCGGTAATATGAGTGTCAGCTAAAAGTCTTATTGGATATCCCCAGAGAAAAGGTAGACAGGGGCGGCGACCACTGATTAGGGTGAGTGGGTAAGCGGGGCTGACTGTGTCCCCCAAGAACATCACGTGGTCACCAGGCTTGCTGTACTTGTTGAGCCAAACAGAGAATTCGCTCGGCTGGCCAGCCTTTACTGGATCGATCTTTGTTTCGACTGGCTGGAGATAGCTGGCTTTTTTTAAAGCCCAAGAGGTCCAACTGCTTATACCTGCGTAGATAGCTAGCAGGGCTAGCAATAGTGAAGAGCGCTGCACTAAATTGTGAGAGAGCTGAGAGATGTTTTTGGCAGCAATGGCAATGATTATGGAGAAATTGATCAGCAGTGGTGAAGCCATCAAGACAGCCTGAGCTGTGGCGCCACGTTTGTCTGTTATCAGAAATACGAAACCAAGCAGTGACAATATGGTCATGGGATAGAACAGGGAGGTTTCTTTTCTTAGTGCCAATGAAGCTATGTAGACCAGTGCGGCGGCATAAAACAAATTGCGCAAATCCGGCGAGCAGTCTAGGTATTTCACATGGTCGTCCATGGGAAAAGTGAAGTTATTGAACCAGAGGGGTACTATTAGGTTGCAGAATATTTTGCATGTGTTCGGATGCATTGCTAGATAGATTGGTACTAGGCTCAAACCAAGCAAGCATGAGGCCAGCTCTTCAGTTCTTAGTCGAGCAAATTTGTTATTTTGCAAGACAAAGGCAATTTCTAAAACCAGTGGAATCAAAAGATATTGCAGGTTGAGCCAGAAACCAATCCCGGCTGCTAGTCCGACTGCTAGGCAAAGCCTACGTGGCAGAACAAGATTTTGGTCGCTCGCTCTTAGCCATCTGGTCAAAATGTAAGGCAGCGCTAGTACTATAAGTAGATGTTCACGTTCGCCGAATTGAAAGATGAACAAGTTATTGACCGCCGCACAGGCAATGGCGAAGCAACCTACGGCGTAGTCATTTTTGCCTAGCTCAGATTTGTATATTAGATAAGTGCTGGTTGCCACCGAGGCCAAGGCTAGGCTAAAACCGCAAATTAAGGCCGTGAGGGCAATATCAAAGTTGCAGATTACACCGATAAAGGCCGGAATAGTGCATAAGAGCATCATGGCCGGGGGATCGGCGTCAATGAAATCGCGATAGGGCATATGGCCAGTCATGAGTAGCTTGGCCATCTCCAACCGCAGCGCTGGTTCTGGCGCAATTGCACATGGGTTTGCCACAAACAGCACTAAAATGCCAAGGAGGCAGATGATTGCTATGCTCAGTAAAACCTTAAGTTCTAATGAGAGCCGACGGATTTCTAACATTTTGCTAGAGAGGGTCAATTCAAAACCTGTTAAAAATGCTCTGAGTGTATCATTGTGAGTGTTCTCAAAGGTCTATAATTGGTAGATGTTCTGCCCTTTTTGTAATCATCGCGAGAGCCGAGTGCTCGAATCCCGTCTAACCACCGAGAATTCGGTTAGGCGACGGCGAGAATGCGAGGGTTGCGGCAAGCGCTTCACTACATACGAAAAGCTTGAGACAGTTCAATTTCTTGTGGTCAAGCGCTCGGGTATTCGTGAACCTTATATTAGAGATAAGCTCCGAGCCGGTATTAGTCGCGCTTGTGCCAAAACCACTGTAACTGCCGAGCAAATAGATGATCTGGTTGATTCGGTGGAAAATGAATTGCTGGCGTCCGGACGCAGAGAAGTCGCTGCCTCAATGTTGGGCGAGATTGGTTTGCGGCTTTTGAGTAACCTTGACCAAGTGGCTTATGTCCGATTCGCGTCTGTTTATAGGCAGTTCCGCTCGATTGAAGACTTTATTGCCGAACTTAATTTGCTGCGCGCTGAGGGTGCGGCACCATCTGTGGTGCTTCATGGCGCTAAGGGCGATAAAGAACGATAAAGTTCGATATGGGCCATAAATTGTTTAGATTAGATGAAAGATCTCCAATCTCGCTTAATGCTTGTTTGCGCTTGCCCCACAGGCCAGAGATGACCGTGTTACAATCGCGGACCGCTTGTATATATAAACCTTCGAAGAACCAATTAGTGAACTGGCAGAATTATGAATAGCATTATAAAAGAGATTGAAGCCCCACTCCTGAAGTCGAACCTTCCCAAGTTTGATGTTGGCGACACCGTTAAAGTGTTCGTCAAAATCAAAGAGGGCGGCAAAGAACGTACTCAAGGTTATGAAGGCGTTGTCATCAAGCACTCCGGTCACGGAGTCGGTGAAACCTTCACCGTTCGTCGCGTTTTCCAAGGTATTGGCATTGAGAGAGTATTTCTCGTTCATAGCCCACGCGTCGAGAAAATCACAGTATTGCGCCGTGGCGACGTTCGTCGCGCCAAGTTGTACTACTTGAGACAGCGTACCGGCAAAGCTACTCGTATTAAAGAGAAGCTCGGCGGTAAGAAAGTTGTTGCTCAAGTTCAGGCAGCTTCTCCTGCTCCTGCTTCAGCTACAGAACCTGTTCAAAGCTAGAGTTGAGCATCAAGAAAGCCTCTTCCAGATCCGCTCGCTCCTTTGGGAGTGGCGGAAAGCCTAGTAGTGGAAAATCTAGTGCTGGACGCGATGCCAAGAAAGTAACTGGCAAGAATTCAGACCTTGCCGCGAAAGCCGCCCAATCGGCCCGCTCTTCGGGTGTTGGGCGGCGTCCGTCTAAGTACACAAGTGCTGTAAACAGTGCTGCACCTGCTACAGCAGTGCCAGCTGGTCAGCCGACGAAAATAATTAAAAAGCCCAAGGTAGCGAGCACGCCCTTCCAACGCTTGACTGAGATCGTCAAGTGGGTTGATTTGGTAATTGAGGTACTTGACGGTCGGCTGCCTGAGACCACACGGCACCCGGCTTCCAGAGATATTTTCGGCAATAAGCCAAGAGTTTTGATCTATTCGAAATCAGATTTGAGTGATGGCGACAAGCTCAGGGCTTTTGTCAAAGTAGCTAGCGAGCAAGAGCACAAGGGCCCGCCGGAGAAGCGCTTGATTCTGAATTTGAAGTCAATGGCTCACAAAAACACTTTTATTGAAGCGGCCTTGGCTGTAACTGCCGAAAAGCGTGCAGCCTTAGCCAAAAAAGGTCTTTTAGAAAGGCCGATGAGAGCTTGTGTTGTCGGTATTCCTAACGTCGGCAAGTCATCTTTGATCAACTGGTTTGTTGGCCGGAAAAAGGCCAAGACAGGAGATTCTCCGGGTGTGACACGGGGAACCCAATGGATTCGTGTTCACCCACAGCTCGAGATGCTCGATACTCCAGGCATTTTGCCTGCTAATTTGTTTTCAGCAGAAGAAAGGCAGCGCTTAGCTCTGCTCAATTTGCTACCGGCTGAAGGTTACGACAATCTTGAAATAGCTAAATTTGGTTTGATGGTGATGAAAAAGTACTATCCAAATAGGCTTGAGGCTTACTTGCCAGGGCTTTCGACTTATGAAGATGGACTTGACTACATTGCAGAGAAAAAGCATTATTTAGTTTTCGGCGGTAGGCTCGATCATTACCGTGCTGCTACTATTTTCTTGCGCGATTTAAGAGCTGGAAAATTGGGCGATGTCACTTTCGATCACCTGTAGCCGCTAGCTATTAAGTAAGTAAATAAGTAAGTAAATGGTTCAAACCAATTTCTCTAAGTTGCTGGCTTTTGACTCTCGTATTTTAAAGCAGGCAAAAAAGAGCAAACCTGACCTTATTGCTGATGGCAAGCCTGTCGCTAAGCGTCGAAGCTCATCTGAGCAACAGTTAACTCTTTTCAAAAGTGCCACATCAGGCTTAATTGGAGTTGATGAAGTTGGTCGTGGTTGCCTCTCCGGGCCGGTTGTAGCTGCTGCAGTAATGTTACCGAGGGTTGCCAAGTCGTCTTTCCTGGCTGAAGAATTGAGTGAGCTGGATGATTCAAAAGCGCTCAGTCAGAAGCAGAGAGAGCGCTTGGCTGAAGTTTTGCGAGCCAATTGTCTTTTCGCCATTGCCGAGGCAACGCCTGCTGAAATTGATCAGATCAATATTTTGCAGGCCAGTTTACTCGCCATGAGACGCGCAGTTGATAGTCTTTTGTCGCAAATCGAAAATAGTCCAGCCCAACTGCTTTTGCTTGTTGATGGCAATCAGAAAGTTAAGGGATTAACCCTTGAGCAGATTACTGTAATTCAGGGTGATAGCCATTCAGCTTCTATTGCGGCTGCCTCGGTGATCGCCAAAGTTTATCGCGACGACTTGATGTTTGAACTATCGCAAAAGCACCCGGTTTATAGCTGGCACAGCAATAAAGGCTATGGCTCAAAAGCCCATCGCGCAGCTATTGCAGAGCATGGGGTGACGAAATGGCACCGCCTCAGTTTTCGCTTGTTCGAAAGCAAAAGCGAAGGCGACGCTGAGTGAATTCTATTATGTGTTTTAGCGCGTTCTAGCCGGTAGATTTGGTGTGCCACCGTCAGCAGGTCCGACATTCTCGAATTTCTTGATTTTCTGCTCTGTCTTGCCGCCGCCATCAAGCACTTGGGTCTTGGATAGCTGATCGACGATATAGTCGACACCACGCCATGAAATCATGAACATGCGTTCGCCCATTTCGATCAAGTTTGTTTCGCGTAAATACCAGAGGGCAAATTCCATTTCGGCTACGTTGTCAATCGAAAGGATATCCATCATCATTTTGGCTGTGGCGCCGCCAGTTTGTGGACGTTTCTTACGCTGGCCAAGAAGAATTTGCAGAATGGCCAAGCGCAGTTCTATTTCATTCCAGGAAAGACCAGTTTTGGGAATCTTAGGCAATGAGTCTTTGCCGAACTGGGAAGGTGCGCCACTTGGACCGCCTCCCTGAGCACTAGGAGCTGCAGCTTTGACTTCTTTGGCGCCAAGCGACATATCATAAGCTGCACGCTTGCCTTCATCTGAAAGAGTACGCCAGGCTTCTGTGATAATTCTGAATTTTTCAGCATCACCTGACTCACCATTGTCGGGGTGATACATGGCTGCTAAGAATCGGTAGGCATAACGAATAATCGTTGGGTGGGCGTCTCTGTCTACTTGCAAGAGTTCGTAGTAGCTGATCTCTTTGAAGTTTTTACCGACTGGGCCGCCAGAATTGGCCTGGTTTTGATTGTTGCCGCCGCCTTGATTTGGATTTGGGGCGGGAGGTGGTTGCCACGACATGATTTATAGTCCTTTCAATACGTTTTGAGCGATGACCAGACGTTGAATTTCAGATGTGCCTTCATAAATTTCGGTGATTTTAGCATCACGCATATAACGTTCCACTGGGTAGTCAGTAACGAAACCGTATCCGCCGAAAATTTGTACACATTTTACAGTACTTCTCATTGCCACTTCGGAGGCAAAGAGCTTAGCTTGCGCAGCGAGTTTGGTGAATTTGTCACCGCGATCTTGGGCGACGCAGGCATTGTAAGTCAGTAGTCGAGCGGCATCAATTTCGGTTTGCATTTCGGCAAACATAAATTGAATAGCTTGAAACTGATTGATAGTTTTATTGAAGGCAACGCGCTCTTTGCTGTATTTGAAAGCGTGGTCCCAGGCTCCTTGCGCAATACCGACTGCTTGAGAGGCGATACCAATTCTGCCACCATCTAGGGTGACCATAGATACCTTAAAGCCGTCCCCTTCGCCGCCCAGCATATTGGCCACTGGTACTGGAGTGTCTTCGAAATTGATTTGGCAAGTGGAGGAGCCTTTGATGCCGAGCTTGTCTTCGAGCTTACCGAAGGTGAAACCAGGTGAACCTTTTTCGACGATTAGCGCCACAAGGCCTTTATGCTTAAGAGCCTGGTCTGTTTGAGCAATAACGAGGTAGTAGTCGGCTTCTACTCCGTTTGTAATCCAGTTCTTCGAGCCGTTTAAAATAAACTGATCGCCTTTGCGAACAGCCATGCATTTAGCGGCTGCGGAGTCTGAACCTGAATCTGGTTCAGACAGTGCAAAGGCACCCATCTTTTTACCTTGACACATGGGTGGTAAAAAGCGCTTTTTCTGCTCTTCTGAGCCAAAGATGTAAATTGGTGTGGCACACAAAGAGACGTGAGCAGAGTAAAGAACTGATGTGGTGGCGCAGGCGCTGCCCAATTCTTCCACTACTGTGCTGTACGAAACATGGTCCATGCCAGCGCCGCCGTACTCTTCAGGAAAAGGCAGGCCGCAAAGATCTGATTGAGCCAGAAGATCCCAATTTTCTCGGGGAAAGCGATGATTGCGGTCTACTTCGGCTGCTCGTGGAGCGAATTCAGCTTGGGCTAGTTCCCTCACCGTTTCTTTGATCAACTGCTGATCTTCAGTTAGTCTAAATCCTAATGGCAAGTCTTTCAGTGTCGTGGCTGTCAACATTGTTCACCTGATAATTTGGTCAAGTCTCAATTTCTACCGTAACCGTTGATCATAGCATCTGAAACTGCCTCTTGAAGCCTCAAGCTCTTGATGATGCGCTAGACTACGGTAAAGTAATGAGTTATTAGAATTCACTTTGGGCAGGAAACAAATCGTGGCGGATATCAAGGTACTCTATGTCGAGGATTCAAGAAGCTCAAGCCCTAAACTTAGGCAGGCGCTTAAAGATGAAGGCTTGTCTATCGTCTTTTGTGGCGGTGGCTTTGATGCCTTAGACGAGTTAGCCAGCGATGGTGCTGATATTGTCGTTGCCGCAACCAAGGTCAGTGACTTAAGTGGTTATCAATTAGCTAGTTTGATTAAATCGAGTGAGCTTGTCAGTCAGCTTCCGGTCGTACTTTTCTATAGCGGTGAAACGGCCACGGATGATTTTTGGATTAAAGCCGCTCGCCCTGACGTTGTAGTAGGTGAAGAGGATCTCAAGGAGCCGGCCAAAGTTGCCCGCATGATCCGTGACCTGGCTGAAAATGCACGCCTAGCTGGTTGGGAAAAATCTATTGGCCGTGGAGTATTGGTACCATCTCAAGGTTTTTCTTCTAATAATCTAGTAGAAAGTTATTCCAGCTTGCTTAACGATTTGATTTTAGAGCGGGCTGTCAATCGTACTGCGCGCACCCTTACTGCTTTGGTTGAGCCTCGTAGTCAGTTTTTGGAGGCGTTCTTCACTTTTATCAGCGAGATCTTCCAACCAGATTTGATGGGAATTGTTATTGCCGATGTTAATTCTCCTTGGGCAGCGGTTCAAGTTAAAGGCAATGTCTCGCAAGATGCTTATGACCCGATGATTGCTGGCTTGCTCAAGCAGCTTAAATTACCAGCAGATCTCAATATAGAACTTCGTGGTGAGTTGCTTCAAGACAGCGTCACGGCTGCAAGAAGTCTGGCTACAGTAGAGGTTTTGACAGTGGCCTCTGAGAAACAGGGGCATGGTGCCTTAGTATTCGCAAGTGCCGAGAAAAATGCATTTAGTGCTGGCGCTCGTGCTTTCATGGGTGTTTTAAAACAAGAACTTAAGCCCGTCATTCAACTTCTTCTGGCTAAGCAAGAAATTGAAGAACTGCATTCTCGCGAAGCTTACCGGGCCGCTATAGACTCTCTCACTGGTTTGTACAATCTTGAATTTTTGGTTGGCTTTTTGCAGCAGCAATTGCTTTTCTCTTTCCGTCAGCGGCTACCGGTTGGTATGGCTATTATTGATGTTGATAATTTTGCCAAGGTCAATGAAGAGCATGGTTATGAAATTGGAGATTCTGTGCTCAATACCGTTGCTAATAAGCTTTTGCAAATTACCAGGTCGAGTGATTTGATTGCTCGCTATGGTGGCGACCAGTTTGCTGTTGTCTTGCCCAATACCGACCTAGCTGGTACTAGAGTGCTTGGTGAGAAGGTTCGCTCTGAGATGGAGTTCGCTAATTTTGGTCAGGAAAACGGGCGCAAAGGACCGAAAGTGACAGTTTCAGTTGGTTGTGCCAATTTCAATATGGAAGACTTGAATCCTGAAACGATATTGCGCGACGCTAAGATTGCCCTTCGGCAAGCCAAAGAAGCTGGGCGTAATCAAGTTTGTAGCTAGACTAGGTTAATGCAGTATAGAAACTATCGATTGTTTGCAGAATCGTTGGTTCGTCAATTCTCGCTAAAAGGTTAGCCAAGAGAATTGTTGCACCGGCTCCCACACCTTCTTTGACATGGCCTTCTTCGTAGGCCCTTAGGCCAGCGTGACCAGATTCGGTTAGGGCAAAGTGGCTTGCCACGAAGGGGGCATCAACTAGTCGAGCTAGTTTCGCGGTTTGGGCAAACTTGTCTTGGGCTACCCATTTAGTCGTGGCTACCATAATGTTGTTGAGCTGCTGGGCTTGATTGCTCGCTAATTGATTTGCCAGGGCGTACACTGCCAGCATTTGTGAGCCGCCGCCAAGGATAGTGATGTTGTTATTGCTTGTATTATTGTTGCCAGCATGGCTATTGCGCTGGCTGACAAATCCGACAGCAAACGCTTGCATCGGGTCTCCTACTGCGGCAATAACTGCAAGCGGATTGGCTTTGAAATAGCTTGTAAGCGAATCTTTTTCGATGTTGAGTCGCTGTGCTGCTGCCTTTATGCCGGCTTTGGCCAGGGCGATTTTTTGTTCGTGGTTACATGTGGGCACGCTACTGGAGAGTAGATTTTCAGCTTCTAGACCAAGAGCCATGAAGATAGCTTGGGCTGTGGTGGTGCCTCCAGGTACACATTCAGCCAAGACCACTGGAGCTTCTTGTTCGTTTTGGTTCGCTCTTTCGGTTTCGTTTCTTGCTAATACATCTGCTAGTTTGCCACCGGCCTCATAGAGCCGGTTTACTAAGTCTAGTGAGAGAGCAGCTCCTGAGGTAATCGATTTGCCAGGTTCGGCTCCCGCTTTTATGTGTTCAATTTGTGGACTGCTAAAGCTGCCACAGTCTACAATTGTTGTCAGGTGCGGTATTAAGCTCAGCGCCGCTCTTGTGAGCACCACTGGTGATGCTATGCCATTGGGTGATACTGGTAATTTTTGTTCATTTGTTAAGTGAGAAAGTAAGATGTCTGCATCAATTGCTGGCGTTTGGCGACGCAGTTCAGGGGTGCTTCCTGCTGCTGAAACTCCTTCGACATCGCTGACTTCGCTGCCTGCTAAAGCCAGTATGAAGTCAATTCTTTGAGCCAAGCGTATGCGGTCGACTATTTTTGTTGCGCGACCGTTGCCATCAAAGACGATGTCGACTAGGTCAGCCTTAATTTTTGTCAGCACCACTTTTCCCACTTTCTTTAATGACTACGCAGTCTCTTACTACTTCGCACAACATTGCTGTGCTCATTGGAATGATAATTAGGCCAGAAAGGCCCTGCCAGATTTGGCTAAGGTACGACAGGGGCGTCACTGCCAAGATTGTTGTTGCCTGAAGGGCCGGTTTGAAAAGAACATCCACAGCATAAGGTGTAGTAATTACAGTTACTGCAATAAAAGCCAATAGAGAAACAACACTTAAAGCTGGAGATGTAGTGATGGCAAGCCAAAGCGATTCAATTGAAGTCTCCTTCACGGTTCTGTCTAACATTGATGAAACCGCTAAGGTGGTAATTGAATAGTTAGAAAGACAGAGGCCAACTATCACCATCGCTATCATGCCGCCTTGACGCAGGTTCAAGACTTCAGGACCGAGATTATAGGCTTGAACTATTTCGGGTCTGAGGCCGACCACAATGAAAGAGCAGGCGCACCAGACAAAAATCAGTGGCATCATGATGATCGAGCTAACCAGCCAGCTTTTGGCTAGAAAAGATTTATGGTGCCTGATTGCCGCAAGACCTTCGTCAAGGTAGGTTTTGATTTGGGCAGTGGTGGTTCTATCTTCTAGGTCTAAGGGGCAGCGCAAGAATGCTCTGGTAAAGCCGGTGAGGCGGACAAGGCCGATAAAGAGCGAGAGAATTAGTAGTATGCCGGTGATGATCATACCGGTGGCAAAACCAATTAGTGTAGGGATGAGGACATTACCATCAATTACCCCGTCAACTTTCAGTACAGTTAGTGAGCCGAGGCTGGCTGTCATGATAATTCCAGCTAGAGTTGAGAGAATTGTTGGTGTTTTGAAAATTGGTACAAAAGCCACGGCAAAATGCCAGGTGTGTTTCCACCAGCCGGCATGAAAAAAACGGGCTAGGGCTTTTTTGCTGACGATTATTGGTCGTTCGTTAGAGTCAGGCTGCGGTTTCAAATTTCACGGTTCCAAGTTCGTACTCTTAGTTCTAATTTCTCTGTTCTAATTTCTCAGTATTCTCTTTTTCGTGCCTGCGATTATCTCTGTTCTCTTTCGATCGCGTAAGTTTACATAACATTAAGAGCTATTTACTCGTCTTCGTTGCTTTTTGCTCACTTGTCGAGTCTCCCACACTGGGCGGCTTTCGGCCCATTCTTTGGCGGCTGGGCTAGAGTGATATCAGGTCTTACGAGCTTACAGTAAGTGAGTCTAAGAAAGATTCTTGACAAACTGTGCGAAGATTTCGAAAAGCAAGGAGATCTTCATGATTCTGTCACTGGGCAATGCTAGCGAAAAGGTAATTGAAAAGGTTCGTCAGAATCTTCTCTCCCGTGGTTTAGAGAATACCTTAGTCAAATGCGCCAAGACTACCTTGGTGGTCATAACTACTGATGCCGATAATTTGCCTGGTCATATATTTAGTCAAATGGATGGTGTGCAAAAAGTAGTTCGCTTAAGCAATCGCAGTCCTTTGGGGAAAGATTTAGCCCAGACCATAGTTACTTTGTCACCGGCAAGCCCTAATTCTAAATTGGTTCAAATAGGTGGTGGCTTGCCGCCTGTAGTCATCTCTGGCCCGTGCGCCATCGAAGGACGAGAGCAGATTGTTGAATTAGCGCATGCGGTTAAGGCTGCCGGTGCTGTAGCCTTGCGTGGCGGTGCTTACAAGCCGCGCACATCGGCTTATGATTTTCAGGGACTGGGCTTAGACGGTCTTAAGTATATGAAAGAAGCCGGCTTGCAAGCTGGTTTGCCTGTGGTCAGCGAAGTGGTATCGATTGAACAGATTGAGCCTTCATCGCCCTATCTAGATGTCTTTCAAGTTGGCGCCCGCAACATGTATAACTACGAGCTGCTCAAAGAGCTTGGTAGGCAGCGTAAGCCGGTACTATTGAAGCGGGGAATGTCGGCCACTATCGATGAGCTTCTACAAGCAGCTGAGTATATTTTACTGGAAGGCAATCTTCAGGTAATTTTATGTGAACGGGGAATCCGTACTTTTGAGAATCGTACGCGCAATACCCTTGATTTGTCAGCTGTGGCTGTAATCAAATCGTTGACTAGTTTGCCTGTCTTGGTCGACCCATCCCATGCGGTAGGCAAACGTGAATTGATTGCGCCGATGTCCCGGGCTGCCATTGCCTGTGGTGCAGATGGCCTGATTATTGAAAGTCACTGCACGCCAGATAAGTCTGTCTCTGATGCTGCTCAAGCAATAGAACCATCTACTCTTGCTGCCATAGTAAAAGACACAAACACAATTTACGCTGCCCTTAATCCTAGCCCTGTAGTAAAAAATTCGGGCAAAGAACTCGCTGAAACAATCACCGAAGGACCAGCTGCTGGGCTAACCGACGGATTAACTGAAGGACCAAACGAAGGTCCAAACGAAGGACTAACTGAAGCAATAGCGACTGGGGCAATTCAGGTCGCCAAGCCGTCCGCGCGAAGCTTAGCTGGCGCACCCGGTTCTTAGCCGATTGTAACTTCACTTAGCGGGTTTAGCTCCCGGGTTTAGCTGGTTTACTGCTTGGCTTAGCTGCCTGGTTTTTGTCTTTCTGGTCCGAAGCGCTCTAAAATTTTGACGAAATTATCATTGACTGTGATTTCAGGTGGAATGTTGCCGAACACTTCAGCTACCATTTTTTTGTAGACTGGTCTGGCATTATTTTTGTTCGGTAGTTGTACCTTAACTCCATTTTCGTAGACTGGACGCAACACAACCATGCCGTCGATTTCTGCTGCATTGGCGGTAAAGCGATTGAAACCGGCTCCATCGGCTCCCACTCCGTGTTCATTCAAGCGCGAAATTTCGATAAAGTTAGGCGAACGTGTGCCTGGCTGATTGATGAAGCGGCCATTTTTACCGAAGAGGACAATGGTTCCGTCTTCTGGCAGGGTACCTTTGCTTTGGCGCTGTAAGATTTCATTGAGAATTGGCTGTTGTGCGGCAATATCGTGCAGTTGTTTGTTTCTCAACTCGTCAAGCAATCTAGTCTTTGCTTCCAGGTGTTCTTGAATTTCAGAAAGTCTTCTTTCTGGAGAGCCATTGTTGATGCCACGTCCTGGTTCGCGCAAATCGCTCAATTTTTCGCGATAGCCTTTGTATGAGTTAGGCAGGTTGTTCATCATGCCTTCGAGTTGGGCTACTGCTTCGCTGGCTACTTGACCGCGCTTGCCGGCATCGGGGATTTGAGCTAGTTCTTTAGAGGCGGCCTTAGCGTAGTCACCTACTTCTTTGAGAGCACGAGTGTACGATGGTGCTCTAGTTGAACCCAGTTGTTCCTGAGCTCTCATGGCACTTTGTTCTGCTTTAGACCTGGTTTCAGCGAGGTTTTCGCCTGGTCTAGAGCGGTAAGTACCATTGTCGATTTCGCTAATCGTTCGTCTGCCGGTTTCGATCTCTCGGTAGAGTATGTTAGAGCGCACGGCTCCTTCGGCAGTAGCCTTAGCCGAGCTTAGCTGCGGACTTACTGTTAGCGTTTCAATAACTGGTTTCTCAGTTGCTACTGCTGCTTTTACAGGAGCGTCAACTTGAGGTTTTGCTACTTCAATTACTTTTACTTGGCCAGGCTCAACAATTGGTGCAGCGATTTCTTTGCCGCCTAGTGGCTGTTCAAGAGCTTCTTTGATTAGATTGCGACCGCTTGTTGTGGCCGCTGCTGTTGCCTCCGGTGCTACCCCAGTTGCTATCTCTATTGTTGCCACAGGGGCCTCTTTTGGCGCCACTGCTGTCTCAATAACGGGCTCAGCTACAACAGGTTTAGCAACTGCTGCATCTTTAACTACAGTTGGTTCTTTGACTACAGTTGGCTCTTTTACAACTATTGGCTTTTCATGGGCAATTTTCAGGCTGGGGTCAGCTTCTAGAGCTGCCATTCGGCTTTTATGCAGGCCGACCAGTTCTTGGGCGGTAACAGATAGAACCTGGCGCTGTTCCTTGATAGCAGTTAACTCGCCTTCGGTTTGTTTAATTCCTTGCTCGATTGCCGCTTGCTTGCCTGGCTTCGCCTGTTCAGCGGCGGACAGAGCTGCTTGAGCGTCGGCCACTCTTTCTCTGGCACGGCCAACAGCTTCGGCACCGCCCATTGTTTTGGCTTCTTCAAAGGCCGCTTTAGCTTCGCGGAATTGTTGGTTCTTAGTGTCGAAGGCGATCTTCTCGGCAGTTGGTCTGCCTTCTGGAGTGCGCTCTTCTTTAATCAAGCCTCTAGCTTGTTCGCGTTCTTGGAAGAGGCGATCGTGCTCTTGCCGCTTTCCGTTAATGGTGCGACCAATGTCTTCGGCGTTCTTAAGACTCTCTTGAGCTCTAGTGAGTTGGGCTTTTTCGGGCAACGGACCGTTGAGAGCCTCTCTCTCTTGAATTTGTTTGGTCATCTTGCCAGACAGTTGAGTCTCTTTTGCTGCCAGGGTCAAGTTTTCTTGATGGATTGTTGTGAGCTTTTCTTTGGCTACAACTAAGTGTGTGTCATCGCCTAATTGTGATTTCTTCAGTTGCGCTTCTAGTTCGGCAAATGAGCCAGTACTTTTCGGCTTGGTATTGACGATGTCTTTGACTTGCTCGAAGACGCCCGCACCTAAGTCGCTTGGCTTTGCTTCCTTGCCGGCAAAGTTGCGAGATAAACCAGTGAGGTGATCTTGGCCGAAGAATTCTGAGGTTTTGGCGAATTGTGCTTTGCCGTTGGCCATTGCATCAATATGCCAGTTAGACTTGATGCCCATTCCCGCTTTCATGCCCATGCCACCAGAGAGGCCAACCAAGGTAGCATCGAAGAGAATAGCACCGCCATTGGCTGCCACTTGCCGGCGATTGGCTTCTAGGTGGGCACCAGAATGATAAGCATCAGAGACAGCTCCCATGGTAGCCTGGGGGCGTCCAGCGCTAAACTCGCTGTATACCCATGCTGCACCCATGCCCAGACCAGTTGCGGCTGCCACAGGCATTCCGAATTTGCCCATTTTGCTGACTGCGCTGAGACCGTAGCCTACTGCGAAGCTCTCAGCTACAGTTGTCACTGTGGCCAATTTGTTGTCTGCTGCGTGGGTTGCCCCGTTTACCATCCCGTCCATTAGGCCGCCAGCCAGGACTGTTGTTGCTCTCATCGTGCCGCTTACGGCGTTGTCACCTTTGAAATTTAGAACCTCTAGCGCTAGTCTTGACCTAGACTCTTGATTTGTCGCGCTATTGCTTGCCGCATCGGCTCCAGCTTGGCTGAATTCTGTTCTTTGATTGAGACCATGGCTCAGATCTGGCATTGTGCGGGTTCTCCAAGAAAATAGGGTGTAAGGCTTCAGCTGGTCGTTACTTGTGAAATTTCAATAAAATTGAATAGCTGCTGTGCCGAATCAGGGGTTGATGAGAAGCATCTTAGGTCGATGCCAAGGGCAAGTCGATTGGGGAAAATCCCCATCACCTCGTATTACTCCCATGGTTTTGTGAGAAGCGATTATTAAATGGGCACCTGGCTAGGTTTGAGCGAATTGAGCATTTTAAATTGGCGAAAATAATCAGGTTGGCGCATCTAAGAGGAATGGACATCAAAAAAAGAAGGCTTGGAGAAGCGATCGTCAGATTGGGCTAGTGCAGATAATTTAGGTATAGGACCGCAGAAAATGCCGAGCTTGATTAATAGCTCGATAAGTTGCTAGATTACATTTGCAATGCTGAACTACATCACTCCAGTGCAAGTTTTTCGCTGTATATCTTGCGTAGGCATATATTGATATACGGCCGTGCTCTCAAGAATTTACTGTTAGAGGAATATTCAAGTCTCAATGCTCACTGGAATACTATGCCTGGCAGTTTTTCTTGTCATGGCTATGTTTATGTATGCCAGGCGCATATCAGCCCTTCTGGCGCTGCCTTTGATGGCCTTCGCTATCGCCTTGATCGGGGGCGTGGAGCCTAAAGCCATAGTAAAGGATGTTCTGAGCGCCGGCTCGCTCAAGCTACATAGTGCTTATACCACCACCATGTTTGGTGCCATGCTGGCAGAGTTGATGAATAAGCACGGTATGGCACGCGCGCTTGTGCGCTGGGTGGCGGAGTTTGCTGGCGATAATCCATATTTTCTTGGCATTTTGCTCACGGCAGTAACGGCCCTTTTGTTTTCCACCTTGGGCGGACTTGGTGCCGTTATCATGGTCGGTACTATAATTTTGCCAGTGATGCTTTCCCTGGGGATTCCAGCCTTGGCAGCTGCGGGGCTATTTTTGTTTGGCATATCTCTTGGTGGAATGTTCAATCTCACTAACTGGCAGCTTTATACCGACGTTCTCAAAGTTGAACAGCCAACAATCGTTTCGTTCGTAGTGCCATTCGCTCTCATTCTTTCGTTCGTTGTCATGCTATTTTTGGCAATCGAGTTGAAAGACAAACGCAATCTCAAATTTCTTGCCTTGGGTTCGGCTTTGCTCGCCGCAAGCTACCCTCTCATTGATCAATTTACTCCAGCTGGAGTAGCCTCAAAAGAGCCGCTGCCGATATCTTATTTGGTGGCAGGCGTTGGCCTGATTTTGCTCTCGATTTTTGCTGTTGTGAGACACCTGAAAAAGAGTACGGATTTGCCCGGCATAGCCTTGTTTACCCCCATTGTGCCATTGCTTTTTGTGCTTGCCTTCCGCTGGGAAATTATTCCATCGTTCATGTTAGGTCTTGTCTATGGAGTGCTCACGACTTGGAGCGCACAGTCTATTAATCTGCTCACTCGCTCAATTATCGATGGGGTTAGCAATGTCATTCCGGCTGTGCTCCTGATGATGGGCATTGGTATGTTGATCGTGGCAGTAATGGATCCCAAAGTAAGTGATGCAATCGCCCCAATAATTAAGGCCGTAGTGCCAACTAGCGCTGTCTCTTACGTACTAGTTTTTGCTCTAATATCGCCGCTGGCTCTCTATCGAGGCCCACTTAGTCTCTGGGGCATGGGCAGTGGTCTAGTGTCATTGATGGGGAAAGTTACCACTCTTACTTCTCAAGCAATCATGGGAATGCTAATGTCGGTTGGTCAGATTCAAGGAGTTTGTGATCCGACCAATACACAGAATATTTGGATTGCTACTTATCTTGGTGTTGATACCCAGGCTATCCTACGCAAGACCATTGGGTATGCTTGGCTAGCAGTCATTCTTGGACTCAGCCTTTCTGTGGCGAAGGGTTTTGTGCCATGGTAGAAAACGTAAAGATTGAGACTAAAGAACAGTCTGAAAGTAAGACAAAGACTAAAAATAGCGCAAGAGCATCCCAGAGAGTAGAACGTTTTACTCAAGCGGATAACAGCTCTAGTGATGAAGGTCGGTCGTATCGCATTGGTATCGATGTCGGCGGAACCTTTACCCATGCTGTCGCCTTAGACGCTGGGACATCTACTTTGGTGGCCAAGGCCATGGTTCCCACTAGTCACCGCGCTAAAGAAGGCGTCGCCAAGGGAATTGTTGAGGCACTGCACTTGCTTCTTCAGTCGGCCGAAATTGCACCTGCTGCCGTAAGCTTTATCGCCCATAGCACCACTCAAGCCACCAATGCCTTGCTTGAGGGTGACCTCGCCCATGTTGGCATAATTGGTATGGGAGCCGGTGCCAATGCCATTCTTGCTAAGTCGTCAACAAACTTGGGGCGCATTCCGGTTGCATCTGGCTGTTTTTTAGAAACTACTCAGCGTTTTTTGAATTCGCACACTGTCACTGAAGAATTGGTGCGTAAAACTATACTTGAGTTGAAAGGGCTAGGCTGCACTGCCATAGCTGCTAGTGAGGCTTTTGCTCCGGACCAGCCTGACAATGAACAGCTAGTTTTGAAGGTCGCCCAAGAGCTTGGAATTTTGGCTACGGCCGGGTCGGAAGTTAGCCAGCTGTACGGATTGAAAGTGCGAACTCGCACTGCAGCAATTAATGCTGGTATTTTGCCGAAGATGATCGAAAGCGCTGATCTGACAGAGCGAAGTGTAAGAGAAGCTGGTATCAGTGCACCAATAATGATTATGAGATCGGACGGCGGCGTTATGGACATTGACGCCATGCGCAAACGTCCGATTCTTTCTATTCTTTCTGGACCAGCAGCTGGTGTGGCTGCCGCGATGATGTTCTTGCGTATCTCCGATGGAGTTTTTCTTGAGGTAGGTGGCACAAGCACTGACATATCAGCTATTGCTAACGGGCGAGCTTTGATTCGCTCTGCAGAGATTGGTGGCCATCGCATTTATATGCGTACGCTAGATGTGCGCACAGTTGGCGTAGCTGGTGGGTCTCTCAGCCGTCTGTCTAGTAAAGCCGATGGAGAGATTTTGGCAGTTGGTCCCCGTAGCGCTCATATTGCCAATCTTGGTTATGCATCGTTTAGTGACTCCCTGTCGACTGGTGAGTTCAAGGTTTCTACCATCAGTCCACTGAAAAAAGATCCAACTGATTATGTGGCCCTAAGTCGACCTGATGATAGTCAGCCTAGTCTTAGTGTTACTCCCACCTGTGCTGCGAATTTGCTCGGCCTTGTACCCCAAGGCAATTGTGCTAGTGGTAATTTAGAGACAATAGGGCAAGCATTTGCTGCTCTTTCTAAACATCTAAGCAAGCACGATGATAAAACAAGTGCTGACGGCTCAGCCTCTTTGGCGCTGGCAACCAAAATTCAGAAACTGGCTTCAGCTCAATGTATACCGGTGGTGAGGAAGCTGATCGCTGAACACAAATTAGATGCTGAACTGGTTGATTTGATTGGTGGCGGCGGTGGTGCCGCTGCTATCGTACCTTTTGTTGCCAAAGAAATGAACCTGCGCTTCAGCTTGGCTGAGCATGCTGATGTAATTTCGGCTATTGGTGTTGCTATGGCTTTGATCCGTGAGACTGTTGAGAGGCAGGTTGCCAATCCAACTCATTCTAGTGAAACTATTTTGGCTATGCGGCAAGAAGTTTTTGATGCAGTTCATAAAATGGGAGCAGAACCCTCCACAATTGAAGTTCATGTTGAAATTGATAGTAAAACTTCGGTAGTGAGAGCTACTGCCAGCGGCGCCACCAAGATGGCAACCTCCGCTGGTAAGGTTTCTCTTTCTCCTGAAGCGAGACTGACTCTGGTAGCTGAATCTATGAGAGTGCCTGTTGCTGAAGTTCATGAGATATGTGCCAATGATTATTTTGCCGTATTTGGTGCTACGCGTAAGTCTCACGGCGGATTTCTTGATCTCTTTGCTTCGGCGAAAAAGGCTCTCCGGATTCTTGATACTGACGGTGTTGTGCGTCTCCAAGCCAGTAATGGAGATGCCAAGGCAGCCTTGAAGGAAGAGGCTGAAGGAGTGATATTGGGTTTGATCGAGTCGCATGCTAGTTGGGGTGATGCTGGTAAGACCATTCCAAGCATGATTTTGTTGCTTGGCGCTAAGATCGTCGACCTTTCCGGGTTATTGGATCAAGAGCAGGTCATTGCCTTGGCTCGTGCCGAACTTGCCAATGTAGCAAGTGCAGCGACCGTTTTAATTGTTGCGAAGCTAACCTGAACCCGATGAAAATAGATTCGCCCACATTTCACTTGGGTATTGCCGAGTTTAATCAACAAGAGTTCTATGAATGTCATGAGACTCTTGAAGAGTATTGGCAAAGTCTTACACCTGACGTTCCTCATAAGGAACTGATTCAAGGAATCATTCAAATCGCCGTGGCTTTCTATCATTTGCGTCGCAACAATGTCAAGGGTGCTCTTAAATTGTTGCTTCGGGGAAATCAACGCTTGGAAGGATATCTGCCCACCAGTGCCGGTCTTGAACTGTCTGCTTGTTTTGCCACTGTGGCCGCTGATATCGCATTGATTGAAGCTGGGTGCGCTTTTGACGATCCAAGGTTGAAAATTCCAACAATTCAAAACAACTGGCCTGCATAAGTTGTTGAATTGAAGTCAACCAGCTATTATCAACGTTCGGGTATTCCTGGTTACTAGAATCTGAACGTGAAAAGCAACACTATCCTGGTCGTAGACGATGAGCAATCAATCACCACTCTATTGAGTGAGGTGCTCAAAAAGGCTGGCTATGCAGCCAGTATTGCCAATGACGGCTTTAAGGCGATTGCAGCCTGCAAGGTTCGCACACCTGATGCCATTATCTTAGATTTGCATATGCCCCTAATGGGCGGCATTGAAGTCTATAACCGCCTGCGAGCTGATGATAAAACCTCAGCTATACCAATAGTTTTCCTGGCCGCACGAGATAAGCCATTACCGACTTTTTCTGGTGACGGCGCCAGCAATGAAGACATCCTATTCAAGCCGGTCGAGGCCAATGAATTGTTGTCACGTGTCAAGAGCGTGCTTAAAGAGAAAGCCCTTCGCGATGAACTACGACGCAAAGAGGCTCAACTAAAAGAGCTTTCATTGACAGATGCTCTGACCGAGCTGAAGAGCAGTCGTTATTTAGATGAATTCATGCAAATTGGTATTCGTCAGGCCAAGCGCTACAGCGTGCCGTTCTCATTGGTTATCATGGAAATTGACCACCATCAGGAGCTTTCAAAGTCGTTGGGTCCGGATGCCTTCGACAAAGTACTAAGTCAGGTGGCACAGATCGTTGCCAAGCAGATGCGAGAGTCTGACATTGTTGTTCGCACCAATACCTCTGAGTTTACTGTTGTGCTTACCTGCACAACCAAGGAAGGGGCTATTGAGGTAGCCGAGCGTCTTCGTACCTCTGTGGCTGCGTCTGTTTTAACTGTCGGTTCCGAGTCGAAAGCGGTGACTGTTTCGGTTGGCATTTGTCAGTTTGCAAAACATATGGATGATGAGGGTAAGCTTCTAATGTCTCACGGTCGTGCCGCTGTTGAGCACGCTCATAGCAGTGGCGGCAATATGACCTTGATGGCTGAATAGAGCTAATCAAAAGAACCAGCATTGCACCACCAGTAATGGCATCTCGGTTAAGGAAAAGCTATTTAAAATGCTGGCATATTTGAAGGGCGTCATCGTAACTAAAGAGATTTCTGGTGGGCCAGTCGATCGGCTAGTGCTTGATGTTAATGATGTAGGTTACGAGCTTTCTGTGGCGCATTCAGCCTTGTTGCAGCTCGGACAAATTGGTGACTCGGTAACTGTTTATACTTCAATTGCAATTCGAGAAACTGAGTGGACTATATTCGGGTTTAGGGATATTAGTGAACGCCAGCTTTTCAATTTATTGCAGTCAGTGACTGGGATTGGACCAAAGCTTGCTCTTGGGCTTGTCGGTACTCTTGGAATTGAGACACTTGTCGAAGCTGTACTCAGTGAGAATCAAAAGATGATTTCGCAGGCTCCAGGAGTCGGGGCGAAAGTGGCGCAGAGAATAATTCTTGAGCTTAAAACTAAAATGGAAGAGTTTTCTCAAACCCTTGGAAGCAAGCCACTTGAGCCATTTATTGGTAAGTCTGCAGTGTTCGAGGAAGTGACGGAGATCTTGGCCAATCTTGGTTATACAGCAACAGAGATTCATGCTGCTTTGAAAAAGGCGAAAGAAAGAAATATTGCAGCAGATAGCGCAGAAGATTTAGTTCGATTTGCGTTGAAGACTCTTAGCGCGCCTCAGTCTGTTTAGGGACCAGGTTAGGGCTGAAGTAAGAAAAAGGCGTTGTAAATCTAACGACGGAACCGTGTTAGAAAAAGGTGTTGTAAATCTAACGCCGGAACCGTGTTAGAAAAAGGTGTTGTAAATCTAACGACGGATCCGATGTTAGAAAAAGGCGTTGTAAATCTAGCGACGGATCCGTGTTAGAAAAAGGCGCTGTAAATCTAACGACGGATCCGTGTAAGAAAAAGGCGCTGTAAATCTAACAACGGATCCGTGTTAGAAAAAGGCGCTGTAAATCTAACGACGGATCCATGTAAGAAAAAGGCGCTGTAAAACTAACGACGGATCCGATGTAAGAAAAAAGCGCTGTAAATCTAACGACGGACCCGTGTAAGAAAAAGGCGTTGTAAATCTAACGACGGATCCGTGTTAGAAAAAGGTGCTGTAAATCTAACGACGGATCCATGTAAGAAAAAGGCGTTGTAAATCTAACGACGGATCCGTGTTAGAAAAAGGCGCTGTAAATCTAACGACGGATCCATGTAAGAAAAAGGCGCTGTAAATCTAACGACGGATCCGTGTAAGAAAAAGGCGCTTCAAATCTAACGACGGACCCGTGTAAGAAAAAGGCGCTGTAAATCCAACGACGGATCCATGTTAGAAAGAGGCGCTTCAAGTCTAACGACGGATCCGTGTTAGAAAGAGGCGCTGTAAATCTAACACCGCGTGCGGTGCCAGCACAATTCGATTTTGAGTTCAGTGAATATTTCATCAATTTCTTTGTCTAAACATTGAACTCTTCCCCTCGTTTGAGCGTTTGTAAAAGTAGCCCCTAGACACGAGGTGGAATTATGAACTGTCACCGTAACATTGTGGCCTTTATCCAGCGCCTACCTCAAGATAGCTGGTTTGCCACACGCCAGGTCCTTGAGTTTGGCAGTCGCGAGGCGGTCGACCAATCACTATACCGTCTGGTCAAATGCGGATTTCTACTGCGAATTGCTAGAGGGGTATTCACGCTGAGTGATGACCGGCCAAAAGTATTTGAGCCACTTGCTGTCGCCTCATTCAAAGCCAGTGCATTTAGGAAGAGTGTCGCTGTTCATGGTTTGGACATTGCTAAGAAACTGGGCTTGGTAAGCTATACAAATGACGACCCAACTTTTTGTGTTCATGGTGTGAGCAGTTCGTTCCAATCTGTTGAAATGAAAATTTGTCTGCAGAATTTTTCAGCTCGAAAAACTGCCCTCGGTGATTCACCGTTGGGACAAGTAATTCGAGCTCTTTGGTTTCTTGGCAAAGATCGTTGTGATAGCCAGGCTGTTCAGGCTGCTATGGCTATGCTCAATTCCGATGAGATTCAAGAACTGACATCATCGTCACACCTAATGCCGGGTTGGCTAACTAAAATAGTGCGCTATGCAAACGGATGGCAGCCAGAATCCCTATTCTTTTAGGAATTCAAACTCATAGGGTTGGTCTGGTGGCGCCGCTTCCTCTGTGCCTTCTTCCCGCCTTGGATGAATTGCTTCGAGGGTATACATAAGATAACTAGCCAGCGAAAGAACTCTGGCTGTTTGGGCGACCCCAACGGGAGCGTTTCCCGGTAGGCCTTTATACCGTTCCATAAAGCCGGCCAATAAATCAGCGATGCCGAGATTTTCTTGGGCTGTTGATTCAAGGCTTGCCAGTGGCCCCGTTTCTTGATCGAAGGCTTGTCTAATTAGTTCGACGCCTGTGGCGTTGATGTTGCCCGAGACCATAAGGCTAATAGCGTCTTCGATTTCTTTGACGGCCAGTACCACCGCTTGTCCGTATTGTCCCAGCTCAAACGCTTTCCAGCTGGCGTGGTAAATGCGGGGATGAGCTAGAGCATCTATGTAGTCGCCGCAAGGGGGCTCTGGAATAACGGCAACCATTTTGCGGAAGCCATTTAGTCTATCGAGCCTACCCATTACAATTGGTGGAAACTCCTCTAGGTCGCGTTCAAAGTCATCTAGCTTTAGGCTTGGTTGAACATAAACATTTGAGGCGAAGTAAAGAGAAACGCTTTCAGACGAAAAGTACTCTTTTAAAGCGTTTGAAGTGTGAACAACCCAGTCCCAGTTTTGTCTCTTGAGTTGGTCCATCATTTCTCTTGAATCAGCTTTCCTTTGCAGTAGGCTGCGGCCCCGGAGAACCATTTCGTCTATGGCCTGCTCTACTCGTTCCTTGGGGACGGCTAGAGTTAGTCCTATTGCTGGAACGGGAGGAAGCTGGTTCATATTGGCCTCACTTTAGACTTATGACGAACTACTTATAAGGATGAATACTGGGAGGGAGGATTTCTATTTTAGACTAAGGGCTGATCGGTAGCTATCGCTTGGTTTATACTTAATTTGATAGAAGTTTGGATGTGCTACTGCATCTGGTGGCGAGCTTTGGCAAGGTCTCGTGAGCGTTTTCCTTCATAGAGTAACTAACGGTTTGATTTGTCTGGTTCTTGTGGTGGCCTTCACTGCTGTACCGGCCTTTGGCGTTGCTAAGCCGTTGCCAATTGGTTTTTTGACTACAGCACAGTTTGTCTTCTATTTTATGGTTTTTTTGACAGCTTTTGCAGCCGGTGCCCTCGGTCCGCCAGCGGCCGTAGAACGCTGGCTTAAGCCGGTTGGTTTAAGTGAATGGAATGAACGCATAGGCTTTTTTACCTACGGTTCTCTTTATCTCACCAGCGCCTTGCTTTGTATGCGCATGAAGCTCGCCATTTTTGGTACATACGACCAAGCTTACCTAAGCGCTTATATCGGTTGGATATTGACTGCCGTCGGGTCCTATTTGTTCGTTATAGGCCTGGCTGCACCGAAAAAAATCAAAAAAATTACCTATCCTCATTATCTTGGTGTCATATTTCTGGCGGCTGGATTGGCGTTTTCTCACATGACCTGGTTTCCGCTACTTGCTTTGCCAGGAATTTTGGTTTTCATGGGGTGGCGTATAGAGAAAATTGAAAGTGCGCAAGAGGTAGAACCAGTCAGCCTTCCAGCCGGTGTCTTCCGCGTAATTCCATTTTTCTACTGAGAGAAATGCTGATGGTTAGTGATTGTTTATCTCAACATTAAATGTCAAGCATTGCTTCCTCTTGAGAAGCACTCATAATGGCATTAAGGACAAGCGGAACAAATGCTCCCTCCCAATGCTTGCTCAACGGGAACGGATGCAGTGTTCAAGCGCTTGAAAGCGATTGAAGCGTATATGTGTTGCGCAGCAATTCCCCTAATTGGCCTTAAGGAGAGCATAAAATGAACGAGACTACCCTCTCAAACGATGAAAGACGATGCCTGCAAATGTGGTTCAGGCAGGCGATAGCCAAGCTTGAGCTTGAAGAAGTTACTGATGTAATGCTTAAAGAGTATCCTGTTGAAGTCGGAACCGATTCAGCAGTGGCTCACAGACCAACCGTATCGCGCAGACGGGTTTCACGCTCGAGATTGACTTCTCACTTGAAAGAGCTAATCGTCTAAGCCTGCTGGCAATTTCCCCCAATTTATTGGCCTGGCGTTAGAAAAAGCTATTAAACAGGAAGGCGTTGCCTTCCTGTTTTGGTTTTTTTTGCATTAATTTGGCGAATATTGACTAAGTTCATTGAACTTTAGATGGCGGTTGGACGTTGTTAATAGGGGGAATTACTTAGAATTAGAGATAAGGGATAAGGGACACCTAGATTAGCCCTTAAGGAGAAAGATGAGCCCGCGCCCATACGTACCACTGCATTTGCACACCGAATATAGTCTGCTCGATGGTGCCACCATGATCAAAGATCTGGTGAAAAAGGCCAAAGCAGAAAATATGCCAGCTGTAGCGATCACCGATCATGGTGTCATGTACGGTGCTGTTGAGCTGACAAAAAAATGTCAAGAAATCGGCGGGCTAAAACCTATTATCGGCTGTGAAGCCTACATTATTGATGGCGATATCAAAGATAAATCGGCCAAACAGCCACTGTATCACCTGACGATGCTGGCTCGAAACAAAGAGGGTTACCGCAATTTAGTTCGTCTCAATTCTCGCGCTCACCTACAAGGGTTCTACTACAAGCCTCGAATTAACAAGCAGATGTTGGCCGACCAGAGAGAAGGTCTGATTATTCTATCTGGTTGCCTAGGGGCTGAACTATGTCAGCACTTGCTCAAAGATGACTATCAAAAAGCACTTGAAGTAGCTGATTGGTACAAACAAACCTTTGGCGAAAATTATTATATTGAGATTCAAGATCACGGCATGCCAGAAGACCGCAAGGTCAATCGTTCACTGGTGCAGATTGCTCGCGCCTTAAACATAAAGCTTTCTTGTACCAACGACAGTCACTTCACTAACAAGCAAGATGCTAAAGCGCATGATTGCTTGCTTTGCATTCAGATGGGCAAGAACGTTACTGATTCCAATCGTATGAAGTTCACTGGTTGGGAGTACATCAAGAATGGCGACGAGATGGCCTATCTCTTTCGCGATCACCTAGATACGGAAATTATTGAAGAGTCTATTTTAAGTACTCTTGAGATTGCCGATAAAGTTGAAATGGTAAAGCTGGCTAGCGAGCCGCGCCTACCTAATTTTGAAGTGCCTGCCGGGCATACTGCCGAGAGTTTCCTCAACCGCTTAGTCTTCGATGGCCTGCGAGAGCGATTCCCTGACTGGACTCAAGAAGTAGAAGACCGTGCATTCAGAGAACTAAAAGTAATTGAAGACATGAACTTTGCTTCTTACTTTTTAATTGTGGCCGACTTTATTGACTATGCTCGAAAGAAGGATATTCCGGTTGGCCCCGGGCGGGGTTCTGCTGCCGGTTCCATTGTCGCCTACGCTCTGGGTATCACCAATATTGATCCACTGCGCTACAACCTGCTCTTTGAGCGCTTCTTGAACCCTGAGCGTAAGAGTATGCCCGACATCGATACAGATTTTTGTATTGAACGTCGCGGCGAAGTAATTAAGTATTGCGCTGAGAAGTACGGTGAAGATCATGTGGCCCAGATCATCACTTTTAACCGCATGACCTCTAAGGCTGTTATTAAAGACGTTGCTCGGGTTCTTGAATTTCCTTTCGGTGAATCTAATAAGCTGGCAAAAATGGTTCCGGTTGTGCGTGGTAAGCCAACCCCACTCGACGAAATGGTGGAGGAACACCCTGAGTTTAAAAAGGTCTACCAGACTGATGATTATGCAAAGCAAGTAATTGATTTGGCCCGCAAACTTGAAGGCTGCAACAAAACTTTTGGTATGCATGCTGCTGGTGTGGTTATCTCTGATGTGCCAATGGAAGAAATGATTCCCTTGCAGAGGAACAATGATGGCACCATTATTGCTCAGTACTACATGGAAGACGCAGCTTATGTAGGTCTGGTCAAGATGGACTTCCTTGGCCTACGTAACTTGACCATGATCGATAAGGCTTGCAAGCGCATCAAGGAAACTAGAGGAATTGAAATTATTCCTGACAAGATTCCGCTTGATGACGAAAAGACCTACCAGACTATTTCTAACGGCGATCTTGCTGGTGTCTTCCAGTTAGAGACCTCTGCCGGTATGAAGCAAGTGGCGCGTGATATGCGGCCATCTAACATGGAAGACATTTCAGCTCTGATTGCTCTTTATCGACCAGGTCCGCTCGACTCTGGCATGATCGATAAATTTATCGATTGTAAGCACGGCAAGACCAAAATTACCTATCAGACTCCGCTTCTAGAGGGCATTCTCAAGCCCACTTATGGACAGATAGTTTATCAAGAGCAAATTATGCAAATTGCTCAAGTTCTTGGTGGTTATAGTCTTGGGCAAGCCGACTTACTGCGTCGAGCCATGGGTAAGAAGTTGCCTGCCGAAATGGAAAAGCAACGTGAATTATTCTGTGCTGGTTGTGCCAAGAATTCAGTTAGTCCTGAAATCTCTAACAATCTTTTCGACATCATGGTGCAGTTCGCTGAGTACTGCTTCAACAAGTCGCACAGTGCCGCCTACGGAGTAGTCACCTATCAGACGGCCTATCTCAAGACCCATTATCCTGTTGAGTATATGGCTGCGGTGCTCTCGTCTGTTTCTGGCGATACTGAAAAAGTGCAGAACTACATCGCCGAGTGTCAGGCCATGGGCATTCCGATCTTACCGCCAGACATGAATATATCGGGCTCCGACTTCACTTCAGATGGTGGCAGTATCCGCTTCGGTCTTTCCGCCACTAAGGGGCTTGGTGACGGCGCTGTTCAAGCTATTGTGCAAGAGCGCGCGCGTGGTGGCATTTTTTCGACCATGCAAGACTTTCTTGACCGCATTGATTTGAGGTTGGTCAACAAAAAGTCGCTAGAATCTTTGATCAAATCAGGTGCCTGCGTTGGTTTGGGGATGAGCCGCAAGCAGGCTTTGACCAATTTAGACTCACTGGTCGATGCCGCTAACCGCAGGCAAAACCAAAAGAACACCGGTCAAATTAGTTTGTTTAGTTTTGGAGAATCGCAAGGCATTAACTTAGAGACCCCATTGATTGGCGATCCGTCTGAGTTTGGAGAAGGCGAACTACAGACGATGGAGCATGAGTTACTAGGCTTCTACGTTACCAGTCATCCTTTGAAGCGCATTGCTAATCGTCTTAAATACGTCACTACTCATTCTGTCAAAGAAATGAAAGAGTGCCCCGACGGTACTACTGTTATTCTTGGTGGCCTCGCCAATTCGATAGAAAAGAAGCTGACTAAGCAAAATAAGCTGCTCTGCATTATTCACCTAGAAGACCTCACTGGCAAAGCTGAAATCGTTCTGTATAGCGAGGCTTTAGAAAAGGTATCTTCTGATGTACTTGTGCCGCAGTCATTGCTTTTGATTAAGGGGAAGGTGAAGAAGAACGAAGAAAGCACTTCTGTGATGGGCTCTAGCATTAGAAGAATTGGTGACGCTTCGATGGTTGACGTCATTTTTAGTGCCAACCAGTCGTTTGCCGATCTGCATCGACTGAAAGATTTGCTTATTTTGCACAAGGGTGAAGATCCGGTCTTACTGCACTTCCCTCAAGGGAAACGCTCTTCGGCAATTCTGGTTGGAGCCCAGTTCTGGGTTGACGCCAGCTCGAGCTTGCCTGCGGCGATTGAAACTAATTTTGCCGAGTCGGTCAAAGTTAGAGTCAATAAAATCCACATTTAGGCAGTTTCAAGTTTGCTCAGAGTGTGATTGTGGGCTGATTCTGCGCAAGTTTAAAGCAAAGTAAAGCGCTTCTTTGCAGGTTGGGGCAAATTTGTTTACACCAGGAACATTTACTGTAGAATACGTCTTTCGATCTACTTCTTTACGGAGGTTGATGCACCACACAACGCCCAACTCCCAGGCCTATCCAAGTTCGGACTAGTCTTTATCTGGTGTAGATAAGCGTTTCGTGTACCCCGCCAGGAAACGAATATAAAGCAAAAGCCAAGGCTTGCGCTTTTTTGAAACTTTTCTGGATCTTTCGGATACCAATTTCAATGCGTTTGAATCGTCAAACGCCCAGGGGGAAGAAACATGTTTGGACCACATTTGATCCTAGAAGCTTATGGTTGCCCAAAAGAACTTTTGGCAGACATGACACTAATGAGTCAAACTCTCGATGCTTATCCAGCAAAGCTAGATATGACCAAGATTATGCCGCCTTATGTCTTCACATACCACGGTACCGTTGAAGACGATTGGGGAGTTAGTGGAGTCGTTCTCATTGCTGAGTCGCATATCTCCATTCACTCTTTCCCAGAGAAAGGATTCGCTACTCTCGACATTTTCTCTTGTCGTGATTTCAATGTCGATGACGCCATTGAATATTTCTGCCAGATCTTTAAGCCAGAAAGCTACGATAAAGAGGTCTTGATGAGAGGACGTGAGTTCCCTCGCAGTATGCCTAAAGCTCAGACAATTGTCGAAGCAGAACGAGTAAGACTGACCGCTGTGTAAGCGTTGACCCGAAGATTTAGCCTAGCGGCTAATCACTTGTATTCTAAAATGGTTGGTTCTAACTCAAGAACCAGCCATTTTTATTATCAGCATATCTTTTTCGGAACTATTCTCCTGCTTAGTCGTACTTCTCAGCAGCCAATCTTGGCCATATTCATACTTCTCAGCAGCTATTCTCTTCTAATCTTTGATTAGAAACGGTTGCACCTTTGGTACATAGTCTTTAGTGTTGGAGAGTAGAATGGTCAAAGCCCTACCGATACCTGAGCAAAGACCGCCGGAGCAAAGGCAAGTCCGGTTTCCAGCGAACCGCTCACTGGGCGAACTCTACGTGGTGGACAGTGGAGGAAAGTCTGAGTTTTTGGGTGAGGCAACCGGATTGGTAGAGGTGCCACCTGGTAAACATCTGGCTCTCTACTATAGCTTCGACCCAGCCTATGGTTTGAGTCCGCTAGAAGAAATGTCACCCGACGCTCTCTCAAGTATTTCCTTTCTTGGTTCTGATATTTGCGACGAAGAGCTAGCTGCCATCGGTCGTTTGGTCGGTCTAAAGGAAATTGATGTTAGTTGTACTGCCGTCGGCGACTGTGGCGTAGCTTATCTTGCCCCGCTGGTGAGATTGACTAAACTCAATCTTTCATCCACGAAAGTGACAGACCAGGGCCTGGCGGTTCTGGCCCATTTGCAACAATTAGAAGAACTGGTTTTGGACGACACTCATATTAGCGATGTCGGCTTAGCTCAGATAGCCCAATTGCAGAAGCTTAAGACTTTGAGCCTGTCATTCACTCGTATTACAAACAAGGGTCTGCCCAAGCTCAAAGAAGTTGGACAGTTGGAGAGGCTGCGCCTCAATTGCACTCGTATTGGAGATGATGGACTAACTCATGTTGCTCGCATGAAGGGCCTTAAGGAGCTTTGGGTGCGCAGCACTGATGTCACCTATCCGGGCTTAGTTGAGCTCACCAAATGGCTTAGTGACTGCGAAATTATCCGCTGAGAAAATAATGCTCAGCTGGTGTTGCATGCAGCACAAAAAAGAGAAATGGCATGCACCTATTTCCAGCACACGCCACTTCTTTTAGTTTGGTACTTAGAGCAAACCGCCTATAGGGTTTGTTTCTGCTTCTTGCCGGCAATGCCTTTCTTGCTAAACGGATTTAGCTTTGAGAAAGTGCTTGTCATTTTTTCGGACAAAGCCATGCCACTTTTGCTTGGTTTGTCAGATACTAGCTCTGTCGAGTCTTTGATCACAGGCGCCTTTGCTGTAACAGCTTGATCTAGCTTAGCCTGGTCTTTTTGAGCGTTCGATGAACCACTTTTCGTTCCTGTCAGGTTGACTGATCCGCCAGCGAGTGCCGGTAGGCTGGTTCCGTTTAGGGCATTTTTGGTTTCGCCCTTATTTTTCTTTTGGAAAGGATTGGGCATGCGTGGCATGCCAATACTAGCGATTTTTCCAGTACCGTCTTTGATCTTCTCGCCAGTTGCCTTGAAGCCGCTGCCTACCATGGAGGCGCCTTTGGCAATGACATTGCCTGATGCCTTGGCACCATTAGCGATGCCGCTGCCAACTTTTTTGCTGCCGCTGACCATACCATTGGTGGTGGCTTTGAGAGTTTTTGTCATCACGTTGCCTTCGCCCTCACCTTCGCTAGGTTTGGCAGCTGAGGCAACTGACGATGGTTCTATTTCTTCGCCAAGTGGACTTTCTTTGACGGCTTTAGTTTCAGTCTTGTTAGCGGCTACTTTTGTGGCCTTTTCTTTTGCCGGTTTTTCTTTAGCTGCATGTGCAACTTTGTTTTCAGGCTCATGCTCAGCTTTGGCCTTGCCTTTACCTAACATAGGTAGGGAGGGCATGCTCGGTAGACCGATTTTCGGGAACTTACCGAAAAGTTTACCGCCGCCCGCTCCAGATTCGGCTACAGAAGAATTTTGCTTTACGGCTTTGCCATTACCACCACCCGGTGCAGTGACATAGGTAGTGGTGCTAGAGATATCCTCAACCTTTGTCGTGCTGGAACTGGTTTGTTCGCTCTTGTGAATCGGTGGCAAACCTTTCTTGGCTCTGGCCTTATTGTTCCTATCTTCTACTTCTTTGGCCGTAGGTGCCTGCACATGAGCATAAGGATCAAGCGAAGAGCCGCCTGCTTTGGCTGGATTTGTTGTAGCTGAATAGGTGCTTGCTATCAATAGACAGACCAGGCTCACGGGTACATACCGTTTAGAAGCTGTCATCAGTGCCATTCTCCCTTTTTCGCGGAAATCCAATCTAAGTTGATGGTAACTGAGAAGTTATAGCACATCTCTGGTAGTAGTAAGGAGCTGCTTAAGGGCCGCTAATTGACCGCCGAGGGCAAATTACAAGGGGAGAGGCGAACATTAAAATACCTACAGTTTGAAGTTCAAATGTTTATAATTTCACTTCAACGGTATTATTGAATAAGTGTTCTCTTTGTTACTAGGCCTTTTTCAGCATTTAGGAGTCTGGATGCAAGACTTTCAAACCCAACCAGTGGTCTTCATATTTATTGTTTTGGGCGTTAGTGCCTTCACGTTCCTATTCCTGGGTGCAAAGAAAGCATTCTTTGAGCCATATACAGGTCCAGACGAGCAATAGTTAAGCAGCGCTTATTTCTCGCTGCTTTTCTTCACTATCTCTACTGAGCAAGGGGCCTCTGTTAAAACTGCTTGTGAAACACTACCAAGGAAGAGTTTCTCTATACCTTGGCGCCCATGTGAGCCCATCACAATCATATCGGCGTGCCATTCTCGAGCGCATTCCACGATTCGTTCTTTGACGTTACCTTCGAGTACTTCGGCTGCTATAGGCTTTGAGCTAGCTGAAAATTGACTTTCTTCAGCCTTGAGGCATTGGCTTAAGCGGGCCGCGGTTTCTTCGACTAGGGTGTTTGCTTCATCAAGCCTCTCTTGCTGAGCTTCTATAGCTAAGGGCACGTAGCCCGAATGCCAGCCAGCCAGCTCAGGGTGAAAGGGTTCTAAGACTGTAATTACTTTAAAAAGTGTCTCGGTTGGCCAAACTCTCGTGGCAATAGATTCGATTGCTAGTTTTGAGCAGGGTGAGCCGTCTACGGCCAATAATATCTTCATTCACTTTCTCTATTTCTCGATTTAGTGCGCATATCGCTAATCAGGCCGCCTAATCCAATGATAGCAACCAAAACCACAAGGCGATTGCCGAGGCGAGGAAGTCTTCCAAGTTCAGGAATTGCAGCGATAGCTGTGAGCATGAAGACCGTGGTCACTAGCGCAAACCAGCGGCCAAGTATCTTCTTCTTTGTTTCTTGTGGCTCTTGACCAAACCTTTTGCCAATGAGGTCGCTAAAGGTATTAGCGAAAATGTTGACGCCGAGCCCCATGCCTACCACATAGCTTATCTGCACAATGGCAATGCAGCCTAAAGCCATTGGTACTAGGGCATCGGTGTGGAAGGCAAGGCGTGAAACCGATAGTAAGATGGTGGTGAAGATGAAAGCACTGGCAAGGCAAACTAAGAAATTTTTGCGACAACGCTCTTGCGCTCCAGCCACCATTTTCTTGGCAAAGACTTTGGCCAAGCCCGCTGAGAGCATCATGATGAAAAACAAGCGGCCCAACGGCCAGCGCTGATTGATAGCATCGCGGAAAAATAGAAACGGACGACGCAAATTATTGTCTAGAACAATTGGTTGGTTCTCCTCGCGTTTCAGCCACTGAAATTGCCATTTGTTTGGTTCTTGTGCTTTTGCTGTTGCCTGTACTTCTGTTGCTTGTACTTCTGGTGCCTGGCCATAGCTTGGCTGACCCAGAAGTGAACTAGTAAGTAGGGCACTGGCTAATAGTGAACTGACAAATAGTGCAGTAATCAATAGTAGTTTGTGCAATATTTTTTGCCCTTTCATGCCGGAGTTCCTGTATATCGGTGTTCTGGTTTATTGTTCTCTAGCAAGGGCTTGAGGGCAATAAAAACCATGAGGGCAATTAGCCACGAGCCAATGTTCCAGAGCGATTCATCTAGTTGTACGCCATATGCTGATGCTACTGCAAAGGCAATAAACGAGAGCGCAACCAGTGAAATTTCGCCATGAGATTTATTCTGAATTTTCGTTGCTGCTGTATTTGTTGCGGCGCTAATTGCCTCTGCACTAGCTGTCGCCATGGGCTCGTCCATAACCGCTTGCATAATACTTGCTGTCAGTAGATCTGCTTGTGGTACTACCTCAATTGGCAAAGCCGCTGCTGCTTCAATCAACATGCGATTTGCTAATTGATAGTCGCGGCAGCTGGCGCATTGGCTCAAGTGCTCCTGGCAGTCGTTTGCCAGGCTTAGCTGGCTCGGGTCAATCTCCTGGCCGATTAGGCCGGCATCAACTATTTGATCGACTAGTTCTTCTAGCCGTTCTTTTGTTTGATTACAGTCCAGTGACATTGTCGGCTCTCCCTGATTTTTCCAAAATTAGTTTGCGCAAGCGATCTTTTGCTCTGAATAAAAGTGTGCGCACCGTGTTCTCATTTTCTTGCATCGATTTGCTGATTTCTTCGTAGCTAAACTCGAACTGGTAGCGCAAGACGAAAGCTTGTCTGTGCCTCAATGGCAAGAGCGCTAAGGCTTGATTGAGTTTTTCTACAAACATAGTGTGCTCAGCATCGACACTGGCATCTACATTTGTCGATGGCTCTAAGTATGGTTCATCGCTGAGCAGCTGATCGAGCGAAACGGTAGATTTCGATTGGCGCAAATAGTCTAGGGCATTATTGGTGGCAATTTTGATTAACCAAGGTTTTACTGTTTTATAGTGTTTTTGATCAAACTGTTTTAGATTGCGGAAGGCTTTCAAGAATGCCTCTTGAGTTAAATCACGGGCTACCTCACTATCTTGCACCATGCGGTTGAGCAAGTTGTAGACCAAGCCCTGGTGCCTTTTTACCAGTGCTTCGAAGGCGCGGCGATCGCCAGCCAGTGTTTTTTTGACGCAGGCAAGGTCTTCGTTATCTATGCTGGCAGAGTTACTATCGGCTGGCATGCACTAAAGAGTTTCTCCTATATGGCTGGAGAATCTCCTGCCAAACATCGTACTGGCGCCAAAACTCTTACAAGTATTGTGTAGTTTTTCCTTCTGTTCACTGCTGAGAAGTGCTCTAACCTTAAGAAACGATTCAAGGCGATCATCCATGAGTTCTTCATGCATCGCCCTGAGCTCCTTGGCTTTAGTGCGTAAGGTGGCAGCGGAGCTTTCTGAATTGTCCAGGCTAGTGGCCGCCGAAAGAAAGTCCTTGATGCCAGCTTTCAACGCCGCTCTTTTAGCTTGGTTGGCCGTTCGCTTGTCTTTAACTAGTTCTGATATTTCCTTTCTTTGGCTATCGTTGGCATCGATACGATTAAAGAAGCGTTTGAGAATGTGTTTTACGACAGCCTCTTCGAACTCAGGATCGCCACCTGATTGTTGCATTTGCGAAATTAAGAGCCCGCCTTCTTCACTCGATTTTTCTGCCCATGCCGCTAAATTGCTGCCGGCGGCTAGCATAACTGCCCCTGCCGTTAGTGAGATTGCTGTGTATTTATTATTGAGCCAGTTTTTCATGAATGAACCCCCCCCAGAAGGAAAGCAAAATGGAAAGCAAAAAGTGAACAGTGCTGTGGTCTTGCACTATCCATTACGGGGGCCCCGCCAAAAAGTTTCAATTTTGCGATCACTTTAAACTAGTTTGGCTAATTCACTTATAGGGAGAGAGGCCTCGAAGTCAACTTGACCTAGTTTTGTCTGCGGTATTACTAGTTTGATGGTCTCTCCGCTGCGTTTCTTATCAGAAGTCATCAGATGAACAAGCTTGTCCTTAACAACACCCTTCGGAATTTCGTAGGGCAACTCTGCTCTTATTAAAATTTCTTTGACACGCTCAAGGGCATCTTTGCCGATTTTCTTTTGGGCGACAGCATATTTGGTTGTTTGAGCCATGCCAATAGCAATTGCTTCACCATGAGATAGTTCGCTGCTGCTGTCAGATGTGGCTGTCTCTAGGGCGTGACCTAAAGTATGACCTAGATTTAGTGAACGGCGGATCGTTGATTCATGCGGGTCGCGAGCAACGACGAAGAGTTTCATTTTGATGCAGCTTGTGATCAAGCCTGAAAGCACTGGGTCATCGTGTTCTACAACATTGCGCAGCATATCTTCGATGATGTCGATTAGCGGTCTTGGTCCCTTTTCGTAATCGGTGGCTTTGGCTGCGGTGTCTTCAATCAAAGCATATTTGAGAATTTCGGCTAGGCCAGAGGTCAGTTGGCGCCTCGGTAGTGTTTCTAAAACTTCTTGGTCAGCTAAAACGGCTTTGGGGAAGAAGAACGTACCGGCTAGGTTTTTGCCCGATGGCAGATTGATAGCGTTTTTGCCGCCGATAGCTGCGTCGACTTGAGCTAAAAGAGAGGTTGGCACCAACACTAGGTTAAGGCCGCGCATATATGTAGAACAGGCAAAACCAGCCAGGTCAGAAACGGCGCCGCCACCGAGGGCAACGATTGTGTCTTGGCGATCAAAGCCCCGTGCTTCTAGGTGTTCCCAGATACGCAATAGCCATTCGCTGGTTTTGCAATTCTCGCCATCTGGCACTTCAAGAGTGGTCACTTGGAAGTCTTCAGAAGGTAGGGTGTCAAGTACGTCACGCAACCAATGCACAGCAGTGGATGGCTGGCAAAGGAGCAATACCCGCCGGCCTGCTCCAATTTGAGCCAATATCGAAGAAAGTTTGTGTCGGGCGCCCGCTCCCACTGCTACTCGGGTTTTGACATCGAGAGTTGTATTCCAGTTCATCGTGATTACTGGCCCACGATGCTTAGACTTATGACGCATCTTCTCTTCTTTCCCTTTTATTGCTTTTAAGAGTTTAGATTTTGACAGTGTTCGCGGTATTGCTTCAGTGAAGCTGAGAGCTCACGCATGCTGTCGCTGGCAAACTTGTCAATAGCAGAATTCGCTAGGGTCAAGCATACCATTGCCTTCGCCACAACTGAAGCAGCCGGAACGGCGCAAACATCTGAGCGTTCATAGTGGGCTTGGCAGGCTTCAAACTCTGGGTAGGTCACCGATGCTAGGCCTGCCTTGAGAGTGGGAATGGGCTTCATGTAGGCGCGCACGATCAGCCGTTCGCCGTTGGTCATTCCGCCTTCTAGGCCGCCAGCATGATTGCTCTCACGCCGGACTGGTAAATTGTTAGTCTGGGCGTTGCTGTCCTTATCTCTCGGATAGATTGGGTCGTGCACTTTACTGCCCGGTTGCTGGGAGTCGCTTATGCCTTCGCCAATTTCTACGGCTTTCATGGCCTGAATGCTCATTAGGGCTTGGGCTAGCTGGCCATCGAGTCGTCTATCCCATTGACTGAAGCTGCCCAGTCCTACTGGTAAATTATCAGCCAGTACTTCAACTTGTCCCCCCAAACTGTCTCCTGACATCAGCGCACCCTTAATTGCATCTTTCATTGCCGCCGATGCCGCTGGGTCAGCGCAGAAAACTTCCGACTGCCTAGCTTTCTGCTCTAGTTCAGGTAGTGATAAGTCTGCAACTTCTTGTCCTTTAAGCTTTGAGCTGACTGCGCCTATGGCAACCACGTGGCTCGCTACTTCAATGCCAAGTGCTTGCAAAAGCACCTGGGCAAAAGCGCCAGCGGCTACGCGGGCGGCGGTTTCGCGGGCACTGGCTCGCTCTAGCACGTCGCGTACATCTTTGTGATCAAACTTGAGAGTACCAGCGTAGTCAGCATGGCCGGGGCGGAAGCGCACAATTTTCTTTGCCTCAAGGGCGGCTAAGACCGCTGGGTCATTCATATCAGGACGGGTGCTAGACATAATATGAGTCCAATTAGCGCTGTCGCGATTTTCGATCATAAGTGTCAGTGGCGCACCAGTGGTGATACCATGGCGCAGGCCACCCAGTATTTCTACCCGGTCAGATTCTATGCGCTGGCGGCCGCTTCGGCCATATCCGCTTTGTCTTGCGCTCAGCTCACTGTTTACACGGTCTAGGTCTACCGAAAGACCAGCCGGCAGCCCCTCAAGAATAGAAATGATGGCTTTACCGTGAGATTCTCCGCCGGTAATTAAACGCAGAGCTGGCATGATAAGGAATACCTGTAAGTTATGTGAAATTGGTGCGATACTAACATTTTGTATGTTGTTAGATTACATTCTATAGGTTTCCTTTGTGTCGGAAAAACTCTTTCTCAGTGGTACTCTAGAGCCGCCTGGTGATAAATCTATTACCCATCGGGCCTTGATATTATCTTCCTTTATCAAGGGGGAAATGTCCGTAGAAGGGGCCCTGCTTTCTCAAGATTGTCTTTCGACCATTCGCGCTGTGCGTACACTCGGTCTCAAAATCAAGATATCTGGAGTGGGGCCGTCTAAGCGCGCTAATCTGCTCATTCGCGGCGGTGGTATTGACTCTATTGCTCTTGGCAAAAAGCCATTTCTAGTCGAAGCGGCTAATTCAGGCACAACCATGCGGGTTCTAGCCGGAATGCTGGCTGGTCGCAGTGGCACCTTTAAGTTTGACGGCGATGCTTCATTGCGAAAACGTGACATGACCAGAGTGCTAGAGCCGCTTGCTGCCATGGGCGCCCCAGTACAGTATCACGACGTGCCTGGCAAAGCTCCTTTTACGATACAGGGGGGCAATTTAACAGGTGGAGACTTCGCCTTAGATGTCAATTCGGCACAGGTATCAACCGCCTTAATTTTGGCTGGGCTAAGTGCTCAGGGAAAAACCTCAGTTAGCACTCGTGATGTGATTCGCGATCACACCACGCGTATGATGACCCATCTTAGGCTGCCTTTTGAAACTGAAAATAATGGGTTGAAAATTATTGTCGAGTGCTTGCAAGGCGATCTGCGAGCCAGAGACTTGCAAGTTCCTGCTGATATTTCTTCTGCTGCCTTTTTTATGGTCGCCGCTCTGCTCTTACACGGTTCACAAATTGAATTGTTAGGCGTGGGCTTAAACCCGGGTCGTACTCTTGTGCTTGATGTGCTTAAGGCTATGGGGGGCGATATCGAACTGATTAACGAGCGCACCTATGGTTTAGAGCCGGTGGCCGATCTCAAAATTAGCTATTCTGGTCAGTTGAAAGGCACTACCATTGCTCCAGAGCGAATTGCTTCAGGAGTTGACGAACTGCCAATTATTGCTTTGGCCATGGCCTTTGCCGACGGAACTTCGGTTGTGCGTGGTGCAGCAGAGCTAGTGCAAAAAGAATCTGATCGCTTGCGACTAATCTGTGAAAATCTCACCATGCTTGGTATCAATGTTGAGCAGCATAGCGATGGATTTACCATTCATGGCAGCGGGCCAGTTAAGAATCCAATGAATATTACAGGCGTATGGAAGTGCGATGGTGACCATCGATTGGCTATGACTGGTCATATTGCCGCTTTGATAACTGGCAGCGATCTGCAAATTGAAAGCCCGGAGTCAGTAGATATTTCTTACCCTGGTTTTATGATCGATTTGCGCGAACTCACTTGCGAGAATTAAGTCTAGCTTTATAGTAAGTCGAAATTTTGCTAGAGAAACTCTGGATGTCTTGGCTCGGAACAAAGGTAATCAGTGTGCAGATAAATGCCCATTCAAAGACGGGTAAATTGATCATGTAGTCAATGCCCAAGTGCAATCCTAGAAGCCCAATTAGCACCCAGTAACGGGTTTCTTTGAACCAGATTAGAGTCCAGCCGGCAAACTCGATAATTAGCGTAAACCAGTTGAGTAATTTCAGTAAAACTAGATTGTTGGCAATTAGTGGTGCCGGAAATCTGAACATGTCATCTAGTCTAGTGGCATAGTAGACGGCGCTGCCGTCAAGCCACTGTGAGCCGGCAATTTTGCAGCCAAAGGTCTGCCAGTAAACGAGCGCTAACTGTATTTGAATCATTCTCTGCGCCCAAGGCGATTTTGCTGGAGGGCTAGAAACTAGATCGAGGCGCCCCCGTTTGCGATTGATGTAATTCTTGAGCCAAGCGTCTATTGAGTATTTGTCACCACAGTTAGAGAAGGCTAACCACGGTCCGACTGCCCGAAGAAAGCCATCGCCACCATTGATATTGAACGGATCTTGATGATGCAACGATACTAGTGAGAGCCAGACAAAGAGTGTGCTGTAGCGAGTGCCAAAACCAATGGTCATGAATACGGCCGCAGCAATAAAAGCAATGTGGAAGCCGCTGATGGCGCTATCTGTTTGCGGCAGTAGTAGCAGCCAGTCAAAGCGCGGTTCATTGTGCCAAAAATATTTAATAACCGTGGGTAGTGTCACAATCGCCTTGGGGCCGTACCAATCTAAAAAGTTTGAGCCAAGGTGAATGACTGCAATTTGCAGCACAAGCAGCCCATAAAAGATGCGGTACAGAGAAATAGCAGAGCTATCCTCTGGTGCAAACCAAAATTGCCGCCAAAGCCTAATTGCAGCAGATATTGTCATGGTTGGTCTTCTGCTTTGTATTTATAGAAAAATACTGTGCTCATTTTTGTATGCTGTGGTAGTGCCGCAACCGATGCAATTCTTGCGGAACTTGGTTTGGGAATTTCAATCCAGTAGAGATTGAGCGAGAGGCTCGATGGTTTGTTATTGGCACAATAGTACTTTCTCCCGATATAGCGAGCAAAGTCTGGCCAAAACTCTTTGTAGTCAGGCCAAGGTAGTGAGTCGATTGACCATTTTCTGAATTTTTCTAAACGAAAGCGCTCGCCATAGCTGAGCCGATTCATGCGTGGCATCTCAACAATCATTCTTTCGCCGTTGGCATAGGTCAAAATTGCTTCTGGGTGAAAATTGATTTCTCTTATTTCTGGCGAAAACAATTTCCAGTTCTGCTCTAGGCCCCAGAATAGCCAAAACTGTTTGACTGGTTCGAGTATTAGAGTCTTGAGCGGTGCGTCAGGGCAGAGCCAGGTTACAGTGAAGAAGAGATAGGTAGCGACAATCACTGACAGACCGATCTCTCTATAGTCGCTTTGAGTGATCCCTTTATATTTGATCATTAGCCTTCTGTTTCTGGCTTGGTCTGTGAGTTATCTACCGGTCTTGCTGGTTTGTTCTGTTCGTTGTTGAGCGAGCGGTAGAGGTTTGCTAGATTTTTGTGCTCATCAGCTGAACCAGTTTGTGCCAGAGACGATTGGCACAGAGCGATGGCTTTCTTGCTCTGGCCCGATGCTGCTAGCAATTGTGCTAACTCATAAGAGTAACTAATTGAATTGGGATTTCCAGTTCTTAGCTCTTCGATTATTTTGATGGCCTTGTCAAATTGTGACGATGCCGCTAGCTCTTTGGCGAAGGCTAGCTTGTCTTGTGTGTTCAGTTTATTGCCTTGAGAGAGCACAGTAAATGCGGCAATTGCTTCACCATGGTTGTGTGCTCTGGCGAGACTGTGAGCCAAGTAGCGACGCATTTCTAAATCGTTCGGGTTGCGCGCTACCAGTTCAGAGAAATACAAAGCGGCAATGTCGCTATTTCCTTCGTGATACTGAGTGTAGCCATCTTTTGCAAGCTTCTCAGGGCTCAATTTCTTTAGATCAACGTCAAACGATTTTGGTAGCACTATCGAAATTTTGGCATTTTTGCCCAGCATTTTTGCGCAAATTGTTAGCCCGCTATTGGCTTTTTTGTCAGAACTATCCAGCTCAATAGCTCTTTTGAAATCTTTGCTGGCGCTGGCCCATTGCTCTCGTTTGAGGTAGAGGTCGCCCCGTTCTGTCAACGCTCTTGTGTTATTTGGCTCAAGGTTGAGAGCTTGCGAGTAATGGTCAATCGCTGAAATGGTATCGCCCAATAGAGACTCAATTTGAGCTTGGTAGAGAAATGCCTTGGCTGTTGGTGCACTAAGTCTGGTGGCGCTTTCTGTCGCAGCTTTTGCTAGCTTGGGTTGGTTGAGGTGGCTATAGCAAATGGCTTGTTGATAAAGTGATTGTGGATCTTGCTTTAGTTTTAGGGCGCTGCTTAGATCACTAAGAGCACTTTTATAGTTTCCCGCATCAATGTTTAATGATGCTCTTTCCGAGAGCCTTTCAAAAGAAGTGCGGAAGTTCGGGAATTGACTCAAGCGATCATAAAAGTGCAAAGCTAAAGCTTGGCGTTTAAGCGCTTTGCATGATTTGGCTGCAGTGTATTGTGCTACTTCGTTGTTCGGTTCTAGGTTGGCAGCACTGATGAAATCAGTACAAGCTAGGTCTGCTTGGTTTAGTTCAGTAAGTAGGTCTGCCCTATATGTGAACCAGCGAGCAGTAGTGGAATCGTTCTTGATTGCTCGGTTGAAGTCGTTTAAGGCTCCCTTTTTATCGCCTAAACACTGCCTGCAAAAACCTTTTTGCATGAGAACTTCATTGTTGTCAGGCTCCATGTTGTGTAGTTCGGTGTATGTCTTCAGCGCTCTTGCGTATTGTCTATCTGCGGTCAGACACAGTGCGGCACCCAGCTGAAGGCTGTAATTGGTTGGCTCAAGTTTTAAGGCCTTGTCGTAGTCGGCCAGGGCTTTTTTGTATTGACCTAGCCTGGCATATGCTGAGGCGCGGTTGCCGTATTGATAAGCGGCTACTTGCTCTGGAGCAGTCGATATAATCTTTGAAAGGTCTTCAATTGCTATCTTTGGTAGATTGAGCTTAAGCGCCAGACTTGCTCTTTGGTCAAGGGCCAATAGATCATTGGCGGCTAGTGCTAGGGCATTGTTGAAGCTTTCAAAGGCTTGTTTCAAACGTAGCTGCTTAGCTAGGGCGCGACCTCGAGCCAGATACGCTTTAGACGAAAATGGATTGCATCTGACTGCTAAGGTGGCGCTGTTTAGAGCTTCTTGATATTTCTCTTGACCTATTAACTTTGTCGCTTCTTCGGTCTTACTAATTGAAAAGGCTCTAAGTAGATCGAAGGTGGAAGCCAGAGTAATTAGGCAAACTGCCATCCATACATATTGAATGGCATTCTTTGAAATAAAGGAAGATATCACGTCATATTTTTTTAGTGGCAATATGTTTGCTGTTGTAGCTGAATTTGCTGAAGCCGCTGAGTTTGCTGAAGCTGGCTCTGGCTCGCGTGACTCTGCTTTTTCTTTGTCAGAATCAGAATCTGTAGGTAGTGATAGAGGGCTGGCTGAGGCGAGGGGGCTGAAAAATTCGCAAACTTCTTGGTCAAGATTGTCGGCAACCACTATGGCTGTCAGATCTGAGATTGTAGGCGTTGTTCTTTTCTTGATCGATGGCTTTTGGCCATCTTTGTCGTAAGATTCGCAAGAATCATTTGGTAAGTCGGACATGTTTTGACAAGGCCTTTGAGAATTGAGCACGGCGCCACCTACAACTATTCTAGTGAATCTTCGCTGAATAGCGTGAAATTAAGGTGAATTGCCCGTGAAGTAAATGTGAAAACTCCTTGCTATCGTCTATATTTTGCAATTTCTTTTGTAAGCGTGAAGTGCTTGTGAAGTGGCGATTGACATTTGATTTGCGCTTAAGTAGCCTTAGCAATAGGCACCATTTTTGGTTGCTGCAACCGAGATACTATACTTATGATTGCTATGTCATTTGCAAAAAAGAGACGGCACTCAAGATCAGCTTTTGGCTCTTCTATAGCTGAAATGCCGGTGGTTTTGTGGGCTATCTTTATTGGTCTGCTTTTCCCTCTAGCGATTATGGCTAGTATGGGCTATCGGGCCTCTATTGTTTATTTTGCTACCGACGCAGCTTGTCGCAAAGCTTCAAAGGCTCCGAGCTTTACCGAAGCTCAGACTAGGGCTGCCGCGACTATGACCACTGATTTAGCATCGTTTTCTGGTATTTCTAACGTGGTCCCGGCCTTGTCAATAAAGGTGAAAGCTCTATCTAGTGGAAGTTACACGACCTCCACTACTGTTTTGCCTGCCGGTTCTGTCAACACTTCTCAGAACATTTATTTTGTCATTCTGGGAGTAGATGCTGATATCGATCCGTTGGTACATTTTGCCGGTGGTTTTATGGGTCTGAATATACCGGGCTTGACAGGTCCGTATACTCTCCACTTTACTTCGCAGGCCTATGTTGAGAATCCGAATGGTTTAACTGAGTGATTGAGGTGGCGAAAATGAGAATCAAGCGCTCAAGAAGAGGTATGTCTACAGTGGCACTGATTATGGTGCTAGCGTTTTTTGTAGTCTTGCCGCTTGGTTTGCTTAGCTTTGAGTTCGCCCGATATACACTTCTGGCTTCTCAGTTGCAGTCTGTTACTGATGCAGCCACCCTTGCTGGAACTGCCGCTCTTGCTAGTTCCCCGCCGGGTTACACCTATACTGATTTGCATAACCTGGCAATGGACGTTGCTGTGCAAACCTTTGAACAAAATAGTGTGCTGCAAACACCTTTTAGCGCTGCTAATGTTGTCGCAAACAAAAATACAGCAGTTACCTTGGGCACGCCGCCCTTGCACAAGGCCCATCTAAATATCACTCTTCTCAATCAGGCTGGTTCTCCTGTTGCCACCGGCAGTAATACCGCTGTTACCATGAGAGTGGCATCTATTTATTCTGATGCGCCCATTTTCGCTTCTAGTCTTTTGAAAATTGGTGCGATAGAAACAGCTTCAGCTGTTTCTGACGGCGGCTTGCCTCAGCTTGATTTGATACTTTGTTTCGATGTCTCTGGCTCCATGGATGATCAAACCAAAGTGGCTTTAGTTAAGCGTTTCTGGAACCCTGGGCTAGACACCGTTGACTATCAAGTGCAGAGTTCTAACAAAACAATTTATGACACCTTCAAACCACCTGTAACGGGCACTGGCCTAAACGCTTTGCCGCCGCAAAACTTGTTTAAGGGTTCATATCCTGGTGCCACCGGCAACGCCACTCCTTACGCCTTTTCTGAAGGAATTTATCCGGCCGCTAATCCAGCAGCTGGTTTGCGAGGAAATCAGAGCGTTTATGCAGCTGGTAGTATTCCCGGTTTGCCTTTGGCGACCAAGTATCCACCAGGCGCTCTCGTGGCTGAACAGGGCTGGCCGCCAGGCAATTTTAATCCGACAAATCGACTTGATCCATCAGGCAATTTGGTTAACCCCAATGCTCAACCTACTTGTTACACCGATCTTGTGGTCAAGGTTCCGAGCATTGGCCCTTATGACTTCAGTAAGATCGAAACATGTGTCGAAGCCTCTCGTGGCAACATGGAGAGTGATGCTATCTGTTTGCAGAGTCAAGGGCATGTCACTATTAATCCGGCACTGCCACCAAGGCAACCGGGCTACTATGCTGCTTATTGGAGTCAAGTAGAAAAGACGGCTGACCCAATTGCCGCCGCTCGTGCGGCTGCCAACAATTTCTTCTACACCATGAATATTGCTAGTAACGCGCATTTTGGTATTTGCACTTTCTCTGATGCTGCCGGGACTTCACCGTCTTCATTTTGGCCCGACACCAATAGTAAGTGCGACCCCTCCTGGCCACATTCTGGCACAGCTAGCTTCCCTGTCCCTTTGATTAGTTTGAACAAGACCCAATCAAATTTTGCTGAAGTTAACGATGCCGTTGATGGCACAGCGGGAACTCTTCCCCTCAGGCCTACAGGCAAGACCTGTATTTCTCTTTCTCTTCACGAGGCTATCACTGAGTTGATAGATCCCGCTAAATTTAGACCAAAGGCGAAAAAGGCTATTGTTTTGTTTACTGACGGGGTTCCCAACTTGCCTGGCGGTGACGCTGCTGCCAAGGCCGCTGCTTTCTCTGAAGCAGATTGGGCAAAGAGCAAGAGTATACCGATATACACTATTGGGCTTTCGCAGAACGCTGCCATCAAGCCTCTTGAAGATGCGGTATTGGGCGATAGTGCTGCCAAGCCGGGAATTGCGTACCGTTCAGGTAATAATGCTATTTATGTTTCAGTCACTAATTCAGCAGATCTGAACAGTGCCTTTCAGACGATTGCTCGCAGTCTTGTAGTGCTTCAATAGGTTCTAATTCAATGACTAAACACAAGTCTCGGGCAGTAGTAAAATACCGCACCAATTTCGCCAGTATGTCGATTGAATTGGCAATCACGGCTCTCTTGCTTGTGGTTTTCACTATTCTTGGATTCGACATGCTTATTGTTGCCTGGGGCTATTCTGTCCTTGACTCAGCAGCGAGGGATGCCGCTAGAGCAGCTGCTTCGACTAATACTTCTGCTTCTGGTCTCAATGCTGCTAAGCAAGCTGCTGCCGCGCATCGAACTGATGGATTCTTTGTCACTCAGCCGTCGGTGACAACAACTACCCCGAGCGATTTCATTTATGTCACTCCCGCTACGGGGTCTCCATATGTTGCTGTGACAACGCGCTGCAACGTGCGCCTCCCCGTGCCCATTGGTTTCTTTGGCACGCAGTTGTCTGACGGCTACATACCATATGCGCGCACGTACACTTATCCAATCTTGGGTGTGCCGTTTGTTCCAAATCCTGCGTCGGGAGCTGCTCCGCCACCGGTAGTTGCGCCACCTCCTCCTCCGCCACCGCCACCACCACCACCTCCTCCACCTCCAGTGGCGCCACCACCTCCGCCACCACCACCTCCTCCTCCTCCTCCGCCACCTCCAGCTGCGCCACCTCCTGCTGCGCCGCCACCGCCACCACCTCCGCCGCCACCACCTCCTCCGGCTGCGCCACCTCCTGCTGCGCCGCCACCTCCTGCTGCGCCGCCACCACCTCCACCGCCACCTCCTCCGCCACCACCTCCGCCACCGCCGCCACCGCCGCCACCACCGCCGCCGCCACCGCCGCCACCACCGCCACCACCACCACCGCCGCCACCACCACCGGCGCCACCGGAGTGAGCTATGCTTGGCGTTTACAACCGAAACAAGGGAAATAGCATTGCTTACCTAGTCTTTGCTATTGCCATCTCGGTCACCTGCACCTTTAGCTTGTTGTCTGTCAGCGAGAAGAATGGATTTTCCAATCACTGGCAGACCATAGGTGCAGTCGCCTCCGAGTCGAGGTTTGATAAAGTAAAGGCCGCAGTATCTAAGCAGCATCTCGATTCTGGGGAGCTGCCTGCTGCTCGTGAGCTTGCCTCTCTTTACCGGCAGCAAGGCAAGCAAGAAGAAGCGGCCAAAATTTATCGTTTGCTATGGCTCGCCCCCCAAGAGCCGGAGAACTTTGTTAGAGACGCTCTCGAGTTAGCTTCTCTCTATTCAGATATGTCGGCTTTCCCTTACGCCATTGAAAGCTACAAGAAAATTCTTGACTTCGATCGTCTGCGTTTGAAGAATGACCACCGCGATATTGTCCGAGACTTGAACAATCTCGGGGTTTGCTACCGTTGCTATGCTGTCAGCTCAAGTGAGCCGAGCAAAAGACAAATGAACTTTGAGTTAGCGGCTGCGCACTTGTCCGAGGCCGCCAAAATTTGTTCCTCTAACCAATCTTTAGTAGATGACCAAGTGATTATTTCCACTAATCAAAATGTTGTTGCTCAAGATCAAGGCCAGTTCAAGAGCGAGGCCGACTTAAAGTAGATGAGTAATGCCACAGCAGCCGCGGGCAAGCAATTTTCTTTGAAGAGCTTGACTTTTGGCAAGAACAATTTGTTCGACGTTGTTTTCATCATTCTTGGTGGCTTGCCCTTCTATTTGCCTTTTTTGTGTTACCTGGGAGAAGCCGGTCTGCGAGCTAATGTTCCTTTTGACTGGGCATTCTGGGGCAATCAAATAGTGAGCATGCCTCATGTTTGGGCAACTTATGCTCGATTGTCGAGAAAAATTAGCGAGGGCAAAGTGCACTTTTTATTCGGTGCACCAGCCTATATAGCCGTTGTCAGTCTCTTGTTCATAGCCTCTCTCAATGGATTTTTTTTGGAGGCGATGACAGCAGTAAACGTCTGGCAGTCTTTTCATTATTTGCGGCAAGTCTATGGCATCAGCCGCTTCTTTGGTCGTCCTGCAGGTGAAACGGCTCTAGAGCAAAGGCTCTCGTTTTGGGCCTTCCATCTGGCCATGCCTTTATTTATCATTGGCCGCTGGAACATGCTCTATGTCTATTGGCATGGCAAGCCCTCCGATGCCATTATTCCAGTGGGTTTTCCCGCACCCCTACTCACGGCCCTCCTTATTATTGCCGGTGTTGGCTTATGTCTTGGGCTTTATTTAGAGCTGCTTAAATACAAGCGGGTGCAGCAGTATGACTGTAGTGGTTTAATGATCCTGCTTGTCTATTTTGCTATTCATTGGTTCGGATTTCTTTCCATCCGCTACTATTTCATTGGTTTTATTACGGTCACTATTTTTCATGCTGTGCAGTATCTTGGTATTGCATGGCATTTTGAAGAGGAGCAATCTTCTACCAATATTTTTACAGCGAAGGTTCTAAAGGCACTACCAACGTTAGGTTCTTTTGCGGCATTTTGGCTTGTGGTTTATTTTGTTGGTGATTTCGCCCAAAGTGTACTAATGCCTCTAGGGAATGCAATTTATCCTAAATTTGCGCTGGTCTGCCTTTCTTCTATCTCAGCTCATCATTATCTTGTCGATACTGTACTCTGGGGCAGGAAAGCTGGTATTTAAGCAAATTTCTTCGGATTCTTAAAATGGCAGTTAGAATATAGTAGTTGACCTTACCTGACTTTTGAGGAAAACCTAAATGAAGCTTGTCAGAGCCACCTTACTTCTGATTTGCAGCTCATTGCTTCCGCTCTTGGCCGCTTCGGCTCAGAACTTAGGCAGTCAGTATCAGAACCAGTATCAGAGCGGAAATGCTGGCAGTCCTCAATATTCCGGTCAAATGCCAAGCGCTGCCTCTGCCAGTCCTAATTTTAATCGTAGTAGTTCTCAACAGCTGCGCCAGTGGTTTGGTGCTTACGATTTGGTGCGCAAGCAAGCCCAGATGTCACCCAGCGAGAAAGAGCGGGCCGATAACCTGTTGTCTCAAGGCCTTTCGGTTTTCGTTCCTGGACCAAATAAAACACAGGCTCAGAAGCTTCTCATCGGTCTAGTCGATAAGTATCAGGTAGCAATCGTTAAAATGAAAGCCATGCCCCTCTATCCTGAAACTGAAAAACTGCACCGCGGGTACTACCAGTATTTTAGTGATGCTAAAACTCTTTTCTCTGATTATCTTAGAGTGCAAGATAATTTGATGGTCAAGGATGAGCATGGTAAAGGCATTATGCCTCAACTTATGGCTCGCAAAGCCAATCTTGAAAATTTGGAGATGCAAATTAAACAACTCGATTCAGACTTGCGCGGACAATTTGGTATTGCTCCCTATCGCAACTAGTATTTAGCGTTTAATTGACTAGATAATCAGAGCGGAACGGTCGCTTTTTTTTCGTAGAGCTTCTTAACTGTATTGAGATCGCGTTGGGAGATACGTGAGTGTTCATCAGTGATTGGATACATTAAGTCGCCTTTCACTGGGCTGTGCCCCAAGAGACCTATGGCGTGCCCTAGCTCGTGGGCGACAATGTTGCGCAAAGTTAGATAGCGCGCCTCTGCTTCGTTGCGTTCAACTAGATCGAGATTGACTTCAATTACTTGAGGGGGCACTGTATATTTCGGTCCGGGGCTAGGAATATACAAAGGCACGGGAATGGCGCCGACCGAGAGTAGCGATAGTCGGCCTGAGGGTTTTTTTGTCCACTTTGTCACCGTATGAGCGCCGAGAGTGCTGTCATCTTTGTCAGACTTTGTCCCTAGATGAGCCCATGTCACCCGTATTCTTGCAGCGTTAGGTTGCGTTACCGGCACAAATTTGATCATTCCCTCTGTGCGTCGGTCCCAGTCAGTAAAGGCTGCCACTACCGAGCTGGCATAAGTTGGGTCTGGTGGTGCTGAAATGTAGACTGGCACTGGCATTGTTTGAAATTTGAAAACCCGATTTTTCGATGCTGTCATGACACTATCAAGATAGTCTTCGCTACTAGGTTTGGCGTCGGCGTCTTCAATGCGAAAAAAATGAGTAGGGAAAGTATTGGCTGTAGCTAGAGTTCTTGTTAGATTGGCTGATTGCAGCAAGCTTTTAATGTGTTCCTGTTTGGCGGCGTCAGGTTGGGTAACCGCAGTACTAGGCGGTGGCATCAAATTTTGCCTTTCTGTCAGACGACTCAAGCGCTCAAATATTGAACCTGAGCTGATATTGCCGAAAGTTTTCAGTTCAAGCACTTGCAGTCTATCTACGATTGATTGACCAGGACTAGAGCTGTAGCCTAGATTTCGCTCTATTTTAGTAAGTTGCTCGGGCATCGATAGCGACTCAGCGGCCCTTGCCCCGGAGCTGAAAATGAAGACAGCGCCCAGTACACCTAAGAAAGCACATACGCGCTTTGAACTAGATAAATAACTTGAGGAGAATGACCATTTTTCAGTCACTATTGGGCGATAGGCGCAGTTCACTGATGGAATCATCTATAAATTGAGTAAGTTTGGTTCTGACCGCTTCTTGTATTCTAACCAACTCACGAGAATAGCAGTAAAATTCTGCACCTGTTTGTTGATCGAAGCTCATAGAAAAGAGGCCTTCCATAGGATCGTCCATTTCGGCCAGCTGGGCTTCCAGTTGCTGCATACCAATATTACAAAAAATGCTTTTCTCAACCAGCTGGGGCTCAGCCACTTTTGTCAGCTTTCCGCCTTCTTCAAGACGCCCCCAAGTGCCACTGAGAAAACGATATACCGGAACTTCTAGCTCTGGTGGTTTCTTCACCGGCGCTAACAGTTGAACAATCTTTGAGAAACCGGGCCGCTTAGACTCTTTCTCGCCCAAGGCTTCTAGATCTTCTGGGCGATAGCCGAGAAGTTCGCGGTTCAGCCAAGTGAGGCGGTGATCTTGTAATTTGCCTCTGAGGCTGCGGGCCGTCAAAAGAAGCCCATCCGAGACACTCAAGTCTTTCAGGGCAAGCTGACCACGTATGCGACTAAGTTGGTGGTACAGCATCAGACACCATTTAATAACGACCTCTCTAACTAATATATATGAAGCTTGAGTGACCGTGCGTTAAATAGTTGCCGGCCTAATAATTGTCTCTTTGAGCGCTTACAAAACTTATGATAGCCTGTCTCTGGTGGGAGGTTAGTGAGGCGAAGCCGGGGTCAGTTCGCTATAGCGCACAATCATGGCTATACCACCGGGAAATTTTCCGTGATTAGAGTTTTGTCTCGGCAATTCTGAAGCGAGAGACCAGACTCCGGGGTTGTTGGCAGTAAACTCAAGATCAATTCGATCTGATGGATTTATCGTAACTGTGTCTCTCACCACCCGGGGCTCTAGTGGATCTGAGCCGTTGATGCCAGTTATTTCAAAACGATGGCCGCTAAGGTGAAGGGGGACAGCTTCATCGAGTGTGTTGATTATATGTAAGCGCACCCGTTCGCCGTTTAGTACTTCAAGGGCAGGAATGAACGGCGCTGTCTTACCATTGACTAAGTACAAATGCTTGGTTGCGGCTGCAGTCTCTGCTTTTGCTTCTTTCGGTATGGCCTCGGCGCTGCTCAAGAATAGAACTAGTTCTTTGTCGGCTTCCTTTGTGGGCAAGCGCGGATGCACAACAATTGCCCCAAACATGCCCTTGAAGCGCTGGTCTTGGTGGATGATTTGGGGATGATAGAAAAATGTACCGGTTTGGTTGGCAATAAATTGATATACGAAAGATTCTTCTGCCTTCAGAAATCGCTCTGGGGCAGCAGTTGCACCACCAGCTCGCGGCAGCCCGTCCACTTTGTGAGGTGCCATCAGACCGTGGAAGTGCAGTGACGTAGATAAAGCCGGGTTTTTTAAGTTGTTGTGAAGGACAATTCTGACGGCCTCACCTTGTTTTACATGTATCTCTGGTCCTGGTATCTTGCCGTTGTATGTCAAAGCTTTGATGGTCTCTTTATTGGCACCGCTTTCGGCGCCAGCTTCAAGATTGGCTTCACGAGCAAATAAGTGAATTTCTCTGACGTTCATCTGTTGTGGGCCAGGGCCGGGTAAAGCTTGGCCCTGATTTGTCAGCGCGCTCATGGCTCCCATGGCGTCTCTAACTTGTCCCTTGATGTCTTTCATTTCATTGCGCATATCTTCGAGTTCAAGCTTTTCTTGGGCTTGTTCTTGTGCCATATCACCAATGTCGTCTAAAGCCCATGCCGGCTGAGTTATATCAGCAAAAGTGTCAATAAAAGCTAGCTGAGTTAGAGCGGCCAATGAAAGCAGCAATGTTGGCAGAGCTCGTCGAGATTTCAAATGGCTGTCTCTTTCTTGTCTTGCTAGAGGCATTACTTTTGCTTAGGCTCGCGCTACAAGAGTGGCAACTGGTGCATGGGTAACGATCTTGTTCGCTACTTCACCCATGAGAAAATGTTTGATGGCTCCTTTGCCTTGAGCACCAACTACGAGCAGGTCTGCTCCAGTTTCTTCAGCTGCTTTGATAATTTCATGGGCTGGCGAACCGGTCTTCAAAATGATATCGATATTGGTAAAGCCATGGTCACTTAAAATTTTCTTGGCAGTTGCGAGGTGAACTTCGCCCTCCATCATCAGGTTTTCTTCCATCGCTACGACAAATCCGCGAGGAGTTACTGCTGCGACCATGGGTGAGATATTTGCCACAAAAATCAAATTGATTTTTTTGTTCTCAATCTTGCCATTAAATTTCTTGATTGCTGACTCAATTGCTTTTAAGCAGTGCTCAGAGCCATCTATGGCGATCAGTACAGACGAATCTGTGGGCTTCGCCGAATTATTTTGCTGTTTTGGAAATTTTCTTAGTACCAAAGTAGAACATGGTGCATGGCGGGCGACATGGGCCGAAGTGCTGCCAAAAGTAAACTGACCGTCTGCTCTGGGCCCTGTCGAAACCACAACTAGTTCTTTGCCCTCGTCAAGAGCAGCTTGCTCAATCATGTATGCCGCTGGTCCGGTCACAATTTCGGTGGTTACCTTTGCTCCATTGGCTTCAATTCGCTTGGCTAATTCTTCCAAGACTGGCTTGGCTTGCGCTTCAATGACATTGCCGAGGTCTTGGGGAAAATCCGCTTGGGTTGCTAAGACACGCTCGTATGATGGCAACTCTTCTTTTACGTAAAGTAGATTGACATCGCAGCCTGCAAGGGGTACTAGTCTTGCCAATTGTTCTAGGTTAAACCAGTGCTCTTCAGACGTACTCGCTGATGCATTTGCAAACGAATGAGAAACATCAGCGGCAATCAAAATTTTCATTGGTTCAAATTCTCTTTTATGGTTTTTGCTTTGTAATGGCCAATTGTAGCAATGCTCAAGTCTTTTTTTTTGCTGCATATACAAGCTACTTGTCAGCTTTGCTCTTGGCAGGGCCGTAACGGTTGACGAATTTTTAGCCTCTGATCAAGTTCTAAGCTTGTTTGATCAGCGACAATAGGTTTTTTGCAGCGTTTGCAGCGTTTGCAGCGTATGAAACGTATGAATCGGAGGATTCGTTTTGATAGACCGTTATACCAGGCCCGAGATGGGTGCTATCTGGTCGATTGAAGCCAAGTTTCAAACTTATCTAGATGTTGAGATAGCGGTCTGCCAGGCTCAGAGCGACATGGGTTTAATTCCTGCGGCTGCTCTGGCCGAAATAAAGAGCAAAGCCCGGTTTGACGTCGCTCGTATCGATGAAATTGAGTTGCAAGTTAAGCATGATGTTATTGCCTTTTTGACTTCTGTTGGTGAGAATGTCGGTGATGCTGCCCGTTACATTCACATGGGCCTAACCAGTTCTGACGTAATCGACACAGCTTTAGCCCTTCAGCTCAAGCGTGCTGCCGTTATTTTGATGACTGGGTTAGAAAAATTGACAGAGGCCGTGCTCAAGCAGGCCCGCAAACACAAACACACAGTTATGGTTGGTCGCTCTCATGGCATCCATGCTGAACCTATTACTTTCGGCTTTAAAATGGCTGTTTGGGTAGAAGAGCTAAGGCGCCACAAAGTGCGGCTTGAGCAAGCTGTTGAAATGATTTCAGTAGGCCAGATGAGTGGGCCGGTTGGTACTTACTCAAATATTTCACCAGAAGTAGAAGAGCGCACTCTCAAATTAATTGATCTGACTCCAGCGAAAATTTCTACACAGATTATTCAAAGAGATAGACACGCTCAGTTTGTTATGACTTTAGCTCTAATTGCCGCTAGTCTTGAAAAGTTCGCGGTGGAAATTAGACACTTGCAGCGCACTGACGTACTAGAAGTTGAAGAGCCCTTTGCCTCTGGTCAGAAAGGCTCTTCCGCTATGCCTCATAAACGCAACCCGGTGGCGAGCGAGAATATCACTGGTTTGGCTAGAGTAATTCGCGGCAATGCCGTGGCTGCTCTCGAGAACGTTGCTCTATGGCATGAGCGTGATATCTCTCATAGTTCAGTTGAAAGAATTATTTTGCCCGACTCGACGATCTTGCTTGACTACATGCTTAACCGTCTTGCTGTGGTTATGGATGGACTAGTTGTTTATCCTGACAATATGCTGCGCAATATGGATGTTTTTGGTGGTGTAATTTTCTCTCAGGCAGTCCTGCTCAAGCTTACTGATAAAGGTCTAGCTCGAGAAGTAGCTTACAAGTTGGTACAAGACAATGCTATGGCCGCATGGAACACCAAGAGTGGCAATTTCCGCGAGAACCTACTTGCTGACAAGCGAGTAACAGAGCACTTGAGCGACGAAGAAATTGTCTCAAGCTTTGATCCGGCCAATTACTTGCAAAATATCGAAAGAGTTTTTGAGCGCGCCGGCATATAAACAAGTTGACGAAAAGCTGGGGGAAGAAAAATTATGGCTCGGATAAATCAAGACAAGAAAGCCGCTGGTCTTCTTCTTCCAGTATTTGCCTTGCGTCGCCAGGGCGATCTAGGAATTGGTGACACTCTCTGTGTCGAGGATGCCATTGATTTTTTAAGTCGTCATAATTTGGGTGTTTTGCAGATTCTGCCAGTTAATGAAACTGGCGGCGACAATAGTCCATACAATGCTCTCAGCTCAATTGCTCTTGACCCGCTGTATATTTCGTTAGTACCAGCAATGGTGCCAGGGCTTACTGCTGATATGCTGGCTCAGCATGTGCCGGCCTCCCTTGCAGCCGAGCTTTCAACCGGGCCTGTGCAGTATGGCTTAGTGCGTAAGCTCAAGCTCGATTTGCTACTTGATGCCTTTGCCAATTTTGAAAAAAATTCTGCCACCAAAGAAGAAACTAGCCAGCAAGAGTTGTTTGCCGACTTTTGCCGCGAGCAAAGTGATTGGCTGGCCGATTATGCTTTCTTCCGCTCTCTGGTTGATAAATTTGATGGCAATGCCTGCTGGACGCAGTGGCCTGCAGAGCAGTCAACTCTCGCTAAAGCACGAGCCTGGTCGATCAAGTGCGCTGAGGCCAAAGATATAGCTGATAAGCAGCGCTTCTATAGCTATGTGCAATGGGTTGCTTTTAGTCAGTGGCATCGTGTTAGAGCCCATGCTGATAGTAATTTTGTCGAGCTTATGGGTGATATTCCATTTGGTGTCAGCCGTTACAGCGCTGACGTTTGGTGTAACCCCCAACTGTTCGATTTGAAATGGTCAGGTGGTGCTCCTCCTGAAAAATTCTTCCAATCAGATCTTTTTACTTGCCAGTGGGGCCAAAACTGGGGTATACCGCTCTATAACTGGGCCAATCATGAAAAGAGCAATTATGCTTTTTGGCAGAGACGAGTGAAGCAGATTGCTTCTATTTTTCATTACTTTCGCATCGACCATGTCCTCGGTTTTTTCCGCGTCTATTCTTTCCCGTGGATTCCAGAGCGTAACCATGAATTTGTTGGCTTGACTGAGCTTGAGGCCAAAGAACTCACGGGGGGCGAACTTCCTCGCTTTATAGAGCGACCCGATCTACCGGCCAAGAATGCCAAGCTCAATAACGAGCAAGGCGAAAAACTTTTGCGCATGATACTAGCGGCAGCACCAGAAAGTGGTGTGGTCGCCGAAGACCTGGGCATGGTGCCTGACTATGTCAGGCCTTGTTTGCAGAAATTGCATATTCCTGGTTTCACTATTCCTATTTTTGAACGAGTCGAAAAAGACCTCTCTTTTAAGCCCAAAGAAACCCATGAAAAGCTGTCGCTGGTAACTTATGGCACCCATGATCATCAGCCCATTCGTAGCTTCTATGAGGGCCTCTGCCAGTGGTGGCATGGCGAAGATGGTCACCAAGGTTGGTTGGAAGTACAGAGGCTGATGGTGTTTTTAGGTATGGATGAAGACAATCCACCTGAGGCCTTTACTCCTGAGCTACATCGGCGCATGATTGAAGTGCTGATGGAATGCCCATCTTGGTTGGCTGTATTAATGATTAGTGACCTTTTTGGCGTCAGTCAACGCTTCAATGAACCGGGAATTTCTGGTGATTCAAACTGGAGTCAAAGGCTCGATCGTACTCTGGCCGAATACGAAGTTGATGCTCAATATGCGCCAGCAATTAAGTGGTTAGATCAAGCTGTTCTTGCTAATTCTCGTCAGGCAAAAAAAACAGCAGCAAAGTCTAGTTGATTTTAGCTCTATTGCTAAAGATAATTTATAGACTTTTGGGGTATGCTTCTAAAGTCTGTCACTTTCTATTTTCATCTAAAAGGAACCGCAGTAAATGCTTCCGGCTTTTCTGATCAGAACTGGTATCGATTGGGTTAGGCACAACGCTGAATTTGCCAGTTCTAACCCCTATGCTCGTTGCGAGCAATCGATCAAAATTTGTGAAAAGCTTTGGGAGGAGTCTGTTGGCAGGTCAGAAAGTTCACCATTAGAAGTGGCTGTGGTTACGGCCTATTGGGAAGAATTCTTTCATGCTGAAGACCCTTTGCAAGACGAGAAAGAGTGGCGCGATGGCTTAACAAAGCGCTCTGGCCAATACGAAGAGTTTGATGCCTGGCAGGAGTGGTTCAAGAAGAGCTATGCCAAAGTTTATTCTGATAATAATGTCTGGACCAGCCTATTAATGTCGGCTTGGGCCACAACACATCAGTATCAGCTTGCCTATAGCGAAGACTCGTGGGATTTCAAGCCCTCGCGTTCCTACTTGCCGTCTAGCTATATGTGGCGGCTTAAGCCCCACATGGAAACAATCACCGAGGTTTTGCGCGAGTTCTGGATTGAGGAAAGTCATCGCTGGGAAGAGGCGGGATTCGGCATCGAAGATGAGAACATCTACTACCTGGGAAGAGTCGAGTGCCTAGGTTTTGATTTAAAACGCTATATGGTTAGTTGGCCAGCTCGAGCAAAGATGCCGAAAGAAGAAATTGACCTCGGCAATATGGTGGCTGATTTAATTGCACCGGCCGGTGATTCTTGGTATCGCCGCTTAGACCCAGTAATTTTTGCCCACGACCACGTTGATATCACTTCCCTCATTAATCGCGCATCTTACGTCTTTGGCTCGCGCCGTAGACTCTTTGAATTAGCAGTCGAAGATGGCATGGGTAAGGCTAAGCTGCAGGCCCAGGCGGAAGGCTGGCTGGTTGAAGATCTTGAAAATGAAGAAGCTGGGGCTTTTATATAGCCCCTGAGCTATTTGCTTGCCTTGATCTTGGCCCAGGGGCGGGGATAGTAATGAGGCGTATCGTCGATTTTTCGAATCAGCAAAATTACACTATCTTCTACGCCTGGCATATCGGTGAAGACTTTAGTTTGTTCCACCCGGCACTCAAGCTCGCGCATCATTGATTTGGCGTCTTTCAGTTCTTGCTCTAAGCGGCTGCCGGTCTTTTGGGCCATATAAAGGCCGTTGCGCTTGAGAAAGGGCAGGCATAACTCTATGGTTAGGGTTAGCGTGCCCACTGCTCTGGCCGTGACCAAATCGTAGCTCGCCCGTTCACCTTTTTCGCGTCCTAGCTCTTCGGCACGGGCTGTCAAAGCTCGGTTGTTGACTAGACCAAGCTCTTGGCTAGCATCGTTGAGAAATTTGACCTTCTTGCCCACCGAATCAACCATGGTGACGGCAAGGTTAGGGCAGGCAATGGCGATTACCATTGCCGGTAACCCTCCACCAGAGCCAATATCAATTAATTTGCCAGTAGTCATTTTTGACTTGTAGATATTGCTGACTACGGTTAGGCCGTCAAGTATGTGCCTGTTTACAAGTACTTCTGGTGTTGTATTGGCTACTAAATTAACCTTCTCGTTATAGGCCCTCAAAATGCCGCAAAATTTGTCTAATAAATGCCAACGTTGCTCATCTAGCTCAAGGCCGTCAAGGGCAGGGTGAACGCGCAAGAGCTTGAGTAGTGGCTCAAAGTCAGAGTTCTCGCTGCTTCTTTCATCAATTTCAGGTGGGGCTTTTATTTCGCATTGGGCGTCTTTACCTGTTTGCTTTTCTGCGGCCATTAACTTCTATAACTCCTTATCAAGAGAAAAAAACAGGTGAATACCTAAATACTACTGGGAAGATTATTATTACTATTTAGAGATCTCGGCCAAGCACTTTTTCAATATGCCTAATTTCGATATCTCTATTTTCGGTATCAGGGTAGATTACACCTAATGCAAATTGCCAACACTTAGTAAATGACCTCAGGCAACGCTTATCCTAACCAGCCAGAGCCGGACACGTCACGTGAGCGGATTGAACTTGAGACGCGTGTGCTGGCTGCAGCCCTGCGTCAGAGCTTAGAACGCGGGGATACTGCCGGCTCTAGCCACGCACATCAACAGATCTTCATTTTGCTCAAAGCTTCGCAAGAAATGGGTTGGGAAGAGCCAATTACTTTGCCGCCTGAGCTGCTGCTGGAAAAGGATGCTCGCAGGCCCATGCCTGATATCGATTGGGGGGCTCCGGCCGGGGGTCCGATAAATCAACCTCAAGGCGAAGCACCTGACGCGGAGGCGAGAGAGGAGACAAAGGCATTACCTGGGGCTACAGCTGAATCTGAGGCTAAAGCTGAACCTGAGCTTAAAGCTGAATCTAGTCCAGCTCTTGAGCCTGCACCTGAGCTTGAGCATAAGTCTGAAGTCTTGGGGGATGCGGCAAAACCTGCTGGCGCTGGGACAGAACCAAATGTGGCTAAGGCTGCTCCACTTCTTCCGCTGGTAAAGATACCTACTTTTGCCCTAGTACCGCTGCCCAGTTTTTCTGCTTCTGCGCCAGCCACTGGAGCTGCCGCGGTTCTCGATTTCTACTTGCGTATGCAAGTCAGTGACAAGGCCGATTTCGCCAGTATCCACCGAAGCTTCTTGCGTAAAGTTAGACCAATTCTTCGTGAGTTTGCCTCAGGCAATTTGGTCGGTCAGGCGAGAAAAGATTTATTGAATAGCTTGCAAAGTCTCTGGATCGCCCATGACATATTGTGCGATCCAGTTACTCGCACAGACTATGATTTCCGCCGCATGGGCCTGCGGGGCGGTTCAGAAGACGGCGACGAAGACAAACCTAGTTTAGCTAACCGTCCACAATTGCGAATTGGCGAGCTTTTGCTCTGTGCTGGCTTGTTGGAAACAACCGAGTTAGAAATCGCAGCTGACATGCACAAGGCTATGCCTGAGCTTATGTTCGGTGCTTTTTTGGTTAAGCAGGGTTTCATCGAAGAAGACGATCTTAGCTGTGTTTTGTTGGGTCAGCAATTACTGAAAACAGGTGGTATCACTGCCGCTCAGTTCCAAGAGTCTATGGCCGAGAGAGGCAGCAGCGGCAAAGATTTTGGCGAAATTTTAGTGCAGCTTCGATATCTCACACCGGTGCAATTGCAAGATGCTTATCGCAATCAAATGGACGATACTATGCCACGTTTGCCAGTGGTGGTTTCAACTGTGTCACTTCAAGATAGTGCGGCTGATATTGCCAGGGTCCTCGACGCTAGCGACGACGAGTCACTTAGCGAGGCTGAATCTCTTAGCGAGGCTGAATCTGTTAGTGAAATTGAGCAGGCAAGCGAAGCTGAAACTGTCCGAGAAAGCGAACCTGTTAACACCGAGTCTGAAGAACATTCATCTGCTGCAGTACGTCCCCGTGAACTGCTCAATAGCTCGCCCTCTCCTTCCCTTTCTTCTTCCCTCTCTTCTTCTGCCCTTAATGCTGGCCACGCTGTGCCTTCGTGGAAAGATCAGCTAGATTGGGATAGTCCAGCGGAAAGTGACAATTCCGGAGCGGCTAGTACAGTTACTAGTCCAGATCTGGATGCTGTACCACACTCTGCTCAAGTAAGTATGGCACCATCACTGGCATCACTTTATGATAGCTCAGACTCGCGCTCAGGCACTTCTGAGTTGCCTCCGTCTTCGTCTTCTCAGACTACTCCTTTAAATCCTGTAACTCCCTCCACTCCTTCTCCTTTCGAGCGTCCTGAGTCAAGTAAGAAGAAATCACTAACCGATCTAATGGCAGATCTCGAACCATCACGCTCGCTGCCTGCAGAAGAGATTACAGAACAGTCACCTTTCGCTAGTATTTGGGCTGACAATAGTACAAGTTCGAATGATGATTTGATATCAGATACGGTGCCGCCTAGTGTTCCTGTCGCCCCGCGTTCCCATGTTGCGCAAGATGATTTTGCCCCGCCAGGCCTAGAGCACGACGAAGACCTTTCGCAAGTAGAAGAAGAGTTTGCAGCTCTGGATGCTGCTGCTGAAGAAGCTATGCAGATTGGCGAGCAAGAAATGGCACTGCAAAATCCGAACATGCCGCTATCGGTAGAGCAGCAACAAGAGAGTGGAAGCTGGCAGATTGTTTCTGTTCCTGCCTCGGCGCTTGCTTCTTTGCTTCTGGATGATGACACAGAGGCCAGCGAGGCCAAAGCAAAGGCTCCGGCTCCAGGCGTGGGCAAGGAGAGGCGTCAGTTAAAGACATCGTTTGCCAACGACAAACCATTCACGCCAAGATCTAGCAACGACGACAATGCACCGCCAGATGACGACCGCCGCTCTAGGCGACGTAAACCTAGGCCAGAAACCTAAGGAAGAAACCTGATAATGAAACCTTAGCTAAGTCTAGTTGTTTGCTATGTTCGATTGAGCTGTATTTTTTGGTCGGGATTGACCATTTAATTCTAATAGTCTTAGAACTACAGATAGCTGTTCGCCTATTAGTCGAACAACTTTTTGATCTCCTGGTTTGAAAATTTGCTGCGGATAGGGGACGACAACAAGAAGCCCTAGTCGTTGGCCCTTGATGTCGATGGGCTGCGTTAGAGCGTTGTCTGGCAAAAAATGCCCTTTGGCCATTTCTTCTCGCAGTGGTGGCAGGCCGAGCTGCAGAGCCAGTTTAGCAATATAACCACGTAAGGCCGATTCATCTATATTCGATCCAGCGTCCACACGCAAGACCGATCCGTTGCCTTGATTGAGCACTAGACCGAGGGCCTGATAGTTGAGAATGGAAGACAATAGATTGAAGAGTTTTTGCGTTACCGCATCTACATCTAGCTCATCTTCGGCAATGCGACGTACTTCGTCCACAATAGTTGCTTCAAACAGTAAACGCTCAAGCAACTGGTTCAGTCTGTTGTTGACGTCTTCGGCGGACAGGGTCTTGGATGGCTCGCCAATCAGGCGCAAACGCGGCTTTAGCGTGGCTTCTTCAAGCATCTCCTGGGTGGCCTTTATCAAACTGGTGAAACCGGGCTCTTTGGGAATATAGCGGTCTGCTCCAGACTTAAAGCCCCAAAAACGATCGACTGAGCCGTCCAGTTTTGTCAGGAGAATAACGGGAGTGGCTGCAAGATCCGGGTCACTTTTAACTAACCGGCATAGTTGATAACCGTTTATGCCGGTCATGACCACGTCCGAGATAATTAAGTCTGGCAACTCGTTATATGCGCGAGCTAGACCCTCAGCTCCATTGCGAGCTTCTATAACCGTATATCCCTCGGCTTCAAGGGTCTTGGATATGGTTATTAGTTGGGTGGGGCTGTCTTCTATCAATAGAAGTCTGAATGACATTCTGCACCTATTCAAGTGAGACTTGGCAGGACTTGCTTAAAAGTGAATGCTTAAAAAGTGAATAGCTACTCAATTTTAAATGTTCTAAAGAACCTGCGAAAGCTTAATCAGGATTGACTTCAGGGTTCCTGTAGCATTGAATTTCAAGGCTGCGATTTGGTCTAGTATCTCATTTCTTGGACAGTTTTGTTTTGCTTTGTTCAAGTTTGTACGGGCTTCCGCGTCATTGCCCTCGATTTGATAGATGCACGCAGCAATCAAATAAGGCATAGAGCTTTGATTATTTAACAGATGGGCTGCCTGAGTTTCCTGGAGTCCTTCTTTTAGTTTACCCAAGTATGCCAAAGCCAACGCAAGAAGTTCTCGAGTTTCTTCAACCGAAGGGTTTAGTGCTTTAGAACGATTTAAATAGCTCAAAGCAGTCTTTGCGTTTTGTTCTTGCAGCAGTCTCTTGCCTTTTAAATTGAGCAAAAGATAGGCAGATGGGTCAAGGGCTATTGCCTCGTCAAGAGCTTGGCTAGTGAGGCTTTCTCTGCTCGAGCTTGCTTGAATTTGTCTTTCTTGAGTCAGTTTTTCTGTACTACTTTTATTTGGCATCTTCGCTTGCCGCTTGTTTTCAAGAATAGAAAGATTTTCTGCCAACTGTCTTTCGCTGGCTCCTTCTCTATTGGCAAGAAAGCGGCCGCTGGAATACTCAAGCAACATATTGTTGTCAGTGTTAAGGGCAATGTCAGTCATCTCGGTTGCTAAAAGTTCGGCTAGCGGATTCTCTTTCGTGAGCAATGCAATGTGCCCTTCAATGAAAGTTTCCCAACTATCGATTCCGGCTTTGGCGAGGTCTTGGCGGCAGGTGCTGCTGAGAAAAGCTACTTTGTATCTATTGCTGCCAATTTGCTCCAAGCTTTTGGGGCTTGTCGCTCCTACTAATATTATTTCGCCAGCACCAGGTTGATGAAAAATTAGGGTGTCAGGAAAGACTTCTGAAAATGTTCTGAGGGCGCAAAGAAAATCATGTTTGCTCAATCCATAAAGTTGCAACCATTGGGCTGCCAACCCATCTCTTGTGAGGCGCTGACGCATTAGACGAAAGAATTCGACGGTAAATAGACTTGAGCTGCCTGCTACCCAAGGCTCGGATGGCTGAGAAATGATTAGGTCGTAGGCTTTGTCAGTCTTTAAGTGGGCTCGGGCATCTCTAGCTATAATGTTCAAGTTTGCCAGACTGGAGCTAGCATGACTATCTCTGTCATGGATATCTCTGTCATGAATATCCATATCTTGAAAATACTTGGCTGCTTCTATAACAGCAGGTTCTAATTCAACAACATCAATAGAACTAATTTTTTCTTGTCCTTGCCCTTGAGCAGTACTGCTGGTAGTACCGCTACCTAAGCCAATTATTAGGCAGCGAAGATCGCTCCCACCGTGAATGAGGGTGGGCAAGAGGCACAGCATTGTTTGTGTGCCTAGGTCTGAGCCACTCACTGCTTCTGATTTGTCTATGGGAATTGATGCTTCTACTTTGCCATCGCTTTTAAGAATGCGAATGTTTGAAGGCTTGCTTTCTTCTACTGAGATTGTGCTGTTGATACCGTCTTTATAAAATTTGTAATCGAGGTAGTTTTGCTCGCGTTTAATTTGTTCGAAGGCTGACTTGTTTGCTGGCAGATAAGCCAGTCCAGCTGTTAGTGCGCTGCTTCGCATTTGCGGGCTGCATAGGGTCGTGGCTAGGGCGAAAATACTGCCAAATATGCAAGCCATCGCAACTAGCTTCAACTTTTTTATTGTCGACAGCGCTTCTTTAAAAGTGAACAGCGCTAGTACGACTAGGCAGAGTTTCACCACAACTATCAGCGAAGTGAGTGGCAGAATCAACAAAAATATGGCAGGTCCTGCGATGGCGCCGGCCGCTGAAATTGTATAGGCCTGGCGCCACTCAGGGCCGCTTAGGTTGCGGGTATAGAGTGGATAAATCAAGCCAAGGCCAATGCTTGTGGGCACGACTAAGATGGCAGTGGCCAGTAGCTGCGGCATCAATAGGAAACTACTATTTTCCAATTGACCGAGCTGAAAGTAAATGCGCAAATTTTGAAAGATTATTGGTAACAGCGCAATCGACTTGAGTGAGAGTAAACAGGCAAGAGTCGATAAAGTTAAGGCTGCCGCTGTCTGCGGTTTTAAATCGCTTTTACTTTTGCTTAGCTCAAGTGCAATGAAATTGCCGATGGTCAGCCCGGCAATGATAGCAGCCAGAGTAGTAGCAAACGTTTGACTGGATGAGCCCAGCAAAAGAGAAGATAGCCTCAGCCAATCGCATTCAAGAACCGTCAGCAGCAATGCTGTGCCGAACAAAATTAGATAGGTTGAGTTAGGTATAGATTTGGATATTGTGGCTGAGAGCTTGCTGTCAGGCTCTTCGACTGCTTCTTTAACTGCTTCTTTTATAGGTCCATCTACAGGTACCTGCTTGGTCATAACCCAGCTAAAAATAGCCGCTGGGGTCATGAGCGTTGCTAGAGCTATGAGGCCGCCACTCATGCCAAAATGTGGCAGTATAAAGAAACCAGTGCTTAGTGCCCCAACGAATGCGCCAAGATTGGCTGCCAGATAGACATAATTGCTGGCTGCCGTTTCTTTCTTTGAGGGCTTCTTTGTGTGCTGCCTAGTAGCCAAAAGGCTTACTAGAGCGGCCGAACTAGTTGATGGTAAGGCCAGTGCCACAGTCAAAAACAATAAAATGGTTTGATTGGGCAAGTTTGTAGTGCTAAGAAAGCTCATGAGGCCAAGGCAAAGCCAGGGCGAGACCACCAAGAGTGTGGCTGCTGCCCGGACCATTGTGCTCCTTTGCTGGCAATTCTGCGCCATCAGAGCGCCCAAGGCGAGACCGAATAGATAGATAGTGATTGTTATAGTCGAGGCAATTGCTGAGCTGCCGAGGTTAACTAGGGCAATCTTTGCCAATACCAGCTCAAGACCAAGCGAAACTAAGCTACAACTAAATGCGCCAAAGCACGAGAGTGCCAAGTCGCGGCTAGATGACTCTAAGTTTTTGCTAAGTTGCTCATTCATGGACAATCATATTCAGGCTAATTCGGGCTCATTCAGGCTTGGTCAGTCATAGTCATAAATAGTTATCAGTATAGAGCGATATCTGCCAGTCTTAGCCGCTTTTCAGCTCTGGGCTGATAAGCTTAGTGCTTTGCCAGTAAGAGACCATGATTCTCAACTCTGTCCACCTCCATAATTTTATGAGTTATGCCGACTCAACCCTAGACCTCAATGGCATCGCTGTGGCCTGCTTGACTGGTTTGAACGGGGCTGGCAAGTCGGCCATCCTTGACGCTGTTACCTGGGCCATCTGGGAAGAGGCCCGGGGCTCCTCAGATGAGCTGGTGCGTCTGGGCGAAAAAGAGATGTGGGTAGAAATTGTCTTTAGCCATGAAGGGCAACTTTATCGCGTGCGCCGCTCAAGGCAGAGGCAAGTTGGCAAGGCCGGTGGTAAAGGAACTTCGAAAGGCACTTTGGAATTTCAGATTGCTGATCAGGGCGGTAGTCACAGTGACAGTTTGCGCTGGAATAGTTTGACCGCTGCCAGTATGAAAGAAACTGGCAAACATATAAGTGATTTGTTGCGTATGGACTATGACACTTTCATCAACAGTGCTTATCTGAAACAGGGCCGTGCCGAAGAATTTACTACCCGCCTGCCCTCAGAGCGCAAGCAAGTATTGGCTGAGATACTAGGGCTTTCATACTTCGACCGCCTGCAAGAAGAAGCCCGCGAAAGGCTGCGCGGCGTCAAGGCTCAGATGGAATTTCTTGAAGGAAGTTTAGCTGGAGCTAGACAAGTCGAAGCCGAGTTTGCCCAAGTGCATACCGAACTTTGTGCCGCCCAAATTGAATACGATGATTTAGTTTTAGTTGCCCGCGATATTGAACAGCAAGTAGAAGAAGTCAGTGCTCAATTGCAGCAGTTCAAACTTATTGAAGTGACTATATTGTCGAACGATAAGCAGCTAGTTGAGCTGAATCATGCCTTGAAGCGCATCGATGATCAAAAGCTTTCTATTGAGCAGAAGAAAAAATCTTTGGGCGAATTAATTGGTGAAAGTTCTGATATTGAAGCGCAATTGACAGAGTTCAATCAAGTAAGAGCAGCTGTCGAAAAGTTGGATAGCGTTTTTCTTGAAGTGCAAGATTTGAGTGATAAAAAGCTTGAACTTACCGGACAACTGGCTACTCTGCGCAGCCGACTAGAAGTAAAGCTAGAAGGCCTAGAGGTAGAGAATCGCGAACTAATTAAGAGCCGTGACCGATTGCTGCGTGACACTGAGGATAGTGAAAAAATAAAATCGCAATATCTTGAGTTTCGTCAACTGCTTGAAAGTGAGGCTGTCTTATCGCAAAAGCAAGAGGCTCATAGTCAGCTGTCTCACCGTGTGAGCGAGCTAACTTCAACAATACAAGAAGCGAAAATTCGGCTAGAGGCTGAGCTTGGCCAAAAGCAGAGTGCTATCAAAGAGTTGACTGCTCTGACTCAATCGCAGGCTAGCTTAGGGGCCGAAGGGGTTGAGTTAGATCAGCTCAAAGAGCGCCTTGAGCGCTTAGAGGCCGAATTCGAATTGGTCGAAAAAACTGGTATTGCTATCAAGTCTGATTTGGAGAGTCTGGCTATTAAGGCTGAAGAAATCAGAGGACGGCAAAGAGAAAATCTAGAGAAAATCAAAGAGCTTAAAGAGCACGAACACTCATCTATTTGCCCTCTTTGTTCGGCGCCGATTGTCGATAGAGCTGCTGTGATTGAGCGCTATTTGAAGCATAACGAAGAGATGGATCAAGAGATCAATCAACTAGAAGTGCAAAAAGAAAAGTTGAACGATCAAAGAGCCGAGTTAAGAGTACGCTATGTGGAAATGCGCAAAGAGTTAGAGGGTCGCAAAGATTTAGACAAGCGCATTGGTCAATATAACGAGCGGCAGCAAGCCTTAGTTAGGGCCAGTGACAATGAGCAAAGACTGAGCCAAGCTGAGGCTCTTTTACTAGAGAAACTTTCGCAGAATAACTTTGCTCAAGTTGAGCGCGAGAGTTTAGTGGCAGTCAAAGCTGAATTGCACAAGTTAGAGTTTGACCCGGCTGTTTATGTCTCTCTGCAATCGCAGATTCGTTTGAAGCGACATATTGAAGGTAAGCACCAGCAGCTGGCCAAAGATACAGAAGAGTTGAGCCGTATCAATGGCAAAATGCCTGAGCTGAAGAAAGCCATTGAAGAGATTGCTTCAGAGTTGAGTGGAGAATTATACGGCCAGGCTATTCGCCTAGAACTAAAAGAAGTGCTGCTCAAGCTCACGACCTTTTCTTATGATCGCAATGAGCATGCTCGCCTCAAGCAAAGACTCTCTGAGCTGTTTGTGGCTACTGAAAAATCCCGTGACCTCAGTCGAGCCATGGCTGAACTGCCGGCCTTAGACGAACAGCTAGGGGTGTTACAGGGTGAGTATGTAAGTAAGCAAGGACAGATTGCCAAAGTTGATAGCGAGCAAGTGCAACTTAAGAGTCAGCTGAAAGACTTAGACTTGGTTGAGAAGACACTAGCCGGACTCAAACCTTCATTAGATGAAGTACGCGGATTCAAAGAAGAATCTGGGCGCAAAGTAGCGGTGCTTTCGTCGCGCAGCCATGCTTTATCAGATGAGCTAGCGCGCCTGGCCGCTCGCCTGCAAGAGATGACTGTATTGCGCGAAGAAATGGACGACTACGCTTATCTTGTTGAGGTATTCGGTAAGAAAGGTATTCAGGCAGTCATTATTGAAAATGCCATCCCTGAAATTGAAAATGAAGCTAACCGCATACTTAGTCGATTGACCGATAATAAGATGCACATTGCTTTGATTACACAGACTAAAACTAAGTCTGGCACCATGGCAGAGACTCTTGATTTAGTAATCGGAGATGAGGTTGGCACGCGTAGCTATGAACTTTATTCTGGTGGCGAGGCGTTCAAGGTCAACTTCGCATTGCGCATTGCTTTGTCGAGGTTGCTTGCCAGAAGAGCTGGCGCAAAACTAGAAACTCTGATCATCGATGAAGGCTTTGGCTCACAAGATGACGGCAGCCGCGAGCGGCTCGTGAAGGCCATCCGCTTGATTCAGGCTGACTTTTCTCGGGTGCTAGTGATAACTCACATTGCCGATGTTCGCGAGATGTTCCCTGTGCAAATTCAAGTGACTAAGAACAATGGCATTTCGACTTTTAAGTTGGTGTCGTGAGTTTGGAACCGGAGATGCAAATCGACAAACCAAAGCTAATACTCTCAATACGACTCTATAAAGAGTCACACATTCCGCCTGACTTTAAGCAGGTTGCTATAGATTTCACGCATGCGACAAACTGGTGCAATCTGTTTGCATTTAAACTGCGAGAGTTGAAAATGATGCTTCCTGGCTTTGATCATGTGTACATCTACACGACACCGCTGTTGCCTCATTTAGAGCTGAAGCTGCGGCATATAGGCGGCGGACTTGCATCCCTTGATTGCGGTATTGATAGAAATAGGCTAGCGAGCACCAGAGAGGGAAATGAGAACTTACTGGTTGTTGTTATCTCCGATTCATTCAGAATTCTTCCGGCAATTGATTCAGAAGAACTACAAAAGGTGGATTTGGTTCGGGAGCAGATGTTAGCCTCTAGACTTGCTCTGGAAGTACAAGCTGGTTATGCCGCCAACCGACGATTTGAGGTGAGGATAACATTTACAGCTGGGTCCTCCCCCAAGCTTACACTGAATCTCAAGGAGGCCGAGACTGGTTTGACTCGTTGCTTGGATGTCATCGCGTTAAAAGACTCAGAGGATGCTTTTTGGCTCACCAGCAGGGTGCAAATCAAGAAAGACAGTATAAGAATTGTGCCGAGAACATCTTATCGTTGGCAAAGGCAATTTAAAAATTTGTATGTGCTTGATTTGGATGCGAAGGGGCTTCTATCAGCGGATATTAGCTCAATAGAGGTGCCGATCCAGCGAATCCTGGATCACCCTGAAGCATCAGATACCACTTAGAGATCCTAACGGCTTTAAAGGCATAACTCATCTTTGCGCTATGATGCCAAATGGAGGTAGCCATCTATGGACATCATCAGGGACGGGAATTTTAAGTCTGTTGGCGGTGAGCTTGAGCCTGATGACAGGAAGCGAGTGGATCTTGGCGCTGTTATACCTGTTGACGAACCAGGCATTCGTTATAAGGCTTTCCGCAATGAGCTAGGTCAAATCCTTCTGCTCCCGATTAAGTATTTGTCTTGCCATGAGGCATGGGTTTACGAAAACCCTGAACGGATTGCGTCTATTCAACGTGGCATAAAAGACATTGAGGCCGGTAGTGTGGCAAAGCTTGATCTTCCTGAGGTTGACGTAGACTAGGTGGCCTTTGTGAGTGCATTTCGTTTTGCTATCACCCGCCCAAAGACTGGCAGACAACGATTATTGCAATCACACCGCCCCCCTGGAGTTCTTGGTCAAGGGTGCTTTGATTTTGGAGGCATAGTATGAACGGCCAGACGACATACCAAATGGAGAAGTCTTGAGGCAAGCTCGGAGATACTTTCATCTTTCGATGGCGCTCATTCTCGTGGGGCCGCTTATTGGCGTTCACCCTTGCTTGGCAGAAACGATCAGCCCGTCTCAGAGAACTAGAACTTTCGCTGCTCCCAAAGAAGATTACTTTCAACAAGTGACGAAAGGCCACCCGTATAGATGGTTTGATCGAGACATGGCCGTCCGAGTGCTGATCAAGCCTGGTACAGATGTTCCTAAGTTCAAGCCCAAATTCGAAGAGATTCTTCGGCAGTGCTTTCACGAATGGGAGGCTAACTCGAACTCCCGAATTAGTTTTAAGTACGTAAGCGAACCGCCTTCAGATATCACCTGTCAGTTTGTTGAGAGTCTTTCAAAGGAAAAGCCTTCAGTAGCAGGCTTGACGCGGTACCAAACCAGCCCGCATCACATTGAATCTGCCATGGTCTCAATCAAGACGAGTAGTGATATCACTCCACTGACAGACGATTTGATGCACGCAATTTGTTTGCATGAGATAGGACATGCGCTCGGCCTCGTTAATCACAGCCTGGATCCACACGATGTTATGTTTCCCTATCTATCACAGCAAAAGGCCCTCTCTTCACGAGATATTAAAACAATTAAGCTGCTCTATGAATTCAGACCGCCCGATTCGATTTTACAGCTTGCTCGCAAGCCACTGCCTGATCCTAACTACCCGTTTGGTCTTATTGTTTTTTCTAGTGACGAGTATGATGCTTACACGAGACAAGTTGTTGCAAGGCTGTTGAAACATCATTCAACATTTCCAGCTAGACCTATGCTTGAATGCAGTGTTCGCTTTCTTGTCGATTCAAGGGGAGACATTTTCAATTATCGAATTTTTCAAGGTTCAACCAATGATGAATTCGATCAGAAAGTTTTGACATCTTTGCTGGCGGCGCTGCCACTTCCGCCGGTGCCAGAGAAACTGCGGAAAAATCAGTGGTCGAAAGCACCACTAGCGATGATTTTTCGCTCCGATGGTTGGGTGGTTCCTTATGTTGAGCCAGATCCCAATCAGTCGGATTGGCTTCAAACGATAGAAGAGCCGTCGCCAGACGAAGCGATGAAAGATTTAGCTAAAGACAAAACTGCTACACCAAAAGTAATCGATCCAAGCTTGGAACCGTGGATAGTTAACGTCACTCAGAAGGCTCAAGGTGCATGGAAGGCGGAAGGGAGTGGCAAGACGGAGGTTGTTGTTGGAATCCGAAACAACGGTCGCATTGCCCACCTAGTAGTCGTTCAGTCAAGCGGTAACGAATCTTTCGATAACTCAGTACTCAATGCGTGCATGGCCGCGGAGCCATATCCAGCTGCACCGAATTCTACGCAGGACACAATTGAGGTCAATATGCTCTTTGAGCGTTAATTCAGGCCTCTCCTATTTTTGGCATTGCCTCCTGTCGACGTCGACTAAGTGGGTTCTGAATGAATTACTTAGCTCTTGAAGATGACATCCAATTTCCAGGTGCCGTTGTGTAAAGCTTATGCAGCGCGGCTTTGTCGGCGGCCGTGACCCCATGCTCGATGAAGTTTCCGTCATCGTCATAAGTGTAATTTTCGTTTTGATACATCGTATCTTCGGTATTAGGGCTATGCTCAAGGCCCAGTGCGTGACCAAATTCGTGAGCAGCAACCATCTTACGCGCAATTGCCCAATTCTCTTTTTTGTGTTTTGATTTTTCGCCTAAGTTGATTTCAATTAGGTTCGGCTGTCCTAGTTCGTGCGGGTAATTGCATTGACCGCTTTTATTGTCAGTTATCTTATTGCAGTAAAAAACAATGATGTCGGCTTCTGTGTAGTTGTTCGTCTGGGCGAATGAAACGAGTCCGGGAGCTGCATGCGACCACATGTTGATGCCCTGAATGGCTGCGGCTCTATCCTCAGGGCCATAGTTGCTGTTTCGTTTTAAGGTTGAGAGGAAGGTTGGATCTTTGAAGGAAACAGTTAGCGTGCGATATTCTTCT
>CALROJ020000012.1:0-128103 GCA_943369735.1 bacterium Ga0077546
TAAAGGCTCTGGCCTTCTGGCTGTTGATGGTGAAAGTTATATAGTCGTCTTTGCCTTCCTTGGTTAGCGGAATATCGTACATCGGGTTGATGTCACTAGCTTTAATGGCTATGGTCTTCTTTAAGTCGACGCGGCCACCTTTATCGTCTATCTCGTATTGATAGCCTCTAACAAAGTCTTGCCCAATCAAATTTTGAGCAAAGCGGCCAGTACCATCTTGCATGGTGATGTCGATGTGGCGGGTCAAAGTGCCTAACTTAACTTCGGCTGGTATTATCGATGTGGCCACTGATACTCCGGCCCAACCTCTAGCACCATGACCGGCTTTGGCTGGATTGAGATCTAGGCCAGCTTCTTTCAGTTGGTCTCGGTAGAAAAAGGCGTTAGCGCCGGTATCAAAAAGAGCTTTTACTGGGTGACCGTTGACCATGAGGTCAACTTCCATGTGCCCCTGCGCACCTTTCTTGAAGTAGAAATGGGCTGTGTCTGGCAGTGTGGCAAGCTCTTTGGCCAGAGCGACCTTAGCTACTAGATCCTCTGAATCTTCCTCTTCTGTGGCGGCCTCTTTTGCTGTGGTTGAAGACGATTGGTTTCCGCTCTTTGCACCTGACGTGCTGGCCGTCATACCGGTCGTATTGTTGCTCTTGGTTTTGTCAGCGGCAGTGTCAGCGCTGGCGGCCTGAGGCAGAGTGAAAGACGGATCAATACCTTTGAGCGCGGCGGCTGCTCTTTTTCCTGCTTCAGTTTGGGGGAAGTATGTGGCAGTGGTCTTGTAGCGACTCTTTGCCATTGCCCAGTTTTTTAGTTGATGAAAACAGAGGGCGTCGTAATACCACAGCAAGGGGTCGTGCTGTGTTTTCTTCAGAGCTTCTTCAAAGTAAGTTGAGGCTTTGGCGTAATCACCTTTTTTGTAGAATTGCAGACCCAAGTCGTAGGCAGTGGAAGCGTGAGTATCTGCTGCTTGGACGCGGCCTACCGACCCAGCTAAAATAGCCAAGACGGCGCCTAAAATGCAGATTAGTTTCAACGTAGTTTTATCTCTAGAGAATGTTGTCGCAGCAAGAATGCAGATAGTTGCAAATACGTGGACATATCGGTTTCGCCGATAGGTCCTATCTATTCTACCTGTATTACTTTGATTGTCTCTAGATGGCCTTCGTTGGCAAATGCGTATTGCCGCCCAAAATGGTCAGCCTAAAGCGAGCATCTCAGTCGCAATTGCAATGATGCTTGCGATTTAAATGCAGCAGCTAAGCTGTTCGCCTTTTGAGCCAACAGAATCTACTCTGTGCGGGCGCTACAGCTGAGGTTATGATGTCCAGCTGTTTACGCTTTATGTAACAGTTGCAAATTTATGCCGTGCGTTTCTTCATCATTTTGTAGGCTTCATAGACAGCGCCTAGACCTACAAGTGCATAAACAACGCGTGTTGCAGTACCATCACCTAGAACAGTGGTTACGAAGTTATAGTTGAAAGCGCCGACTAGTCCCCAGTTTATGCCGCCAATTAGCAGCAAAAGAAACAGAATAAACTCCAAATTTTTCATAGTATTTTCACCTGGCAATCACATCTTAAAAACCCGCAGACACTTTCTGCAAATTGATATGAGTGCTTACTCACCATTCTAGTACTTGGGGCGGTAGGAAGTCAAGAGGATGAGGCGTTCGAAGTTAGCCCGGGGGCAGGCTTTGACCCGTCTGTGATTTTGAGGATGATTGTAGAATGGCTCCTAGTGGCTCTTCTGGGCGTATCTTCCTGGTGGCCCCTTGGCGGTCGGTGAAACTCTGACAGGTAGTGCTTCGGGAAGATAATCACCCAAGCTCGGTCGAGGCTATACTATGTACGCGATGACTAATCAATGACTAGTCAATAAATAATCACTGAATAAAAGCTGACAAAAATGTCAGCGTTAGTGCGATAGAAAAGCAAGCAAAAATGAAACCAGGTAGCAAAAATCATTCCAAACAGCCAGTGCCCGCCACAGCGGCTGTAGCCAAAGTTGCAACTGAGCGGAAAGATGGATTTGTGCTCGTGCGCGGTGCCCGTGAGCATAATTTGAAAGATATCGATGTTGATATTCCCCGCGATTCACTAGTGGTTTTCACCGGTGTCTCTGGTTCAGGCAAGTCATCGCTAGCCTTTGGAACTCTCTATGCTGAGGCCCAGCGCCGCTATCTTGAATCAGTGTCGCCTTATGCTCGTCGTCTTTTTCACCAAATGAGCGTGCCTGAAGTTGATGAGATAGAAGGTTTGCCACCAGCGGTAGCACTACAACAGCAGCGTGGCGCCCCCACAACTCGTTCTTCAGTTGGCAGCGTCACTACCCTTTCTAACCTCCTGCGTATGCTCTATTCGCGGGCCGGAGCCTATCCTGCTAATCAGCCCCATTTAGACGCCGAGGCATTTTCTACTAACACACCATCTGGTGCCTGCCCTGACTGTCATGGTCTGGGCCGTATCTATGAAGTGACTGAAAAATCAATGGTGCCTGACGATAGTCTTACTATTCGTCAGAAGTGTATAGCCGCATGGCCACCGGCTTGGCATGGTCAAAACTTGAAAGACATGCTGGTCACTCTTGGTTATGACATTGATAAGCCTTGGCGCGAAATGTCCAAAAAAGATCGCGATTGGATTCTCTTCACCGATGAACAGCCAGTTGTGCCTGTCTATGCTAATTTTGAAGCGCACGAAGTAAAAGCAGCCATGAAGCGCAAAGAGCCGCCCAGCTATAACGGCAATTTCTCTAGCGCCAAGAGGCATGTACTCTACAACTTTGCCAATACTCAAAGTGCCGCTATGAAAAAGCGCGTCTCTAAGTATATGGTCAGCGCTGAATGCCGCCTCTGCAAAGGAAAAAGGCTGCGTCTTGAGTCACTTTCAGTTAAGTTTGCTGGCTTAGATATTGCTGATATTACTAATTATCCAATCATCAAGCTTTCTGAAATTTTGCGACCATATGCTGATGGGTCGGCTCCGGCACTGGTTAAGCTAGAGAAAGAACATCCCGAAAAAGCAATAGTAGCCCAGCGTATTGCCTTCGATTTAAATGCTCGCATTGCTGTTTTGCTCGATCTTGGTCTTGGCTATTTAGCTCTTGATCGTGGCACACCGACTCTTTCGCCTGGTGAATTGCAGCGCTTGAGATTAGCTACCCAGGTGCGCTCTAATTTGTTTGGAGTGGTCTACGTACTAGACGAACCATCGGCGGGGCTTCACCCGGCTGATACTGAAGCCTTACTTTCGGCTCTAGAACAGCTAAAGAGTTCTGGCAATTCACTTTTTGTCGTCGAGCACGATCTCGACGTGATTAAGCATGCTGACTGGATTGTTGATGTCGGACCCGCTGCCGGAGAACAAGGTGGATATGTACTTTATAGCGGCCCCTCTGCCGGTTTAGCAGAAGTAGAAGAGTCGCAGACTAGACGTTATTTGTTTGCTGAAGAAAAGCCGCCACAGCGAAAGTTGCGCAAGCCCTCGGGTTGGCTCAAGCTCTCAGGTGTTACTCGCAATAATCTAAACAAGCTAGATGTTGCTTTTCCCCTTGGTGCCTTCACTACGATCACTGGTGTGTCTGGCTCAGGAAAATCGAGTCTCGTTAGTCAAGCCCTGGTAGAGCTTGTGGCCGAGGCTCTGGGGCAGCAAGTTCCTATTGCTGAAGAGGAAGGCGAAGAACTTGAGAAGGCCGAGGTGGCCAAAACTGGCGGACAGATTGCCTCTGGTATGGAAGGAGTCAAGCGCCTTGTGGTGGTTGACCAAAAAGCGATTGGCCGCACACCGCGATCAAACCTTGCTACTTATACTGGCCTGTTTGATCATATTCGCAAACTATTTGCTAGCACCAAAATGGCGCAGTCTAGGCATTACGACGCCGGTCGCTTCTCTTTCAACGTGGCAAAAGGACGCTGTGAGAATTGCGAAGGCGAAGGTTTTGTCATGGTTGAGTTGCTCTTCTTGCCCAGTGTCTATGCCCCTTGCCCCACCTGTCATGGTGCCCGCTATAATGCCAAAACTCTCGATGTGAAATATCGCGATAAAAATATTGCCGAAGTGCTGGGCATGACAGTTGACCAGGCCTGGCAGTTCTTTGAGGATGAGCCTGCGGTGCGCCGTTCCTTTCATGTCTTGCGCGAAGTTGGTCTAGGCTATTTGCGTCTTGGTCAGCCGGCCACTGAGCTTTCTGGTGGAGAGGCCCAACGCATCAAGCTAGCCACTGAACTACAACGGGTGCATCGCGGCGACACGCTCTATGTGCTCGATGAACCAACTACTGGTTTGCATCCTTCTGATGTGGAAAAGCTCATGACTCAACTCGATGGCTTGGTGCAGTCAGGCAATACCGTTATTGTGGTTGAGCATGAAATGCGCGTGGTGGCTGGCAGTGATTGGGTGATTGATATCGGCCCTGGTGCTGGTGACCAGGGTGGCCAAATTGTAGCCTCTGGTAGCCCACAGCAATTGGCTCAAGTGAAGAATAGCCGCACGGCGCCGTATTTAAAGCGCTTTTTGGGCTGAGGCTGGTTTGGCTCACCAAAACTCGGATTGTTGTATATGCAACTATTTCTTCTTTTTGTATGGCCGGACTTTCTACTTTCAAGCGGATTGTTGAGTACTCAAGTATTTCTAAAAATACTGATTGGCTTGAATCTGATTTACTTACTTACTTACTTACTGGCGCGTCATGCAAGTAGCGCGACGGCGTATCAGGCACAGTGAGAATGGCGTCTTTTAAGAGTAAGAACATGGTTGGCTGAATTTTTAGTTCGCCACTATAGGGGTGGCTATAGGCTGACAGCATCCAGATGTTGAGAGCCATGGCCGTGGCCACAAGGGTAGTCATCATGCCTTGAATTTTGGGAAATTCTGAGGCGAAAATATAGCTCAAAAATATTGTGATACCGGCACCGAGGCCGACTATTACCCAGAGAGCTGGTTGCATTGAGGTTTGTGCTAGCAATATCCGGGCGCGTCTATGCTCGCCAAGACTCTGCATTGAAGTAATTAAGCCCTGCTGCAAATTGCTCTGTCTGTCGTTTTCTGGTACGGTCGCTACGACTGATTCCCAGAGCTTTTGATAGGTTTCCCAGCCGTGATTGATTTTTTCTCGGCGTTCCATTTTGGGCCATTCGCTATTAATGACGTCGTCAACATACTCGCGACACAATTGCCTGATTCTTGGTCGGTCGATGTCTGAAAGACCGCGAGCGACGCGAAAGACGCTGGCGACATTGCTGGCTTCTTGTTCGTCGTGCATGCGCGCATCGTTATATTTGTCCATGGCTGAGGCCACCATGAAGCCCAGTAGTACAGCAAAGAGCGTGCCGACCACACCCATCATCGCTTCACCAGCGCTATGATGCTTCTCTAAAACTTCTTGCTTAATCGAGCGATTGACCAGCCATTGGCCAGCCAGAGCTATTGAGACAAATGCAACTATGAGTAGTGCGCCGTGACCTAGTGTATACATGACAGCAGAGGATAGCAAATCTGTACTTGTATGGCTAGCTCAAAGCATTTAGTGTTTCAAGGCTGTGACAGTTGTAATCGACCACCACGGGCCTTTGGTTTGCCCCCAAAGAGCTGCCCAGTACCAATGGGAGACATCTGTATAGTTTTGGCCTTTGTCGTCATAAATGCGTTCTCGGACCTCAAGACGCCGGGTATTTTTTTGAGCTTCTAAAACATTCCAGTTGACGCCGGCTTGGTCTGTTTGGCGGGCAAGATTGGTGATTTTGAAACCACTGGCTCTGTAGCAATCCGCCGCCGGATGCAATTGCCTGGTGGCTTGGTTTACTCGACGGAATATGATCGTGTGTTTGTCTGTTTGGAAAACTGCAATTTTCCCAGGAAAATTCTTGGCAAATTCTTCTTCGCTGCCAGAGAGAGGCACAGGTCTGAGCTTTTCTCCTTCATACATGGTTGGCCAGTTTGTTTGGTTGTCTCCTATTGCCACCTGTGAACCTGAGACTGTGGAACTTTGGCTGCCAATGCCACCTGCGAGTCTGGCCCATGAGCAAAAGGGAAGGAGCGCTGCTGTGGCGCAGGCAATGAAAAAGTATTTGTTTGGTGATCGTCTCCCCTCTGCTTCATTGCCTTGTGGTGCCGACTGATCTGCGGCTGCACTGATTTCAAGGGCTTCATTTGTCAGGCTCTTTCCAATTGTCAGACGCCTTCCAAAGCGCTTGTCCACAAAGAAGAGAATTAGAACCACTAGCAAGAACGCTGCCACTCCTGTACCGGTGTGCACTGCCGTCTCGAAAAGCGAAGCGAATGACTGGTGAGCGAAGAACTGGTGGGTGAATAACTGTTGAGCGAATAATTTGGGAATTTCCGCTGGTGCGGCAATTATTCCGGCTTCAAGGTAGAACAGTGAGGTGACCCGCAGTACATTGGCGAATACCGCTGAGGTTGTGGCTAATATCAGATACAGCATCGCTTGTGTGGGTTTGGAGTTTCTTAGGCTAAGCAGCACCGCTGCCATATAGAGAGCTGCCCAGAGCATTTTGATGCCGCTACAGGGTGCATCTATTTCAATCAGTTGGTTGTGCCAGAGCAGTGAAGTGCCTTGGGCAATTACAGGAAAACCATTGATGCTCAGCAGCGCTACTGCGCACTGAGCTACTACTAGGCGCAAAGGATAGCCAAGATAGAAGTTGAGCGAGGCTACTAGTGGCAGGGAAAGTAAGAGCAAGATCCACTGGCCGCTGTTGAGATGCCGACGCAAGATGTAGCTGAGAGCTAAAGCCAATGTGATTAGAGCCAGAGCGGCACTTATGAGTTTAGGTGCGAAAAATAGCGAAAGACCATAGAGCGCTAGCATGGCGGTGATGGTCGTGGGAATGGGTGAGGGCTTGGGTGTGGGTATCGATGTGTTTGTGGATGTGGGGATGGATGTGTTTGTGGCTGTGTTTGTGGATGTGGGGATGGATGTGGCAGCGCTGGTTGCTTTTGATTGCTGGTTGGCAATTAGGCCAAGAAGCGTAATCAGTGCCACTATTCCTAGCGGTTCATCCGATTGATCACAAAGTCGTTGGCCGTACCAGAGCCAGACTGGCCAGAATGCTGCGAGCAATGAAAATATGATCAACTGCTTTGAGCCTTGCGCTTTTTGTTGTTCAACCAAGTGCCAGCAAATATCATCCCTATGATTGAAAGCAATATCCAGGTATCAGCTTCTGGTACTGGCTTGCCGTCTGCGTCAACTGTATCGCCGTTAGCATCTATGAAGTTACCATTGGCATCTGGGGTTTTGCTATTTGGTACTGCATTAGACGTGGCATCTGATGACTCGTCAGCTTCACTGATCTCTGAGCCGTCGTCGTTAGGAGGAGCTGCGTTTTCTTTCTTGTTCGTGCTCATTTCTAGTCTGAAATTCTTAGATTGCACTAGCTTGTCACTGGCTCCGCCAGAGGCAGAACCTTCGAACTGTGCCACTACTCCATTTGTTGCCCCTTGCAGTATAGGGCTGTCGGATTGACCTTTCTCTGCTTCTGCTTTCATTTGTTCTGCATCTTTGGCGCCGCCCATGGGTGACATAGCTATTTGCTTAGATTCTTCCATGGCGCGCATCTGCTCGTTGTTGTCCCGCTTCCCTCCGAAGCCATCTTGAGGTGAGTTAGATAGGCTCGCGGTTGGCGGTGCCGACGAGGCAGCGGAACTCAGAGAATTGAGTTGATCTACTTTTGATTTGAAATTGCGTTCAAGGTTGGCTTTAACGTTGAGATCTTCAGAGATTTTTCTTCTCAGTGCCCTGATCTCGCCCATCGGTTTGCGGAATCGATCTGAGAACTTAGTTTTAGGTTTGGCTACAGAAGCCAAAGTCTTTTCTTCGGGCTCGGTAACTATGGCGCTTGATACGGGGCTTATGATTTGGAAGGCTTGGGCCAGCACGCCGGGCTCGGAGCTGCTGGCCTGCGTTGGGTTTTGCAAGTCTTCGGCAATTCTTTGGTTAGCCCAGATTTGCGCTAAGCGTTTGTCTCCAGTACCTCCAGGCAGAGCGCTGGGCAGTTCATTGGAGTTCGCGCCCTGGGTGAATACATATTCTGGCTCTGGGCTTGTGCTTGAGCTTGTATCTGTACTTGTGTTAGAGCAGGCATTAAAGAATGAGACTAGGTCGGTTTTTAGATCACCAGTGCGCTCAACTCTTACAAGGGACTTTGGGGTATTGACGCCATTTAAGAGTTCATTGGGTCCAGCCATGACTTGCATATCAAACAAGAGTGGACGATCTGAGCGCTTCAGGCAAGCTTGAACATTTGCCGTGCTCTCTGATGTCATCGGTTGAGCGGCATGTATCCACAAGACTGACATTCTATTGGTCATAGCCGCCAGCGAAAGGGCATCGTTTAGGGTTGCCGAATCATCTTGGCCGCCCTCGCCTTTGATTGATTTTAAGGTTTCAGCAGCATTGAGAACATCCCCACTGTTGCCTTGTTGTAAGCCCGAGTATAGTTCGCTTGTTGTGTCTCCGACTACCTTGATTTGTACGCTCATAGAGGGTGGAACGGCTTTTATGGCTTCGGCAATTTGGGCGAAAGATTGCTGCATGGAGGCAGAACCGTCAATCACTATGAGCAGGCTGTTGATTCCGGTATAGGTGGCTGGCCGCAGGTTGCGTGTGACTCTAAATTGACCAGGTAGCTGGTTGCCTTGGTATGAAATTGCTTTGCTGGCTGAATTTCTTGGGGCTGAGACAACTGCACCAAAGCAGGCAAGCTGGGCGTTTTCGATGTTGCCCTTAAGTTCGTATGATTGTTTTGTTTCATCTGGTACAACCGTATCGGTTTTCACTTCGTTTGCTTGCGCTACTTGCGCCTGAATGATCTTCAGCCCCCCGGCCGTGAGCGGTCCGTTGGATTTAATATCGACTTTAACGGGCGAATCAACCTGGAAGTTGCGCTCTAAAAATGCTGGCATCATTAATGACGCTTGCTTGTCTGTTGGTATAGACATAGGCGCGGCTATTTGTAGCTTCACTGTGACAGTCTGCCCTGGTTGCACTGGGTAGCATTGCACTAAAATTTGGTCGCTGCCGCAAGTGCTTACCAACAGCGGGTCTTTCTTCTCCATTACAGCTTTTTTGTAGCGCGCTCTGGCTTTGCTGCGCACCATGATGGTGGCGTCACGTTCGACATTGTTGATGGTTAGTGTAGCTTTGGTTGTCACTGCATGCGGTGGCAACAGTATCTTTGCTCTGGCTTCACGATTGAATTTTGAGTCGTTAGTAAAGGCAATAGTCCAGTTGAGGCTAGCTAGGGCAATGCTGGGGTCGACGTTTCCTGTAATCTCTGATTGCGAAGCTGAAAGCCCTCTAGCGACTCCGCAAACTTCTTCGCCGGCTATGTCTGTATCGATATCAAATTCATCATCAACACCCGCATTGAGGTTTGCTGGGTCGGTAATCACTCCGGTGTGTTGAATGGTAGCCCGGGCGGCTTTGGGGATAGGAACAGAGTTATAGGGTTTGCCTGTGACCTTAAAAAATACTCTTCTGTTTTGATCAATTGTTGTGTGATGGGCGCTTTCGTAGAGTGATCCAAGAATGTCTGTAGCTTTACCAGAACGCTCATAGCAAGAGCGCAGCAAGACTTCCTGGCTGCCGTAACGCCTGAGCCAATCTACTCCAGCACTTGATTCGATAACGTTCTTGTCGGCTGCTTTGGCTAAATTGATTCTGGTCAAAGTCGATGGCAATTCAATGGCTATTACCATTACAAGAATGATCATGTGACCCATATGCTCAAACTGATGAGCATTGAAATATGTTCCTTTGCGGTCGGCTAGGCGACAAACTGTTTTGCCTGCAATCAAATTACAAGGCACAGATAAGAGTGGCGCTAGACCAAGCAGGCCGAAACCAAGAGCTAGTGCAAAGAAACACGATATCGGTGTCAGTGGCAGAAACATTAGTGAGTAAAGACAACTCACGCCCATGGCCATCCCACTCGCTAGAGACATGAAGGCGTAGTGATTGGAGAGATCTTTGCGTGTGCCCAGCCAGACTAAGAAATTGCTTAGCGGTATCAGGGCGAAAAGCACAACGTGACTGGCTGTGGGAAATGGGTCAAAGAAATTGTGAGCGCAAAAATGGAAAGTAGTTTCAAACAACAATGCTATTGTCGGCAAAATGACGCCGCAGAAAAGAAACAGCAAGCCGCGTTTTTTTACTTGTCCGTGTTCAATGGGGTCGAAATGCTTAGGCCCAAAGGTTTTGCTTTCGGCTTTGCCCTTGTCTGGCTTTTTATCTTTGGACAATTGCGCGGGCTGAGGCATTTACATCTCCAGATTTCTGCTCTGAGCAATTAAGCCTAGGGTCCTGCCATTTGATATTCCCAAACCCATTACAATGTTAGCCGCCGATCAGAAACTTGAAACTGGGGAATATCCTGATCTGCGGTTTCTGCTACGTTTGTTTCTCAGTTGATGCTATACGATTGTTTGCAAAGCCAATTAAAGAGGGTTCGCGGTTGGAAATTATCGGCGGAATACTAGTTTTGATTGTTATGCTGATTTTTTCAGGCATAAAGGTAGTTAAAGATAGTAACCGGTTGGTTATTTACCGCTTTGGCAAGGTCGTGGCTACCAAAGGTGCCGGCGTGCACTTGGTCATGCCGATTTTTGAGACCGCAGAGACCGTCGATACGCGGGTTAAGGTCGTAGAGACTCCTGAGATTACTGCAACTACCCTAGAGCTTGAAACAGTAAGTATCTCGGCTGTTTGTATGTTTCAGGTGGGTGATGTGGCCAAGGCTGTTACCAAGGTTGACGATTATGCTAGCGCAACTGGCGCCGTCGTGCAGACTGCTCTGCGCACTGCCGTTTCGCAGAATGACTTGCCGACTTTGCAAACTGAGCAGAAGGGAATTAACAAAAGACTGAAGGCGCTGGCGGAGAGGCAGACTCGCGAGTGGGGTGTCAACATAAAGTCTATTGAGATCAAGCACCTTCAAGTTTTGCCCAAGCTAGCCGTAACTGAGATCGATGTTATTGAAGCGGAGGCTTAGCCTCGGTTGGAGGAAACAAAGGCTCTTTCTTGCCTAGAAACTTAGGCTTGTGATCGGTCATCACATCAAGCCAGGCCGTCTCGGCGGCAAGTATTTCGCGGAAGTCGTACCAAGATTGGATCGAGCCATACGACTGTATGCCCGCATCAACTCCGGTTACTTCTAGGCCCAGTTTTTGCGCTAGAAACATGGCGCGGGGCAGGTGATAACGCTGGGTGACGAGCACTGCTTGCCTGACCTCGAAGATTTCTTTGGCACGGTAAAGACTGTCGTAGGTTCTAAACCCGGCATAGTCGCAGGTTATGTCTGCAGCAGGAACGCCATCTCTAACTGCCTCATCTTTCATAGCTTGGGGTTCGTTGTAACTAAGATGACCGTTGTCGCCTGTCATCAAAAGCTTTTTTACCTTACCTAATTTGTATAGAGTGGCAGCTGTGCTGATGCGATCTTTGAATTCACGCGATCCAATTCCGGCACCAAATACAATGGCAACAGATGTGGGCGGAACTAGCTTTGCGTCGCTGTAGATTTTGTACGGCTGATTTTCTACTTCTTGGTAGATCGCAACGAGGCCAACTATTAGTAGAGCACTAACAAGCCCAGATATCTCTAGCCAGCGGCGACGCTTTGGGGCCGGAGTCGGTGCCGGAGCAGGAGTAGAAGTGGGAGCAGGAGTAGAAGCAGGATCAGGAGTCGTGACCTGGTCGATCACGGCTGGACTGGCCGCAGTCTTATCGTCTGCAGCTTTGATATCAACAGCCTTCTCTGCTGCGACTTGGTCCGCTGGGGCTTGGTTCCGGTCAATATTTTCGGGAGATTCCATAGGCAAGGATTGTACCACTAGATTAAAAGTGCTTGACAACTGTGGCGAACATTGCTACATTCTGCGTTGAGGCAGTTTGTCTCCGGCATCCTTTTTTTTACTAAGACCAATTTACTAAGTCCATTTCAATAGGACCTGCGCACAAGACCTCGATAGTCTTTCGTAGCCGCTGCATATCTGCACTTTGATTGGTGCTGGTATCGCCAGTAGTGTTACGTCAGTTTTATTTTGGTTCGCTAGACTATCCCACAATATTACTACTGGCTTTAGAGAGCCCTCTCATCTTCGCGAGGCAATATCATGCTGCGTATTCAAAAACCAATGTCAGACGGCCTGCGCCTCGGCGAATTGCTGATCGGTGCAGGTATTCTTACCAGGGATGCTGTTGAGGCAGCTCTCACTCTTGCTTTTGCCTCTAGGCTCCCGCTCGGTCGAGTATTGGTTTCGACAGGGCAGTTGCAAGATCAGCAGGTGGACCGCTACGTTGCTGTGCAAAGACGTGCTCGGTCTGGAGGTCTGGGTGTGCTTGATGCTCGACGAGTGATTCAAGAAATGACTTGGGGTGCTGAGCATAATGAGGTTGGCCACCCTGAGAAACAACCAGAAGGGCCGGCTAGTCTTCTCATCGATTTGTTGGGTCAAGCAGGTGTGCTTACTAAAAATGAAATTCCTTATGTTATGCGCTCTAGCATTGAAGCTGACATTACTTGTGGTCGTTTATTGCTCTTGCGCCGCCGCATCTCTCCGGCCTTTCACCGCTATTGTATTGAGCTATTGGTGCAATACCGCGAGGGTAAACTATCATTTACCAAGGCTGCTGATGAGTGCCGTCGCCTCTATCAAGGCGGTGCCTATGTCGATCAGCAAGAACACTGTGGTGCCAATGAGAGTGCTCGCAAGCTGGGGCAACTTATGGTTAGAGCCGGATTTATCAATGAAACTGAATTGTTTGATGCTTTGGAAGTAAGTCTCAGTTTAAATCGTAAGCTCGGTGAAGTTTTAGTTGATGCTGGCATAGTCGTGCAAGAAGTTGTTGACCTATGCGTGCAGATGTTGAAGCGTATATTGTCGGGCGAGGTTCGCACCGCTGAGGCAGCAGTTTATTTGAAGAGCCGTTATGTTATTAGTCAGAGACAGGGGCACTTTGCCAGTTAGATAGATATTTGGGTTTTTCCGTCACTGTAGAAGGTAGAACGGGCGTATTCGCTATAGAATATGTAGCAATTGGTTGCTCAGAACTAAGGCGTGTATGCTAAATCGTTTTCTTTTTAGAATAGCCAACGGAGCAGGTGTGCGAGCCCGGCCGGCCGGCAGAGTCAGATTTGCGGTCGCTTTTATCGGCTTTCTGCTTTTGACGGCTAACGCAGTGCATCCCTGCCGGGCGGATGATGAAGATACTCAAGTCAAAGCAATTCTCGATCAGTATTATGACGATCAATTCGAGACGGCGAAAAAACAATGCAAGACTCTTTTGGCTAAGCATCCTAAAAACCTCACAGCCCGCTACTTACTCGGCAATATTTGTGTCAAGCTCAATCAGATTGCTGAAGCCGAGGCTGCCTACCATTATTGTTTGCGAGGTGGCAAGGATTCTTCTGAGGCAGTCCAAGCCTACCAAGCCCTTGAGCAGATCTACGAACAGCGTCGTATGGGTATTCGTTCAACCGGTGGATCAAGTAATGGTCCGGCCCCTCCCCGCCCTACCGCTGGCACCAATCACAGCAGTGAAGAACGCGTTCAAGAAGAAACAGCTCGCTTGCAAAAGGACGCCAAAGACAAGTTAGAGGTGAAGCAGCGTACTCTCGATGATCGGATAAAGCAAGAACAAAGGGTCATGCAGCAGCAGATGGCAAATGCCCCTCGCGGCAGGCGGGCTGGTTATTTTAGGCAAGAGTATCAAGCCCAGGTCAAGGCCGAATATCAAGATCGAGTTGACCGGCTGAAAAAAGATTTCGAGCGAGAAAAGGACGACATCAATCAGGCCTGCCAGAAGCGCATCGATGGCCTGACGGAGTACCATAGCAGTATTGAAAATCGTAAGTTGAACCGGTAATTTGGGAATCATGATAGGTCCATGCTTCTCTCTTCTTCGAAATAGAATTTCCATGGAAACCATTTTTATAGCGTTTTCTTTGACGGGAGGTCAGGCTTTTAGTATGTGGCTAAATTCGTTACATTTTCCTGATCTGCTTAAGTTGAATTCAGCGTTATTATGCGTCCTCATAGTTGTGGGGGTGTCTCTGACAGTTCGACTCATGTTTGATCCTACTCTTGGACGCTCGGAGCTTCCGTATGCCGAGTTCACCGAGATGTTGGAGAGCGGGAAATCGTCGGAGCGAATTGAGCGCCTGTATTTACAAGCGGAGCTTACCGATTTCTGGGGTCGTGATATTGCAAAGGTAGATCTGACTGATAGCCCGAATCTTCGCTATATGGTTGTTCCGCCTGATTTTTATCATCGAATGTTTCACGATTGTTGGCACAAAAAGTATAGTTTTCGATGCGGAAATATCTGCATGGATTGCGCACCGATGATACAGATTGTTGTTTCATGGGCTTGTAGCTTTGTATTGATTGCTTTTGTACTGAATTTCAAGCGACGGAGACGGGCCAAAATAACATGATCGGTCATGCTATACTTTCCGCCAGGTAATCAAGCTATTTCTTACGGTATCGGGCACCATCCATGGTGCCTTGGAGAAGCGCATCATGACTATTGAAACTGCCCAAGCACCGAAGTACACCCTCGATAAATTCAACGGCACCAGTAGTAATTTTACTAAGATGTCTCAACCACCAGATTCTAATGGCGCTGTAGGTCCATACCACTATGTTGAGTTTCTAAATGGTGTGTTTACTGTTTACGATAAATATTCGCACGCTAAGCTTGCTCAAATTACCGATCAGCAATTTTGGATTCAGGCTGGCATACCGCAACCAGGCTCTCTAGTTGACCCGCGCATACTTTACATTCCGAAAGCGGGGAAGTATGGGCACGGCCAGTGGTTCGTTGTGCAGCTACGCTTCGGGCAGGCCGTTTATCTGGCTTGCACTGATCCTGCCCACCCTAACCCGAGCCCGCTTCCTGGGGGCTGGAAAGCCGCTCAGTTCGATATGCGAGGCTGTGACTTTCCGCAGGTCGGCTATGACGGCAGAGGGATTTACTTGACTGTGCAAACGGCTGTGGGTTCTGAAGTGAGTGACGAATCTGAGCTAAGTAAGGAGTTAGAGCTAAGTAAGGAATCAGAGTCGAGTAAGAAATCCGAACCAAATGCCATACCTGAAAAGAGCGGACAATCTGAAGCGGTAGTTGCTGGCGCAGGACGCTGGTCTCAGTTTGTTTTTATACCGCAAGTCTCTGCACTTGCATTTCCTCCAAACGTCGGTCCAGATAGTGGCATCAAAATTTTCGATCCGATGGACCCAGAAGTATACGGAAACGGGCTCTACCCGGTTGCCGACTCGACAGGCTCGGCCTGGAAAACTGCAACGTTTGTTTGCGCCAACAACCAAACATTGCATCAGCTGTCATACGTGAAAATGCTCACCGAACAGCGGGTGATTGTTAATCATTCCAGCATTGAGGTTCAGCCGTGGGAGTTCATGGGCTTCACCTACGTTAAGCAACCGGCTGCCTCGGGAGCCCTTAAGGTCGCATTCTACTCTTCAGATCTAGATGCAGCGCCTGTGAGTGACGGGTTTAACGTGTGGCTTACTCACACAGTGAAGAAGTTTGGAAGTCTGGCTGTACGCTGGTACCGATTAGCCATCGATCCTGTCTCTCGCGATCTTAGTCTGGCGAACTGGGGTGAGCTATCGGATCCTAAAGGCCATTACGACTACTTCAATGCGTCAATTGCATCATTCGGAAAAGACGATTACACAGTAGTGTGTTTTTCCCGCTCTGGTGACACGACGACATCAAGTGATCCTAATGATCCCAACTGCGGAAATCTTGGCGCATACGCTGCAATCATTCGCGAAGATGGATCTGCGCCGACTATTGTGCCAATTGAAAGCGGGAAGTCAAATAACTTTCAACCCCTATCGAAACAGCAGTACAATCGGTGGGGCGACTTTTCGACTATATGGCGCGATACCTGGGACCAGAAATCACGAAGCATGTGGCTGATCAATCAATACGTGGCGCAGGGTGGTGAATCATCAGAATGGTGCGAGGTGATCGCCAATCTGCATATTGATCCGCCTCAGTGATTTTGATATGTGGTCGCTGCTCTAAAAGGCTTAAACCGCCACTCAAAATCAGGAGCCTACATCTAGCCTTCCTTCACTTCCATTCCCAATAGTGTAGCGAAGTGTCGGCCTAGCATGGCCGCTTGGTCTGAATCAATTATGGCTCCTTTTAGATCAGCTGGATGAGCTTTGATTCCCATGATATTTGATGAGCGGAAGTCGGCTCCTGTCAATTTAGCTTCGTAGAACTCTGCCTCTTGTAGATCGCAGTCTTTGAAAATTGCGCCCTCTAAATTGCAGTAGCGAAAATCGGCGCCACGAAGATGGCAGCCTTGAAATATGACACGTTTAAAGACGCTGTCGTGGAAGTGAACCAGTTCTCCTGTGCAGCTCTGCATCAGTAAGTCACCGATGTCAGCGTCTGTGATATGCAAGCCTGTGATTTTGCAATCAATCATTTCAACGCGAGTAAATTTGCTGTCTTGAAACTCAGAGTTTGACAAATCGCAGGTTTCGAAGCGAATGTCTACTAGTTTCGACTTGGCAAGATTTAGTGCTGAGCAGCGCACCAGCTTAAACAAGCTTCGTTCAATGGTAACGCGCTCATATGATTGGCCGACCAGGCTCTGTCCGTTTAAGATAAAGTCACCGTATTCGGTATCGTCAGCTAATTCAAGGCTGCTGAGTGGGGCGGTGGTTTTTGCCGGAATTGCCGGTGGTTTAACCGTGACTTTACTAGTCACTTTGTTAGTCTCTTTACTAATCGCTTTATTTGTTTTGGAATTAGTTTTGCTCGAATCCATTGTCGTATCCGTATGTGCTGTGCTTAATTGTTTTACCTGAATCGACCAATGTTTTGACAATAAGGATACATTGGTCGGTCTAAGATGTTCTCATGTAAACGGCTTACGCGCAGGAACAAATATGAAATTGCTTCAAGTTTTCTTTGCAGTATTCATGGCAATTACCTCTTCAGGACCTCTAGCGCTTCAATGCCGTGCTGACAATCCACCGATACCTGAAATGAGTCAGCAACAGAAAGACCGGATAACAAAGTTGTTAGAAGATATGCATCGCGCTCATATTGTCGCTAATACTCCACCTGGGGAACTTTTCGATAAGTATTTGCAACGAGATCTCGATTCTTGTTTTACAGAGAGATTGGGTCGGAAAGTTCGAACTACTTATGAACTCTTGCAGAAGGATGCTATTCACATTGGTGTCGGCTATCCCTACTACTATATCTGGGTCAAGATTTTTGATGACAAGAGTGGTGAACTGCTCGATCAAGGAATGACCAGCGCCAAAGCAATGGATCAGAAAGACTTTGGCATAGGAAGTAAGCTCAATCACGCAGAAGAGATTATGAAAAATCCAGGGTTTCCTGACTTTTTTCCTGACAGCCTCTGTCTTGCTATTTTAGGACGCGCTGCGGTTGTTCAGGCTGCTAATAATGTCAGCAAGGCTCTGCATATGAAAAACTAGAGCAATCTACTGGTTACCTTTTTGAATCCACCTTAGGATCTCGCGCAATCCGCCTAGAGGATGATAGAGCCGCAGCGTTAGCTTGCTACTATAAATACATCAAAGACGCCCACCCCAAGCATGATCCTCTTAAGGATTTGAATTTCGGAGAATGGGCGTCTTTCCTTTTGGGGTGTTTTTATCTCTTACATCTGGGGTTTTGCCTTGAAAACAATCATTGAGCCTTTTCGCACTAAAGTAGTGGAAGCGATTAAGTTTACGACCCGCTCAGAGCGAGAAGAGATACTCAAGAAGGCCGGATACAACCTGTTTCAAATCAGAGCCGAAGATGTAATGGTTGACTTCCTCACCGATAGTGGCACCTCTGCCATGTCTAGCGAACAGTGGGCTGCACTTATGCGCGGTGACGAATCATATGCTGGCTGTTCCAGTTATTTTCGCTTTGAAGAGGCTGTGCAAGAAATCTTTGGCTTCCCCATAGTCATTCCCGTGCACCAAGGACGAGCGGCAGAACGTCTGCTCTTTGGTGAGCTTGTAAAAGCAAATCATATAGTTCCCAGCAACACCCATTTTGATACAACCAGAGCCAATATCGAGTTTCTCGGTGGTGAGGCAATTGATTTGCCTTGCCAGGAAGCGAAAGACTTTTCCTCGACTTTCCCGTTCAAAGGAAATATGGATATTGAGGCGCTTAAGGCGCTGCTTAAAACAAAAGGTGAATCAATTCCCTTTATCATGGTTACGGTTACCAATAATGCCGTTGGCGGTCAGCCGGTTTCGTTCGAGAATGTGAGAGAAATCAGTCAGCTGGCCAAACAGTTCGGCAAGCCTCTCTTTGTTGATGCTGCTCGGTTCTCCGAGAATGCTTATCTCATCAAGCTGAGAGAGCCTGCCTACGGTGATAAGTCTATTGGCTACATTGCGCGCGAGATGTTTGCTCTGGCCGATGGTTGCATGATGTCTGCCAAGAAAGACGGTCTAGCGAATATGGGCGGCTTCATCGCTTTGAAAGATGAGGCACTGGCAAATTCTGTTAGAAACAGGCTGATTATTACAGAAGGCTTTTCTACCTATGGTGGCTTGAATGGCCGTGATTTGGAGACAATTGCTGTTGGTCTGCATGAAGCGATGGATGAGGATTATCTCTGCTATCGCCTCGCTGCGGCGAAGTATCTAGCCAGCGGTTTGAGTGATGGCGGAATTCCTGTGGTCGAGCCTTCCGGCATGCATGCAGTTTATATTGACGCCAAGAAAATGCTGCCGCATATTGAGCCGCGCTATCTACCGGGGCAGAGACTGGTCTGTGAGCTTTATTTAGAGTGCGGGCTGCGCTCATGCGAGATAGGCACTGCTATGTTTGGCCACACCAAAGCAGACGGCAGCCAGGAGCCCGCCAGGCAAGAGTTGGTGCGGCTAGCCTTGCCCCGTAGAGTTTACGGTCAGAGTCATTACGACTATGTGATTGAAGCCTGTCAGCTAGTGCAGGAGCGTAGTCAGTCGCTGGTTGGCATGACCATTGTCAGTGAGCCACCTTTGCTCAGGCATTTTACCGCCAGCTTCGCGCCGGTAGAGCCAGCTGAGTGCAAGCCTTTGGAGATCGCAGGGGTAAGTCAAAAGTAAAGGGCGTAGAGCGGCCTTACTTCTTCTCTTTGCTATGCCCTGCGCAGCATGCGCCCACCGGCTGGCCGTTTTTGCCTAGTATAGGCTTGCCAGCGGAAGTAGCAGATTTTGCGGAAGTGGTTCCCGGTTTACCGCTTGCACTTTGTGACGTTCCAGCGCTATTGCCGGTTGGCGTAGGGCTGCTCTTTGCCGCTGCACTCCCTGGCTTGTCCAAGGTCTTCACTGTGCCGGGCTGCCACAGCCTGTTTTTGCGATACTTCTGAATCACAGCCGTTGGCTCATCAAAGGGATATTCCTTCTCAAACATGATGTCGATGGCTTGCTGAATCTGTTTCATGGATTTGCCTTCGCGCTTCATTTTCAGCGCTATGAGCGCTTCTTCTTGGCAGATGTGACAATCGACGCCGTGATCGGTAGTGAAGCAATCGAGCAAGCTGTCATGATCATCGGTCATGTCGCAACCGCAGTAGCAAAAGAGCTTGGCGCAAATCTCGGGACAGAGTTGAGCGGCGGCATAGCCAGATTTGGCGTGACCGAAGAATTTGTTGGGGTCTAAGACTGGTGGCTCGCCGGGAACGCTGGGCTTGTCACTAGGATTACCGCTTGGTTTGTCGTTGGGGCTCCCGCTTGCCTGAGCGCTGGATTTGTCAGTGGGTTTGTCAGGGCTAGCGCTGGTCGCTTGAGTGGTTGCTTCGGCGTTTGCGGACGTTTTTGCTTCCGGCGTTTGACTGGCTACAGGTGCTGCCGCTGGCTTCACAGCCGTTTCTGCCACAGCTGAAGAGGTCGGCCAAGCAAGTGTTGCCGCCGTAAGGGAGGCGAGCAGCAGTAACTTGGCTGAAGTGGACATAGATTAACTGGACCTCAGATTCCGGCCTGTTCCAGGCCAACTATGTAACAGATTATAGATAATGACGGCCGATATTGCTGCGATGTTGCGCTATTGCTTCGCCAGCTGTGGTCTTTTACCATGTTTTTCAAGAGGATTTGTTATCATGAGCAATCTGGTAAGAGATATAGAAAGTGACTATGCAATACGACGTAGTGGTTATAGGCGGCGGACACGCCGGGTGCGAAGCAGCAAATGCTAGTGCCCGCATGGGTTTGAGCACCCTGCTCTTGGCCGTCAATCTCGACACAATCGGCGCTATGCCGTGCAACCCAGCTGTTGGCGGTCCTGGCAAAACCCATCTTGCCCGCGAAGTTGACGCTCTGGGCGGAGTTATGGGCATTGCCACCGATGCGACTTACCTACAAATTCGCATGCTCAATTCGAGCCGTGGCCCAGCGGTGCAGTCTCTGCGTGCTCAGTCAGACAAACGCGAATATTCCGCTTGGATGAAAGAGTACATGGAGTCATTGCCCAATCTCACATTGAGACAGGGCATGGTGAAAAATCTCTTGCTCACAGATGGCAAAGTTTCAGGTATTGAGCTTGCTTTCGGCGATCAAATTGCTTGTAAGTCTGCTGTACTCTGCGCTGGAACTTTCCTTGAAGGCACAATCTGGATTGGCAAAGAAACAATGCCAGCTGGCCGGGCCGGTGAATTTCCTGCTGTTGGCTTGTCTGCTTTCTTGCGTGCGCTCGGCTTCACCACTGGTCGCTTAAAAACTGGCACACCTCCGCGCATTGATGGTCGCACTATTGATTATTCGCAATTGCCTGTTGTGCCAGGTGATGATCAATTGCAGTTCTTCTCATTCCTGGATAAGCGGCCTGTCTTGCCACAGATTCCTTGTCACCAGACTCGCACTAACGAGAAAACTCATGAACTGATTCGCGCTAATTTGCATCAATCGCCTATGTATTCAGGAATGATTCATGGCGTGGGGCCACGTTATTGCCCATCCATTGAAGACAAAGTTGTGCGCTTCGCTGACAAAGATAGCCATTCTCTATTTTTGGAGCCAGAAGGCCGCTCTACTTACGAGGTCTATCTTCAAGGCTGTTCTACCAGTCTGCCAGTGGCTGTGCAACACGATATCGTCCATTCACTACCTGGCTTAGAGAACGCATCGATGGTGCGTCCAGCCTATGCTGTGGAATATGATTATCTTCCTGCCATTCAATTCAACCATGCTTTGATGGCTAAAGATTTGCCTGGATTCTTCGCTGCTGGTCAGATTCTTGGTACGTCTGGCTATGAAGAAGCTGCCGCTCAAGGCATCATGGCTGGTATCAATGCTGCTCTCTATGCCCTTGATCGCGAGCCCTTTATCTTGCCTCGTTCATCTAGTTACACCGGCACTTTGGTTGATGATTTGGTTACCAAAGAAATTGGCGAACCTTATCGTATGATGACGTCGCGTTCTGAGTATCGGTTACTCTTGCGTCAAGACAATGCTGACATGCGCCTCACTCCACTTGGTCGCGAAGTTGGTATGGTCGATGATCATCGTTGGGAATTATTTGTCGCTAAACAAGAAGCGATTGATACTGAGAAAAAACGAGTCAAGTCAGTGCGCATTCATCCCAACCCAGAGTGGGAAGAAGCGCTTGCACCCTACGATGAATCGATGAAGCAGTCGGCTACTTTAGCGGAGCTGTTGCGTCGTCCCAAAGTTCCATATTCAATTATCAATAAGCTTGCTCCTGCATCAGAAGAAGGCTTTGCTTTTGGATTAGAAGTTGAAACTGACATCAAATATGCTGGTTACATCGAGCGTCAGCGCTTGCTTATTGCTCAGACTGAAAAGCTCGATGGCTTTAAACTTCCTGTTGATTTCAATTATCTGGCGTCAGACCATTTGTCAAAAGAAGCACGAGAGAAATTGAACAAAATTCGCCCTATGACATTAGGTCAGGCTTCGCGCATCGGTGGTGTCAGCCCTGCTGATATCTCAGTATTGATGGTGCTTCTGGAGCAACAGCGTCGAGCAGATAACGCTCGCGATAAGGCTGGCGTTTCTGTTTAAGACTTCTATGCCTGCGAGATTCTGTGTTGGTGGAGCCGCTCTGGCGCTCAGTGTTGCTGCGCTGCCATTGCTCATGGAGCTGTCATTTCAGCAAAGTTCCTCCCAAGAATTTTTCGCGCTTGCAGCACAAGCTCAAGAAAAAGCCACCTTCAAATTGTCTGGCGGAATTTCGCACAGTGATTCACTGGAGCCCCTGCCAGTGAGCGAAAGAGTTGGTGCTGCTCTGGGTGGTAATCCTGGCACCACTGTTCCATCTAATATTCCGCCTTCGAATATTCCACCTGCCAATACTCCGCCTGCGCTGGTTAATCCTTATCGCAACTCGAATGCGAGCAGCGGAATCACCCCTGCGGTTACCAGCCCTGTAAGAATGCAGCCTCAAGTACCGCCGCCCAATCAACTATATTATTCGCGCACCCCTCATATAGATCCCGGCCAAGCGCTTTATCGAAAGAGGCTGCGTGAGGCAGCGGAACAAAATTTGCTAGCTACAACGTCAAGACGGCCGACTCGGGTGCAAATCAAGGTTCCGTTTTGGTTAGCTGGCCAGTGGCAACGTACTGAAACCAATGAGCTATCGCGCAAAGAATTGCCGAGCGGCAAAGAACTTAAAGCAGTTGGCAAACAAGTTGCTCGTGTGACTGATGTCTTTGGTACCTACAAAGATAGGCGCGGCAACGTTTTCATGATTGTGCCATTGGGCGCAGGCGGTGCTGTTGATCGTGGCTTTGCCGTCGACTATCATCGCGTCAAAAAGTACGAGATGATTTTAGATGGTAAGAATTCGGCTGTAATTAAAGTGCAGGCCAGCCATCAGGTCGTAAGCAAGAAAGACAAGAGAGTGGTCGAGGCCTATCAAGACGAAGAGCTTAACCGCTACACCTTGATACGCGATGGCCTGGTGAAGAATGATAGTTCGGTCAAGGTTTTCGACCAACTTGGGCAACCAAAATTGATTACTCGCGCTGTTTCTACCGAGCGCCGGGTAAAGAGAATATGAATGACCAACAGAATTTGAATGACAAAGAGCGTATGAGTAAGTGCAAGTAGAAAGTGCTGTTAGAAATTGAAATTAGAAAGTCGTGGGATTTGTATGGTTACTGAACAGTTAGGCTTCGATGCAATTAATTTGCGCCTTGAGGGCTGGACTGCCGTGCACGCTGATAGCCAACGGCGGCAGTGGATGCGAGATGCTGAGGGCGATGAGTTTGCCAGCACGCTCTTGCTCACCTATCAGCCCGAAGCGCTTGAGGGAATTGATTTAGACGACCATGTGGGTGTGCGCAAGGCCGTGCGTGAAATCGCTGACGGGGCGTGCCAGATTATGGTCTCTGTCGATGTTGTCGGAGCTGCTGGAGTGCCTGCCTTGTGGTACATACTGAAGCAGAATCAAGCACCCAGCGGCATGGTCTATTCTGGCTGTTTGATATTGCCATTCACTAATAGTTTCTTTACCCTGCAATTGATGTGCATGGAGACCGGTATCACTGGCATTCGCGAAGCGATCGTCATGGATCGCTTCATTGCTTCTGGTGTTTCTATCCGCGAATTATCTGAGTCAGCAACGCGCTTTGAGCACGGCACAGCCAAAGGGCACTATTCTCCTGATGCCCCTGAGCATGATGTGCAATTCCCTAACCATCCGCTTTCACGAGTACGCCGTTATTTTAGAGACGTTCTCTCGGTGCTATCGATCAAGGGTGTTTATTGATGAATTTCAGAAATATCTTTTTTATGGATGCAGAGTACGTCAAGGATATTGTGGATGAAATTGAGCGTCACTATGAAGATTGTCTAGCGCGTGGCTTGGTAAAAGATGCGAAGTTTTGGAAAATGTCTTTTGAGCATATCGAATTGTTGTTTCCTTTTGGTGTGGTTAACTGGTCCGAGGTGCGATTATTGCGAATTCGGGAAAAGTTGAATCGTTCGCGATTTAGGACTGATCCCGCCGTTGTGTTGGAGAGACAGAATCTCGAGAAAGAATTGCGCGAGCTAGAAAAGGCTAAGCAGGTTGATCGGAATGTTGGTGTGTTAGCGCGTTGCCTCTTACTGGGTTTAACTACGCTTGGAACTCTTTTGATTGGCTTTGAGGGTCTGATTTTAGAACCAGAAGGAATTCTATCGGTAGCTGCCTGCTGGAGTTTGGTTTTGTTTCTCTGTTGGATTTATCGGGATGAAACTGGTATTACAGCAAACCCAAAGTAAGGTCGTCGATTAGTTTGGCTCGCGCTATGGCCTTTGCTTGCATCTCGTTTAACAGTTTGAAGTGGGAAATTTGATAAACCATGCCGTGGGCTTGTCCGTAGCGATGGTTGTTGTTTAGCTCGTATAGCGACTGGTCAATGAAATGCAATCGTCTTAAAATTGCTTGGGTCTGGATTGGCTCGTTTATACCCAGTATTTCCTTTGCTTCCTTCATGCCATCGTTGGAACCTGTGGCCTTGAATTCGGCGATCCTACTTTCAATCACTTGGTTCACGTCGACTGCGGATGCTGACTGTGGCAAGTTCAGAATATTTCTGCAGACAGGCAGCCAAGTCAGTTCTGGAGGCGGAATTACCATCTCTCCAGTCGGCGTGAATCTATATCTGCGTTTTTGTAGATTGTAAATCGCGGCATCTAGATTGCTCCAGCTTGCACACTCAGCTGCTGATGCATCTGTAATTGCCTCTGGACAGTGATTTAATTCGAATAGATACTGTCTGGTGGTGTTCGCCCAGTTTCCAGCTGCTAGCACTGCAATCACAGCAGCTATCGGTAGCAATTTCGATTTTTCAATACTGATCAGTTCGTGCATTTCTATCAGTTCCCGGACATGAAAGTGCTAGAGCAAATTGAAAGTAAGGTCATCTATGAGTTTGGCTCTAGTTTTAAACGCTAGACGCTCTTCGGCTATAAGTCCGAATGGAGACTTCCACTCTGTTGAATCGTGAGCGAACTGCACATCTGTGGCCCGGATATTCCATAAGCTTTGGTCTAAAAAATACAATCTCGTTTTAAGTAAATCTTGGTCAATTGGCTCTGCCATTGATAAAATCAATTGGGCCTCGCTCATATTGTCTGGAGGTCCCTTTGCTCTCAATCTCGCTAGTCGCTCATAGAGAATGTTTTCGAATTCGTCTTGAGTCGTTGCTACAGGAAGTTTTAAAAGGCTGAGGCATAGTGCTAGGTTATGCTCCGGAAGTAGACCTAGCCCACGCAGTCCAGGATAGGGTGGAGGGTGAAGAATTTCGTATATTTCTTTATCTGTTGAACTCCAATTACTGCGATGCGCGGTCGAGATCTCGGGTAGCTTTTGGCAGTGTAAGTGTTGCCACCCTATGACCCATAACATAGTAATGGGCCAGCCGCAGGCAAGTAGGGCTGTAGCAGCTGTCGCGACAGTCAGGCGAAGTTTAGGAATTTTTGGTAGAAGGATCATCAATTATCTAGCCTTTTAGCAACTTCATTCTGCCGTTAATTCGAGGCCACTGCAATGGTGTCATTCCCAATGCCGCCGACGCTGCATCTATGCACCGCCTGATATTCGGTGCATACTTGTGGACAGGTTTCTAGATGAGCTATTGAAATGCGTACTCGTTTGCTTTTACTTATTGTTTGCTGCACTTTTCTGGGAATAGCATCTCTTGACGCTAAAGAATCAAAGCGGAATGAAGTACTAATTCATCACAAAGAAGTCGAGTTGCGTACAGACGAGGTCAATCTCTATTTCATTGGCTTTCCCTTGACCAAGCGAGTGATCAGGCCTGGTGATGTTGTTCAAGTCGCTACCAGACAACCAATTCGCAAAGGCGATGTTGCCCAGAGAAATTCTTTGTACCTTATCGTTCAACCAAAAGGCTTGATATTGCCGGCTGGTCAGTGCACTTCTTTATCTCAATGCGTGGGAAAGGCAGCTGTAAGAGATCTTCTTTTGAACAAGAACTTAGTTACATCAGACTTTGAAAAATGTTCAATAATGACGAGTAAGGCTGTGCGAGCACGAGGTGCTGTTGCTGCTGGGCAGTTTGTTTATCCAGCCTTTGTTGAATTAGTGGAAATGCCTGTGGCACCGAACAAGACACCGATGAATTGGATGTCATCTCTAGATGAAGTAGTCGGCCGCAAGGCTAAACGAGACATAAAGATTGGACAAATTGTGACTGATGATTGTTTCGGTCCAAGGGGTTCGATTTATGACCCAGAACCAGTAATGCACTTCGATTCCGGTGGAGGTGCTCTCAATCCGCAAATTCAGGATCAATAGTTGCGAGTGACAGCCCAGTTTCGGGCAAACGTGGAGGCTTTAAGCTTTTGAGTACTTCGACCGACAGACCGACAAGAACAACGGCGTTGCTAGCGATAGCTTTCGCTGGAAGTATTCTTTCCTCTCAATTGCCAGCCCGTGGCCAAGAGTCGCGAGACACTTCGTCGTCGTCTTCTTCTTCTTTGGTCGAAGCTATTGCAAAGAATGATCGAGCAACGCCAGAAGTTAAGGCCTATTGTCTGTTGCAACTGGCCTATTGCTATTGCACTGGCAATGACACTGCTGGCTTGGAAACTCATATTAAGTTGAACCTAGTTAGGTCAGACAACGGAAGTCTTTTTCACTATTCGTCTAGAACAGAACCTTACTTGAGTTCTTGGGCTAGTAGTGTTTCTTTGTTAAGTCATTCTGTTGGTGCAAAGGCACAGAGCCAGACTGGTGACGCGAAAATTTCTAAAGAGCATCGTGCCTTTGCCGATAAGGCGATCACGGCTTCTATTGCGCAACTAGGACTAGATTTCAAGGAGCCTCATGCGTTGAAATTGAATATGTACTTGATTGCTTCTGGCCTTTCTCGAATGATAGGAAACATGCAGAATGAGCAAAAGTGCACCAAAGAGCTGAATGCAGCGATTCAAGCTTGTGAAGCCAGTAGAACTATCGACAGCGCCCAAATCAAAGCGGTTGCTTCAATCTTAAATTCAATTGCCTTTGGTCTTATACCTGTCCATATAACTGACTACCAAGCGCAATCACCTCAGCAACTGCCAGAATTCGACATGAAGAGTTTCGATGAATGCGAGCGGCTCAAGTTGAGAGCTGCAGCCTTGCTAGACAGATTGCCGACTGGTGACCAGGAAAGAAGAAAAGCTCATCGCGATCTGTCTCTCTGGTATTCGCAATTAGGCAGAGACGATAAAGCTCTTAAAGAGAAAGAGGAACTGTTTAAGCTGGTTGGGTTGAAGGACGACCGAATTTTGTACCCGCAATCAGGCGTGTGTGGTCATCCGATGTGGTGGACTACTGAGAAATTAACTTACGAGAGTAATTGCGGTATGGGTTAGCGCCTGTTGATTAAGGAGTGGCTAAGTTTTGACTATTTCGACAAACAGACCGACAGGGACAAAGGCGTTGCTAGCGATAGCTTTTGCTGGCAATTTGCTTTCTGCGTCCATGCCGGCTCTTGGCCAACAATCGCAGACGCAGTCTCTCTCCACCACTTCTTCGCCTTCTTTACCGTCCACTTCCATTGTTGAAGTTGTTGCAGCCAGTACTCAGTTAGAGCCAGATGAGAAGGCGTTTTTTTGGCTACAGCTGGCCCATTGCTACATCACGGAAACCAGTACTGCGAGCTTGGAAAAGGAGTTCTCGAATAAAGCTTCTCATCCTGGTGTCGGAAAACCTTTCTTCCTCACTCAAAAGGGCCTTAAGTTATTAGCTTGGTGGGCGGAAATGGTTGCTGCAAGGAGTCATTCCGCTGGAACGATTACATCTTCTGGGGCAGAAGTGAAGATTACGACTGAAAACCGAACTCGCGCAGAGAAGGCAATTGAAGCTGCAATGTTGCAACTTGGCACATCCTTCACTGACGCTCAGGCAGCGAATTTGTTTTTTGTCGCTTCAGCCCTTTCTCGAATGACAGGAAACTTACAAAATGAGCAGAAGTGCAACAGAATTTTGAATGACGCGATTCAAGCTTGCGAGGGAAGTAAAACTGTCGACAGCTCTCAGATTAAGCTTGTTGCCCCAATCTTAAACTCGATGGCCTGTGTTCGTATCCCTGTTCGAATAGAAGACCATCCGACAAAACATCCTCAGCAATTACCAGCATTCACTGCAAGTGATTTTGCCGAAAGCGAGAAGCTCAAATTGAGGGCTTTAGCCCTGCTAGACCGATTGCCAGCTGCTGATCAAGAACGAAGGAAAGCTCATCGCGATTTATCTCTCTGGTATTCGCAACTAGGTAAAGAAGAAGAAGCTCTAAGAGAAAAGCAGGAATTATTCAATTTGGTTGGAGTTCATGATGACCGAATTATGTATCCGCATTATGCTATGTGTGGTGCTGCAATCTGGTGGACGACCGCGGATTTGGTAAGTTCTAGTTCGTGCGGCATGGGCTAGTTTTATTTGTAGGAGCGAATAGTCGCTGGCGTGTATGCGGTAATCTTGGCACGTTACCGATTTATTTAGGTAAGCTATTTTATATCCGCCGGCTAAGGAGGAGCTAAGTTTGACTAGCTCGACAAACAAATTGACCAATGCAAAACCAGCAAAAGCCTTATTAGCAATTGCTTTCGCTGGAAATTTGCTTACGGCTCAACTTCCGGCGCTTAGCCAAGCACCACGTCTGGCTTCAACTTCTATGATCGATTTTATATCGAAGAATTCTCAAATACCACGGGAAGAGAAGGCATACCGCTTGTTGCAGCTAGCTAATATCTATATCACGGGCACCCCTTCCACTGTTTGGGAGGCTTCTGTTCGGGCAGGCTCGGGCGAGCCTGGCTCTATCAGAGATATTCAGATCTTATTGAGGCGTGAAGGTTACTTACTTTCTTGGGCTGATAGAGTGTCTTTACAAAGTTATTCCGTTGGCACAACAGCTCTTAGTGAGGCCGGCAGAAAAATTATTTCTAGCGAGAACCGTGTCGTTGCAGACAACGCCATCAAGGCTGCTATTGAGCAGTTAGGACAAGGTTCCGAGAGAGCTGAGTCATTGAATATGTACTTAATTGCCTCTGGCCTTTCTCGAATGACTGGAAACACTCAGAACGAGAAGAAGTGCACCAAAGTGCTGAATGCAGCGATTCACGCTTGTGAAGTTAACAAAACTGTTGATAGCTCCCAGATCAAAATGATTTCTTCAATCTTAAATTCAATGGCCTACGTTTATATACCTATTGAGATAGAAGATTACCCAATGCAATCACGTCGGCAACCCCCAGCATTTGATATGAAGAATTTCGATCAAGGCGAGCGGCTCCACTTGAGAGCCGCAGCTCTCCTCGATAGACTGCCTGCAGCAGATCATGATAGAAGAAAAGCTCATCGCGACTTGTCGCTTTGGTATCAGCAACTAGGCAAAGTCGATAAATCTCTCAAAGAGAAACAGGAACTCTTCAATCTGGTTGGGGTGAAGGATGACCGTATGTTGTATCCGCAACCGCGCACGTGCGGCCATGATGCTTGGTGGACAGTGGAAAAAACAGGTGGTCCGCGATTTTGCGGTATGGGCTAGCGCTCTCTGTTGGCGCTGTAAAGATTGCCTGCATTGAGGAAATTTACAGACAAGACCAAATGAATACGTTTAGATGTTTAGTATCCGGTAAATAAAGAGGCAAAGTTTTGACTAGTTCGAAAGAAAGACCGAAAAGTACAAAAGCAATGCTAGCAATCGCATTCGCTGGGAGCATGCTCACCTCGCAACTTCCGTGTGTGTGCAAAGAGTCGTCCGAGACTACTTCTACTTCTACTTCTTCTTCTGTGATTGAGTCTATAACAAAGAGTGTTAAAGCAAGACCAGAGGAGAAGGCATACTACTTGTTGCAGATTGCGTCTTGCTATATCACGGGCGGCGACGTGAATTCCTTAGAAACTCATTTAAAGGCTCAGTTGGGCCAGCGGAACAATAACAGCCTCTTTCACTCTCTGTCTAGGGGTGAACCTCCCTTGGTGTCTTGGGCAAATAGCGTATCGTTGCTAAGTCATTCTGCTAGTGGAACAAATCCGAGTGTTACTGGCAACAGGAAGATCTCAAATGAGAAACGTGCCGTTGCCGATAAGGCAATCGGGGCTGCTATAGCGCAATTAGGCCAAGGTTTTGACGATGCTCAGGCATTGAACTTGTACTTAATTGCTTCTTGCCTTTCTCGGATGACAGGAAATATGCAGAATGAGCAGAAGTGCATCAAAGCGCTGAATGAAGCAATTCGCGCTTGTGAAGCCAGTAAAACTGTCGACAGCGTCCGAATCAAAGTGGCTTCCTCAATCTTAAATTCAATGGCCTATGGTCTTATACCTATTAGCATACCTGACTACCAAGCACCAACACCCGCGCAAGCGACAGTAATAGACCGGAAGAATATCGATCAAAGTGAACGGCTCAAATTGAGAGCAGCAGCCCTGCTCGATCGACTCCCTACTGCAGATCACGATAGAAGAAAAGCTCATCGTGATTTGTCGCTGTGGTATTTGCAGTTTGGGAAGGGCGAAAAGGCTCGCAAAGAGAAACAGGAACTGTTTAAATTGGTTGGAGTGAAGGATGACCGTATTTTATACGCGCAACACGGTAGCTGTGGCCATCCTCTTTGGTGGTCATTGGAAAAAGTAGCGGGCTATGCAAAATGCGGAATGGGCTAGTGTAATCTGCATGAATCATAAAGTTCCAAAACTCGGACTTTCACTTATGCCTACCGAAGATTTTCGGCAGGCTACTGGTGCGTTATTCCGGAGTGGTAAGGTTGAGGCGCTGGAATGGAGTTTTGATTTTGGTTTCAACGGAGCCGTAGAAGAGCCGTGGGGTAATGACCTGCTAGATAAGTTTAGTGCTGCTGGCTCGTTAACTGGTCATGGCGTCGAGCTTTCACCTTTGTCTGCCACGTTTTCTGAGCGCCAGCGTCAGTGGCTCGCGCAAGCTAGAGAGGAGTTTCAAAAACGAAAATATCTTCACGCATCGGAGCATTTCGGCTTTTCTGAGGCTGGGCCAATTGAGAAGGGTGCACCGCTGTCGGTGCCGATGAATGAGCAGTCACTTCGTCTGGGCAAGGAGATGATGAAGCGCTTTGCGGACGTGGCACAATGCCCGGTAGGCCTAGAGAATCTGGCATTTGCATTTTCGCTCGACGATGTAAAAAGACAGGGTGATTTTATCGATCAAATGATCTCTGAAGTCGATGGCTTCTTGCTTCTGGACTTGCACAATATTTTCTGTCAGGTTGCCAATTTTAATATGCCTGAACTTGAATTATTGAATTTGTATCCCTTATCTAAAGTGCGCGAAATGCACTTGTCTGGCGGCTCGTGGAGCCGTTCGGTATCAGGTGGCCGCTTAGCCGTTCGGCGAGATACACATGATGATGCCGTGCCGCAAGAGGTTTTTAACCTAACGGCATTGGCTCTCAAGCTTTGTCCAAATGTGGAATTCGTTATTCTTGAGCGATTGGGTTACACAATGATGGAGCCAGAGCAGCAGCAAGAGTTTCGTGATGATTTCGATACGATAAGAGAGATATTGGACCACTGCTATGTCTGAAGAATTGAAGTATGCCGAATTCCAAAATGCACTCATAGAGCTGCTTGCTAGCGGTCTGCCGGAAGAAACTATTGTGGCAACTTTAAAGTCTGACTCTCGCTTTGACGGTTACCGCGACTATGTAGAGCAGTTCGACCCTGATATGGTGGCAGTCGCTTGTGAATTGATGGGCAAGTGGGCCAGGCGTAAGGTCGATTAATGGCGAGGTAGGCTAGCGTCAGTTCCCAATCGACGCCGCTGATTTATGCTCTTTTTCATTCGTGAACGTAGGCCCAGTTTTTAATAGGTTCTATGTAACCGCCATAGTCATGTTTCGGATATTTTTCTGTTGGCAAATAGTAGAAAACATCCCAATTCAGTATGCCCACTGAGCATGGCACGCTCAGCTCCCACGAAGCAGCCAGGTGGTCTGGGCCTGGTTCGGTACTTGAGACTTTGTATTCGTATTTCGGGTATGCGCCCATGCCAGTGTTGGGAATTTCATTAATATACTTAGGCACCAGTAATTCTAGTTTAGCTGGCGGCCGACCGTGATCCTTTTCAAAGAGCGCGATTGCAGCAATGAGAGGCCTGGAGCGGTCTGCCAAATCTTCAAACTGCTTTGTTCTGATGACAGAGCTGAATAGCACGCCGCCGAGCATGAAGACCGCACTGCATAAGCAAATTACTAGCACTCGGCTGGCCTGACGGCGACCGCGCTTGAAAAGAAGCACAATTAAAGATCCGATTACAATGACTACCCCAATTAAAAATGACATGCCTATACCCATGATCATGAGCTGATTGATCAAGAGCGAGACTCGCCGGTCGATTGGTGAAGCAAGAAGTAATTGGCATAAAATCGGAACGCTGCCCAGCACCATCGAACTTGCTATTAGTGCAACCAATTCTTTTCTGCTCAATATCGGCTTTTTGACTGCTTGCGGCGCTAGCATTTTATTCGCCCGGTACTTTCAATCCCGCTAGCTTATAACTATAACTCAGGCTAGACCCGAGTTCTGGTCGTTCATGCATACCAGCGTTTTTTGCGGCGATATTTGCTTTAGCAATTATTTGCTGTAGATAAGTCTGGTAGGCCACGCCTTTATTTGGTAACACTGAGCCAACAAAAAAATTGTCTGCTAGTGGAACGATAATGTCTGCAACCGTGTGTTCATAGGGTTTTACCGCATGAGATTTGGAGATATCCACAAGGTTGAAGCGCTGACCAACTGGGTCAATCAAGATGTTTCCTGGCTTGGATGGGTCGAATTGCAGGCCATGTTTCTCCACTGCCATCATGGTTCTCGCGAGTTCGTCGTAGGCTGACTGCGGTAGCTCGGCACTGGCTTTTACACCTTTGGCAAAAGCCGCTTCAGCTGCTTCTGGACCCATTTCTCGACGCGCCTTGGCCCCTGGTGCGCCGGCGGCGAAACCATCTTGCTTTTTGAGAATTTCAAAGTCGCCTAGTTTGGCGACAGGCTGCCCGACATTGTGACCAGGCATGAAGTCTGCCACTTCTTCAATCTTGCCAGTCGGCGGTTTGCCTTTGGCAAACTCTGGCACTTTTACGACAAAGTCGTTGGTGAAATCTAGTTTGTACACCGCACCATTGCTGCCGCGACCAAGGAAGTTCTCTTCTTTTACCGAGGCCACAATGTTTTGCTCGGTGGCTTGAGCACCTTTCATTTGTGCTGATAGTTTTTCGAAGGTGTGTGGAGGTGCCCCAAGCTCCATTTTCTTGCCTAGGCCCAGCCCCGCTCCCATTTCCATGCGCGCTAACTTGGAGCCCACACCAAATCCGGCAAAGCCTGAAGCTGCCATGACGGGATAATCAAAAGCCATTCCACCCAGCGAATTGCCCAGCTGCACTTTGTTGTGTTCGAGGGTACGTGGGTCTTTCCAAACTTGATAGGCGGGCACGCCTACTTTTGTGCCGATATCGACAGCAGCTACTGCTCCAAAGATTTTTCCTGCATTTTGGGCGGCGCCTTCAACGTAAGGCGCTACTACTTTTCCAAACACCTGGGGCTTCTTCAAGGCCACGGCAAAGGCGGCACCGATGGCAACGCTTGCAGCCACTTCCACCGCAGTATCGTTTAACTTGTCGCCAGTGGCGTCTTTGGCCCTGTCTACGAAGGCCTGAGGGGCACGCTTGAGCGCTCCTAGAAGCAAGTTTGCTTCACTAGATAGCTTGTTTGCCGTTGTTTGCTCAGTTGTTGCTTGTGTTTCTCTGGGCGCGCCAACTTCTGCCGTTTTTGAGTCGGCTTCGCGTCTCTGTTCGTTTCCGTGGGGTAGCTGCGGCAATTGGGGGGCCTATCTGAGCTTCCGAAAGGAAGTTCAAGTTTTCGTTCGTACAAACTACTCTAACAATTAAAAAGGGCAGCGACAAATTAGTTCTTTGCCCCTGCCCTATTCGATTTTTTGGATTGTGAAGTCTCGGGTTTTGCCCTTGGGTAGTTACTTGCGCAATTACTTGAGCATTTCCTCAGCGGTCACTTATAGCGAGATTGTGTAAGCCACAGCCTTCTGCTTCTGCTTAGCGCTGATATCTACGGCCAAGTCTTTCGAGTTCTTCACCGCTGTTTCTAGCGATTCAATTACTTCTGAGTACTTGCCGCTAGCTGCCGAAATAGAAGCTGATACTGCTGCAGTTGCCGGTGCAACTACTGAGGCCATCGCAGGAACCATTTCTGGTACAGATATCGGAGCTACTACAGGAGCTGCAACAGGAGCCACAGCTGGCTTGTACTTAGAAGCGATTTCCATCATGCGTTCGTGAGAAACAACGTTCATGCGGGTAACCAGTCCAAGTTTTTTCATGACTACAAGAATCATGTAAGAAACGTCCAGTTCCCACCAGGCCATACCGCTTCTAGCAGAGCCAGGAGCTGCGTGGTGGTTGTTGTGCCAGCCTTCGCCCATAGCCAGTAGGCCGACCCACCAGACGTTGACGCTGTCGTCGTATCCGGCATAGGTCTTGTAGCCCCATTTAGGCAAGTGGCAAAGTACGTTGAGCATAAGTGGAATTTGTTGCACGGCCAAACCGGCTAACAGACTAGCTAACGCTGGTACCCAGCCGAAGGCGGCTAAGATGGCAACGCGGAAGAGCAAGTTGAGTGCATAAGAAAGTGTGTGGGCTTTGCGCCAGTTTCCACCCTGTTCGAGGAAAGCGTAGATTGGATCGTTGATCAAATCTTTGGCTTGAACGTTTGGATCAATGTGCGATGGATAGCTCATTTTGGCCAACCAGCCAAGGTGAGCGTAGGCGACACCATAACGTGGTGAGTGCGGATCTAATTCTGTATCTACGTGATGGTGATGGGCACGGTGCATGGTGCTCCACCAAATTGGCGAACCTTCAAAGGCTAAGAATCCTGGTAAGACCCAGAAATATTCCACCCATTTAGGGCAGCTATAAGCCCTGTGAGAAAGACCGCGATGGTAGCCGAGGGTAATGCCGCAGGCGTGCCAGACGTAGAAGGCAGCAAACAATAGAATGAATTCGAGCATAGTTTTTTCCTCTGAGCATATTGATGGCACCGCATATGGTGAACACTCAATATCTCGTTGTGGTTCCTAAAATCTTCGAACAGGCTTGTGCACTATTACCTGTACAAAGCAGATTCAGGTCTTCCTCGGCGGATGTCCTGACTCTTCTCTGATTGCTCAACGAACTTATCGGTCCATTGGTCAGCCATGAGCAGATCCAAAAACTGCTCTAGTGTTTCCGGTACTTCAGCCACTTGCAGTATTCTGCGGCCATCGTTGTCGGGCCCTGGATATTGGTTCCAGACCAAGCGGTCGAGTTCCATGCCCTTGCGATTGTAGTAGCCCAAGAGTGCCAGCCCGATTTCTTTCGAAACAGTGGCTTTATCCTTGACCTGCCAATCTCTGAGAATTGTACGACCTATCCCTATAGAGTAATAGGCGCGCTCTTTCTCAAACTTTGGTTCGTCGATGAAGAATGCCCAAGTGGTTTCATCAACATTGTCGATATATGGCTCGCATCTTATTTGGAAGAGGCGGCCGGTGCTTGATGTTTGGGAGATTGGACCAAATCCCGAGCTCATCAAGTGGATTTCAAGTACACGTAATACGTGGGCGTTGAAACTCAAACTTTTTTGGTCGGCTTGGAGCTGAAGGCGTTTTCTATACTCTTCGGGAATGCGAAGGCTTATATTAGTTGTCTTTTCAGCCATTTCTGTCAGCCAATTTTGTCAATTTGCGGGTCTTTCGAGCGCTTTTTAGGCAATTTGTAGTCACGTGATTACAAATTGTAGTCACTCAACTATGGTAACACCTTGAGCGCGCAGAAACCGCTTCGTAACGAGAAGTTGCTGTTTTCAACCTCAAAGGCCGTGGGGCTAGGCTAAAGAGCCTTTTGAATCTCTGGGCGCAATTGCTCGGCTGTCTTAAACCCGAGGGCATCGGCCACGATTTTTCCATTCTTGAAGACCTTGATAGCCGGTATCGAGCTAATTTCGAACTTATTGGCTAAGGCTTCGTTTTTGTCTATGTTGATGCGATAGAAGACCACTTTGCCGTCATACTCTTTGGCCAAATCCTCCACAATCGGAGCTAGCATCTTGCAGGGCTGACACCAATCAGCATAAAAATCGACTACAACTGGTAATTTTGATTCGAGCACGTCTTTCTTGAAGCTAGCATCGCCCGAAATCTTTACCATTTCTGGGCCAGCGGTTTTGCTGGGTTCAGGAGCCGCGCAGCAAGTGAGGGCAAAAGAGGAAGCCAAGGCCACTACTACCATGGTGGATAACAAAGCCGATTTCATGAGATTCTCCCGATTTGTGCAATTCTTACTGTAAGGGAATTCTACTTTGTTACGAACGGTTTGGCACTTCTTAAGCAGGATTTATGGCTCGAAGCCTTAGATTTAGTCACAATCAGTATTCATTCACCTTGGCTTTAGCTTTCAGTGCTCTGTTGTTGCCCAGTTGCAGCCAACAGAAGCTATCGGATGGGTCGCAAGGTTTCCAGCCTGGTCAAAACACTCAAAATACGCAGAGCACGAAAGTTGATCAGCGTCAGCTGCCCACGAACAAGCGATTGAGCCTGGGGCGGCAGGGCAAAAACCCGAGCTTACCCACTAACACTCGTATCAGCCCTTACCTTGCCGCCCACCAAGATGATTTGGTCTCTTGGGCACCTTGGGGCCAAGATGCCTTTGAGTTGGCTAGGGCCGAGAACAAGCCGGTTCTGCTATCTATCGGCTTTTCTTCGTGCCACTGGTGTCATGTCATGCAGAAAGAGTCGTTTAACGACCCAGCTACCGCTAAGTATATGAATGACCACTTCATCAATGTTTTAGTTGACCGTGAGGAAAGGCCAGACGTCGATGCCGATTACACGCGGCAGTTGGAGGCACTCTCTGTTCGGGTCGGTTGGCCAATGACGCTGTTCTTGCGCCCGGATGGAAAGGTTTTCTATGCCGGTACTTATTTCCCTCCTGGCGATGAGACTGCGCCCCATTCATTCCGCAAAGTTTTGGCGCAAATCAATGACATGTGGCTGAGCGATCGCCGAGCGGTAGATGCCGCTTGCGCTAAAGTTGAGAGTTCTTTGGCCGCTCGTGAAAAAAGTGCCGCACTCTTGCAGTCGCTTACCTATGCCAATCTTAACTTTGCTCTTGGTCGGCTTTTGCAGCGTTGCGACCTAGAGTATGGTGGACTGAAGCAGTCACGTAAATTTCCTGTTGCTGCGATAAACACTCTAATGATGCGGCTTTCGGTTGCCGAGAAAATGCGCAGCTCATACGGTGATTTGCTTCCTTATTGTCGGGCATACATTACAATAACTCTCGACGGCATGGCCAATGGGCAGATCAATGATCAAGTTGGTGCTGGATTCTTTCGCTACGCTACCAATAAACAATGGCTCAGGCCGCATTTTGAGAAGATGCTCTGTGACAATGCTCTGATTTCTCAAAACTATTTTGAAGCTTATAGTCTTACTAATAATAGTTATTGGCTAACAAAAGGTGTGCGCACGGTTGAGTTTATGCTGGACGAGTTGCGCTTACCGAGCGGCATGTTTGCCGGTAGTTTGAGTGCAGATAGTCTTGAAGCTGGCAGCGTTGGTGCCGAGAAAAAAGACAGTGAAGGCGCCTTCTATACTTATACTGTCAAAGACTCAGAGCAGGCTTTGCCTAAGTCGATAAGAGCTGAGGTTGAGGCTGGATGCAACTTTACTGCTGCTGGTAATTGTGGTGAGGGAAAGAACTTGCCGTATTTTAAGTCTAAGGTCGGTACTGTCTCGGCTGCCGGAACTAGGGCTACCACTACTACTACTACTACTACTACTTCTTCTTCTCCTCCGTCTATGGCGTCCATTGATGAGGGTTTACAAAAACTACAGCACTGGCGCTTAAGACGTCCTAGGCCAGCTCGAAACAACACAGTTGTTGCGGCCTGGAACGGCATGGCGATTTCTAGTTTGGTCAGTGCATATAAAGCAACTCGTAATCCAAAGTATTTGGAAGTTGCTCAAAAGGCTGCCAATGCGCTTTTACTCAAGTTGTCTTCGCCTGATCAGCTAGCTCACAGCGATATTTCTGCTCAGCAAGGGTTCTTGGATGACTATGCCTATGTAGAGAAGGCCATGCTTGATTTATATTCAGTTGATAGAGGGGCACTATGGCGGCGCAAGGCCAGAGACTTAAATACCATAGTACTAGAAAGATTTTTAGACAAAGATAACGGAAAGTTTCGCTACGCTCCTGTCGCTGCAAATAGTTTTGGGGCTCCGGATCGAAATCTAGAGATATTGCCCGAGAGAGTGCCCGAGCGTGGGCGAATTAGTGGCGCAGTTTATGCCACCACTGACGGTACTTGGCCAGGCGCCGCAGGCACGGCTATCGAGAATTTGATCCGACTTGATGCCGTGCCAACAATGCCTGGTGATGTTAGTTCCGATGCTGATTATTTGGCTATTGCCAGGCGGTCACTTGCTGCCAGTGGAAGAGCCATGCAAGAAGATCCGGTAGCGCACGCTTCAATGTTAGTGGCTCTTGAGCGTTTGTTGCGCATGAACTAGCGGCGCATAGGCGCTAGTGTTCTGCTTTGACTTTCGCCTTGGAATTTGTCTCTTCTGGCATCCTAATAGTCGCTGTCACGCTCGTTGTCGCCGGTCTCAATACCTTGCGTAGATAGCGGTCGTTGGTTTCCCAAGGTTTGGGAATGTATCCTGTCAGTGCCTTTAAGCTCTGTTTCGCGCGCATCGTTCTCTCTTCATCTTGGAAATATCCCATGCCGATACCGATGCCTTTGTAGGTCGCGCCTTTCTCTTCGCCGACTTCATTGCGCATGACGGTCAGCCAGTTCTTAATGCACAGATTGAATATTGTCGGGTCTTTTTCCACTTGGTGTGAAAGCTTTTCTTCTAGCGCTTCAGCATAGACACATCTTACATCTGGATCGTCAGGGTCTAGTTTTACTGCTCTGCTTAAAAGTGATATCGCTTTGTTGTAATTGTGGTGACGCATGCATTGCCGCGCCAGCATCAGCAGGGAACGTGCGCTGGTTTCGGTGAAGAGGTCGTCAGAGTCGCGGGTTGGCTGAGCATAGGTTTCGTCGGTCGTGGTTGTTTCGATCGCTTTTGCTTCCGCTGCTTCGAGCGCCATAGTCAGTGCGAGTGCTGATGCAATTAAGGTGCTCAAGCACAAGCTTTCTGCTTTTCTCATTTGGTGTCCGCTTTTCTTGAAAGAATGGTTTCTATGGAAACCATTCTGAAATACAAATTCGACCCATCGACAATTAGTCTTAGAGAAAAATCTCGCAGGCTATTGGCTTCGATGGTAGTATGAAAACACGTAGGTGTAACTCTGTCAAATGGCTCTGTAAGCCATTTGTAAAGGTTTCTATATGAACTTTACAGTTTCTAAATAGTGGCCAGTCGTAGGTTGAATTTGCCGAGAGGCGCGAATAGCTAGGTCGTGATCTGTTGGCAACAATGGCTTGATACCAAGTTAATTTGTGACGTCCTACGCTTTTGAGCGTGCGTACCTGCCAAATTAAGCTTTGAGGCCTGCTCTGTAAAGCAGAAAAAATATTTTACTCCTCCACAAACTTTTTCAGTCTGTTGAGGGCTTGGTCCCATTGCTCTGAGAATATGTCTAGGTAGCCCTTAGCCTGGTTTAGGGGCTCCGGATCGAATCTGTACAAACTCTCTCGACCAGACTTGATACCATTGACGATACCGACACTTTCCAGCACTCGCAAGTGCTTGGTAACAGCTTGACGAGTTAGGTCTGTGCCTTTTGTCAGCTCAGAGATAGAGTGAGGTTGTCCGTTCGATAGCTTTTTCACTATCGACAATCTCGTTTCATCACCCAGTGCGGCAAAAACGCTGGCGTGTTTATTTTGTAGCGACGTTGTCTTTCGAGACATAATTTTCTATGTTCTGGAGTTGTTCTGCCCAGCCGCCATCATTCATGCGGAAGGCTTCGAAACGGCGATGCTCTGGTAGTTTTTCGAAGCCTGATTCGGTCAGGGTAAGCAAGGTGCCGTAGTCGGTCGCTTCAAGTTTGAATTCTACAAGGGTAGGTTCTTCCACTGAATAATCTACTTTTGGATCAACTGCATAAGGGTGCCAGGTGAAGGAGAAAAGCCGCTCTGGCTGCATTTCTTTTACGTGAACTTCCCAGAGTAGGCCCTCGTAGCCTGGATAGGTCAGTGTGGCTTTTGTGGGCTGGCCTGCTTTGAAAGGCTCTTTGATGTCTAGGCAGAACCATTGTCCGAACTCTTTGTAGTCACTCAGGGCTCTCCAGACTCTTGCAATAGGGGCCTTCAGCTCAATAGTCCTTTCAATTTTGTCTTGCATGATGATCAACCTCGATATGCAACCAATTGGTTGCATATTACTATGAGTGCATACGAAAGATCAAGGGAGTGATCGATTGAGATCTAGTAACCGAACCAGCCTCTTACTGCTTTTACGGTGTCGCGTATTGTGCCGCCGTTCTCTTGTATACGCAAATCTTCTTTGAAGCGGTCGATTCGCTGTTTGGGCGTTTCATTGCTGTTGTCATCGGTTAGTCCAAAGCCCGACAATATATTGTGCACTGCTCCCTGGCGCGGCCGTTCGTTGATGAACTTCTGCTGAACTTCTGCGAACACTTTTTCGCGGTCGTTGTCTGGGGCCTTCGGGTCTTGTTCATGCTCTTTGCGTAACTGTCTTACTTCTGCAAGGCACTGCCAGGCGGCTTCTGTGGGCGGATAGTCTTTGCCCAGGCATTGCACGCGTATATCGCTAAAGTCAGTGGCGTCGTCTAATCTCATAATTGACCTGAATCAGGTGGAAGGGAAGGAAGTTTTGGGGGAGGTTGTCAGATATACACGTCAACCATCGATTATTGACATAAAGTGGATTAATGGCTTATGGTTAACTCATAGGTTAATTAACTGATCGGTAAAGTATGATGCAAGACAGTCTTAGTCAAACTTTTTCAGCTCTCGCTGACCCCACAAGGCGAGCTATGTTGGCTCAGTTGAAGCTGGGCGAGTCGAGTGTTTCCGATTTGGCCAAGCCGTACAACATCTCTCTTCCAGCTGTAACCAAGCACATTAAAGTCTTAGAGAAAGCTGGCCTAATCACCAAAACAAAAGAAGCGCAATGGCGTCCGTGCAAATTAAAAGAAGATGGCTTAAAAGAAGTATCCGATTGGATGGACGAGTATCGAGTTTATTGGGAGGCCAGTTTCGATCGCTTAGAGGTCTATCTCAAAACAGTAACTGTCGAAAAAGATCTGAAAAGTAATAATAAGATGAAAAGTAAGCAGGGTAAGAAGGGAAAGAAAAATGACCGCAAAAAATAAGACGGCAAAAGTTAGAAGCAATGAGTTGCGAATCATCCGCGAGTATAACGCACCTGTACAGCTCGTTTGGGACGCCTGGACTGATCCGGCGCAAGCTGCACTTTGGTGGGGGCCGCGTGGTTTCACGATCACCACTCATAGCAAAGATTTGAAGGTGGGCGGCCACTGGCACTACACAATGCATGGTCCCGACGGCGTGGATTATCCTAACAAAACCGTTTATTTTGAGGTAGAAGATTGCGCCAAGTTGGTCTATGACCATGGTGCAAATGATGACCAGCCGCCGTTGTTTCGTGTCACTGTGCTCTTTTCTGAGAGCAACGGCAAGACCAAGATGGATATGCGCATGGCTTTAGCAACGCCAGAGGCTGCCGAAGAGATCAGTAAATTCATCAAGAAAGCTGGTGGTAATGGCACTTGGGATCGCCTTGGCGAGTATCTGCATAAGGTCTCTACCGACCAGGAAATATTTGTCATCAACCGCTCTTTTGATGCGCCTATCGATACTGTTTTTGAGATGTGGATTAATCCTGATCAACTGGCCAAATGGTTGCCTCCGGTGGGTTGCGAGATGCAGGTGATTAAGTCTGATGTCAAAGTTGGTGGTGGCAATTTCTATAGCATGAGCGCTGGAGGCGACATAGTATTGTATGGGCGTATGCAATATTTGGAAATTGACAGACCCCGTCGGCTTGTCTATACGCAGCAGTTTTGCGACGAAAACGAGAATGTTTCTACTCACCCAATGGCTCCCTGTTGGCCTGCCACCATGCTTTCTACTGTAAGTTTTGCAGCGGAAGCTGAAGATCAAACTCGCGTTACAGTTGTCTTTGAATGCTCGGGCGACACCTCGCCTGAAGAGCTAGCAGCCTTCATTGCCGAACGCGGTGGTATGACTCAGGGTTGGACTGGTTCGTTCGATAAATTAGAGGATTGCTTAAAGTAGGGGGGGGTCGCTATTCACCACTGCTGGTGCAGCATTAATTGGCTCTTTGTTGCCGGGGAGCAGCGTGCGGCTCCTTTCATTGCGCCGCTCTTTGAGCAGTTCACTGAGTGGCTTTCCTTCAGGGTTGGCAATAATTCTGGTTTTGCCGCCCGGTAGCAAGAGCAAGAAAATTATCGCAAATGGGCTAGCAAAGGCAATTCTAAAGAACATGTTTAACTGGCTGTCTCCGAAGACGAGCCAAGCAAAGGGCGTAAGCATTGCTATCAAAATTATTGCTACAACTATTTTGTAGACGATGGTTTTGACTTGACCGAGACATTGTAAGCCAATAGCTATGCCCGCAAAGAGGACGGCGATTCCAATTGCCGTCATCACCCAGTAAGGTGCATGCAGAGAGTGGGCAGGAATAGGGAGAATTTTCATACCAATGGCAATTGGATATAAACCGACTCCGCAGACTAAGAGTGCTGTAAGTGGCGTAGGTTTTTGCGTATTGGCGAATCGGTCTGCTTGTAAGTTTGCACGATCGTCTTTGCGCCCATTTTTTGCTTTGGCTGCGACTTGAAAATCGTGGCCGCCAAGTTGCAGCTCATTGTTCGTATTGTTTTTTCTTCGTTTGGCCATTTGCTTCTATCGTTCTTAATAACCGTTCTTGGCAACAAGGAGTTTCTTAGACAGAGTACGGTAGAATGTCGCTGTTACTAATGCAAGGGACGCTAATGTCTTATAAATCAGCTATATCCCGCCTTGTCAAGCTGGCGCCTGCTCTTCTTGCCATGGCTTTCGTTCCCTTAAGTGTGGTTGCCTTAAGTGCGAATGCTGCGCAGCCTGTAACGGGTCTGACTTATGACGGTGACCACGACGTTATAGTTTTTCCTTCGTGCGATATCGCTGTTCGCTACAACAACAAAACATTTGTGCCAGTTAAAGCCAAATTGCAAGATACGGCAAGTTCTGCCTTCCTCAAGGTTGCCCCTGACAAGGCCGTCAAGATCTGGGAAGACTATGATTCGGCCAAAATGACCGCTGCTCCCGAGCAGATTTTGATTGAAGGCTATGATGTTAGTAAGATTGGATCGTTTGGCTCCAGTCGCTTCAGCAAAGAGTTTATGGCTGCTAACCGCGTGCGAGAAGTGCAGTTCACCAATGAGCGTATTGCCAGAGAGACCGGGCTTTCGCCTAGCGCTTTCACTGGTATCACAGCAGTTAAGCCCTTTGAAATAGCCCCTAAAAGTGGCGAGACACCATATTTTCTTTATGTCATTCAAACACCCGAGCATCTCACCATTTATGCTCGCAAGATGCGCGCGGCTAGCCGCACTTTTGACTTAGATCCAGCCGTAATTGTCACTCAACTGCAAGTGCGCGGTACTAAAGACTGTGTTAGTAACGTCAAACTTGATGAGCCAAAAGTTGTTGCTCAGTAAAGCTAACTGTCTGTAAGAGGTATCTCGATGGAATCGGCAGTCGCCGTTGTAGTAGTTGGAATGATTGTTTTTCTTGCCCACCTTTTTGCCGTGGGCTTTGAGAAGACTCGCATTCCAGATGTGCTGCCGCTGGTTATATTGGGAGTTTTGTTCGGACCGGTTTTTCACTTTGTCAAACCATCAGACTTTGGCCAGGTTGGTCAAGTTTTTACCACTTTAGCTCTCGTGATTATTCTCTTCAACTGCGGGCTAGAGCTTGATCTCAACTTGTTGATGAAGTCGTTCTTGCCGGCTCTCAAGCTCGGTCTAATTACTTTTCTTGTCACTGTCGCTACTACTGTCTGGCTTGCTATGCAGGCTCTGGGTTTGGGTCCTGTTGAGGGTTGTATTCTCGGTTGTATTGCCGCTGCCTGTTCGCCACCGGTGGTCATACCGATGTTGGCTAAGTTGAGGGCCACTGAGCAGACCAGGACCATGCTAATTCTTGAGTCTACGATTTGCGAAGTGCTAGGAATTGTTACCACTTTGGCCTTCATCAAGATTGCCACGCAGAGCGATATTCAGCCCACCGCCATGATCGGCCATATCATTGCTTCCTTTATTATGGCCGCTATGATTGGCTTTGCTGCCGGTGTTGTCTGGTCGAGCCTGCTCAAAGTTGTGCGCCACGTAGAAGACAACATTTTCTGCACACCGGCTTTTGTGTGTATCGTTTTTGGTACTGCCGAGCTTTTCGACTACAGTGGCCCGGTGGCCGCGCTGGTCTTTGGTTTGGTGCTGGGCAATATTAAAGATTTGACCTTCTTGAAGAATGTTCCTAAGGCCCAGACTGTTAGCTTGACCTATCAAGAGAAGACCTTCTTTGCTGCATTGGTGTTCTTGCTCAAATCGCTATTCTTCGTTTATGTCGGCTTGTCGATGCAGTTCAATTCATGGCATCTGGCTGGAATGGCCATGCTTCTCACTATCTGGACACTTCTTGTGCGCTTGGTTGTTGTTCGCTTTGCCACCGCCAAAACCTTATCTACCTATGACCGTTCATTGGTATCGATTATGGTGCCAAAGGGATTGGCGGCGGCAGTTTTGGCGTCTTTGGTTTTGCAGTCTGGGGTGAACGGAGCCGAAACCATTCGTGAAGTGGCTTTCGGTGTGATTCTCTTCAGTATCTGCTTGGTGGCCGTGCTGACATTCATGCTTGAGCGAGGTTGGCTCGATAAGTTCTTCCGCTATATTTACGGCAACTCACACGTGCTCAAGCCTGATGCTGACCAGCTAGTTACAGGGCCATTTAGTCACGTCGATGCCATCGAGAGTGCCAGTAAGCGGCATTCTCAGAACGAGTCAGAGCTTGACGGAACCATTGGACCTGGAACTGGCGGGCCTAGTATTGCTGGCCCCGGTGGTTAGTCTAAGCTAAACGACTGCTCGCTGAAAGGCTTATCCCACGCCCCTAAAGCGTTTTGGCCACCTTTAACTAGGCCTTCACCAAATGTTCCAACAAGTTTCATGGCTTGGCCTGGAATGCTGACTAGAAGCAGTGGGGCAGAGCCGTCTTTGTCGTTTAACTCAGTCGAGACAGCATCAGCATATTGGCCTACTCGATTGGCTTCGCAGCGCATGATGGCAATTGGTGTGCCAAGCACTAGCGAGGCCCCAACCGCGGCGGTTCTAACAGGCAGCATGGCTGTGTCAGTGAGAAATTGGTGGGCGTCGACTGTGCCGCTTTTCTCTTGTTCGCCGTAGTTGCTTGCCTGGGCTGGAGCCGACGAAATAGAAAGGGCGATGGCGCCGGTCAGCAATAGCGAATAAATGCTTTTCATAGAAAGTTCCTTTTTGTGCAGTTACGTTGTGTGCGGTCAGGTTATGCGCAGATATTTATGGTGCAATCGAGTTGTCTGCGGTTCACTCAGTTAGCTTACGAGCGCCTCAGAAAAATCTAGAGGGGCTCGCAACAGTTCGCGGATTGTTGCTCTCAAGCGTAATAAGAGGTGGTATTTGAGCAAGAGTGTGCGCTTTTGTCTTAAACTGTAGGAGTCTAGTCAACATATGAACAGTAGATTGAAGGCAATAGATAGCAGGCACTAGGTAACAGGCAGTAGATGAACTACGACATTATTGGCGACGTGCATGGCTGCCTCGATGAGCTTTTAGAGCTTATGGAGAAGCTCGGCTACGACGATGATGGTGTTCGCATTGGTTTAGGCAGTAGTAGTGGAGATCTCGCTGGTAGCGGAGATCTTAATAATGAGGGGCGCAAGCTCATTTTTGTCGGCGACCTGGTTGACCGCGGACCGTCCAGCGACGGCGTGCTTGAGCTTCTCATGCGTTTGTGTGAGCAGGACCGTGCCATTGTTCTGCTCGGTAACCACGACGAGAAGCTGAAGCGCTATTTGCAGGGCAAGCATGTGCGGGTGGGCCACATGCTGGCAGGCACGTTGGCGCAATTAGAGCCCCGTGGCAAAGTATTTATGGAGAAGGTCTGTAACTTTCTCACTGAGCTTCCATACCGCTTTGCCGACGAAGACTTGCTGGTCGTTCATGGCGCTGTCTATCCCGGTTCGACAACTATAGGCTCGGTGAGCTTTGGCGAGCAGTCCAAGCGCGATCGCGAGTGGGCGCTCTATGGTCAAGTGGGTGGAACGGATACAATTAGCGGTTACCCCATTCGCTTGCAAGACTGGGCGCGGGGCTATTCTGGCTCGCATACTACAGTGGTACGTGGGCACTCAGTTGTCGCAGAAGTCGAGACTATTGTCTCTCAGTCGGGTACACGCGTGTACAACGTTGACACGGGTTGCTCTTTTGGCGGCTATCTGTCAGCCTTACGCTACCCTGAGCTTGAGGTTGTGCAAGTCAAGGCGCGCAAAGTTTATTACGAAGGATCAATCATTTAAGGCTGTGAACAAATAACTATTATGGAACGACCAGGTTTAAAATACTTTGACAAAGTGGCTCTTCATGAGGGCTTTGAGCGCCATAGCCAGGGCCGAGTGATTAGTTTTAGCTATGATGAAAAGAATAATTCTATTAGTGGAAAGGTTCATGGCAGCCAGCCTAAGCCCTATGTAGTTAGTGTCTTTCTCAAACCCAGCGGCTTTGACGTTAGTTGGTCGCTCTGCACCTGCGATGAGCGTAAGGCTTGTAAGCACGGCGCTGCATTGATCTACGCCTTCTTTGATTTTGACAATCAAGAGATACTTCCTGGTTCGGCTCTGCCTACCAAATCTGCTAGCAATCAAGCCGCTTTACCTGGTGGATTGCATTTCAAGAAAGGTGGCAGCACTCCCGTTGCTCGCACTCAAATTGATAAAGTAAAAGAATCCATTGTCGGCGACAGCGGCTATCTTAAGATAGATCAAGCAGGCAAGGCCCATCTGATTCCTTCACAGTCTGACCTATTGCCTGCAAGTGCTAGACCGGTAAATTTTGGAACACTCAGTTCCGGGCTTGCGAATTCGGCTGCTTCTGCTACGGGTTTTGCCACAGCGTCTGGTTCTTCATCTTCTTCTTCAGGTCTATCGTCGCCTCGTTTGATGCAATCGGAACATGAAACAAAAGATTGGTCGCCCAAGCCATATCGTGGCGGTGTGATTGATTTAAGTGATCCTAGCAGTGCCAGCTGTTCTGATAGCAATGCCGTCTGGAAAATTGATATTCACGAGAGCAAAGAATTTTGGTTTGGCGTTAGTCTCGGTATCGAGGTAGAAGGCGAGACAATTGCACTATTGCCAGTGCTACAGCGCGCTTTGTCGAAACTAACTGGCTATAGTGCCAAACAGATTGAAAGCCTTGGCCGCGATGGTAAATTCTTCGGACGTCTAGATGATGGCCGCATATTGATCTTGCCATTTTCTCGCGTGAAAGCCATTCTTACGAACTTGGTTGAGCTTTTGAGTCGTGAAGTAAGTGAAGCAACCGAGCTAAGGCTTTCCCTGGCCCAAATCAATGCTGTCACCCAAGACAATAAAGATACGGGGCTGGTGGTTACTGGTTCTCCTTCTTTGACAGATCGCCTTGAGCAGATACGAAAACTCGCTAGCTTACCTGTGGTGGCGCCACCTAAAAATTTCAATGCTGAGCTTAGGCCATATCAGCTAGATGGTCTATCTTGGCTGCAGGGCCTTGCCCGGGCGCAACTATCAGGCATACTGGCCGACGACATGGGTCTGGGTAAGACTGTGCAGATCTTGGCCCACCTAGCCCTTGAGCACGAACAAGGCCTGCTTAAAAAGCCCGTGCTAGTGGTTTGTCCGACCTCTGTCTTGCACAACTGGTTGGCCGAGACCAAGCGCTTTGCGCCACAGCTCAATGCTGTGGCCTACCATGGTGGTGAGCGGCAAAGTGTGTTGGATGGCGAACAGTTGCAGCCGAGTTTGATCGTCACTACTTATGCACTGCTGATTCGCGATGCCAAAGAGTTGGCGGGTGTTGACTGGCAGGCAGTAATTTTAGATGAAGCTCAGGCCATTAAGAATGCTGGCACAAAAGCTGCCAAAGCGGCTCGCTCTCTCAAGGCTGATTACCGCTTATGTGTTAGCGGCACCCCGGTGGAGAATCATTTAGGTGAACTGTGGTCGCTATTTGAGTTTCTCACTCCGGGAATGCTCGGTGATGTCAAAGCCTTTAGCAAGCACTTCCGCACACCAATTGAGAAGCAAAAACGTGCAGACATCAGGCAACTACTGGCTAAGCGACTTAGCCCATTTATTTTGCGCCGTATAAAAGAGCAGGTAGCGCGCGATTTGCCAGATAAGACAGTTATTGTGCATGAGCTTGATTTGAGCAGCATGCAGCGTGACCTATACGAAACTGTGCGCACAGTTAGCGCGCAGAAGGTTTTAGAAGAGATCAATAAGAAGGGCCTAAACCGCGCCCAGCTAGCTATTCTTGATGCCATGCTTAAGTTGCGTCAGGTTTGCTGTGATCCTCGATTAGTGAAGCTAGCCGTGTCGCAAACTCCTTCAATAACTGATTCAGCCAAGCTAGAAGCTTTGATTGATTTGCTGGAACCACTTATTGAAAATGGTCGGCGAATCTTGGTCTTCTCGCAGTTTACTAGCATGCTCGATTTGATCGCACCTGAGTTGGAGTCTCGCGAAATTAAGTTTGTGCAATTGCGTGGTGATACTACAGATAGAGTCACACCCGTTGCTCGTTTTCAGGCAGGGGAAGTCAGTGTCTTTCTCATTAGCCTCAAGGCTGGTGGTACTGGCCTTAACTTGACTGCCGCCGATACTGTTGTGCACTACGACCCTTGGTGGAATCCGGCAGTTGAAGACCAAGCCACTGATCGTGCTCATCGTATTGGCCAAACAGAGAAAGTGTTTGTCTATAAGTTTATAGCCAGCGGAACCATCGAAGAGCGCATGCTGGAGCTGCAAGTGCGCAAGCGCGCCTTGTGCGAAGCCATCTTTGATGCCGAATCGGCTGCCTCGATTAGCTTCAGCGAGGCCGATCTAGAGTTTCTCTTCCAGCCTTTGGGGTAATTCTCGTCATTGTTAATATTTCAAGACGACCGGTCTAATTCACCCTGGTTTTTGCTAGCATTTACCCAATGACTTAGAACGCCGAGGCCCTGAGAAATACTCCGCCGTAGGCTAATTGGAGAGAAAATGCCAACCGAGACTAAAGCTACAACTACTAGCGGCATTGTTGATGCCCTAAATTGGCGCTATGCCGCTAAACAATTTGACCCTAGCAAAAAGATTTCTGCCAGTGACTGGCAGGTCTTAGAAGAAGCTTTGCGTCTTACACCTTCTAGCTTCGGCATGCAGCCATACAAGTTTGTGGTTGTCACGGACCAGAAAATCAAAGATGAGTTGGTCGCTGCCTGCTGGAACCAAGGGCAAGTAGCCCAGTGTTCGCACTTTGTTGTATTTGCCCGAAACAACGAGATCACAGTTGAGACTGTTAATCAGTACGTTGAGTTGATTGCCAAGACTAGAAATGTTTCTGTTGAATCACTCAAGCCACTTCATGGCATGATGAGTGGTTTCATTTCAGGCTCTACTCCTGAAAAGTTGGCCGAATGGGCCGCTCGTCAGACTTATATTGCCTTAGGCAGTTTGATGACGGCAGCAGCTACTCTGCGCATCGACAATTGCCCAATGGAAGGCATTGTTGCCCCAGAGGTTGATCGCATTTTGAAATTAAATGAAAAAGGATGCAGCAGCGTTGTCGCATGCGCTCTAGGTTACAGAGCTGCTGATGACAAATATGCTGGATTGACAAAAGTGCGTTTCCCTAAAGACGACCTGTTCATCAATATCTAGTAAATCCTCAATCTCATACTCGATCTTGTCCTCAATCAATCGCCTTGAAGAGAGCATAGAATATTCTGTGCTCTCTCCTTGTTCACTATCGCAGCGCGAATGAGAGATTCACAACCGCTGTAATATCTTTGTTGATTGAGGTAACGTCACTTATTCCTTGGTCGGATACGTCGGTGGAATCTGCAGGTGTAATCTGAAGCACGCCCATTTTTGCTGATTGAATAGAGCTAACCGTGCTGCCGGTGCTAGTGGCAATGGCTTGAGCCCGCACTTTAGCGTCTTTGGCAGCTTCAGCTAACATTCCTATCTTAATGTCACCAAGGCTGGTGCAGTAGTAGCTGGGAGCACTGCTTTCAATGGCGATTCCTTTATTTATCAATTCTGTGGCCGTCCTTGCTATCAATGAAATTCTCTCGATATCTTTTGAGCGCACTTCTAGGCTCTGGCTTAGGTTGTAGCCGGTAATGACGTTGCTTTCGACTCCATAATTTTCTCTACCATGTAGAGCAGTCGTGTTTATTGACGATACTTGAATTTCTTCTTCTTTAATTCCCTTGCTAATTAAATAGCTTTTTACAACGGGGATATCCAGTGACAGTGCTTTGTACGCGTCTACAAGCTTGTCGGCTCGACGGGTTGCCTTTGCCGTCCAGATGACCAAATCTGATTTAATTCTTTTCTTGGCGGAGCCCGTTACTGTGATGGATTGTTCTGTGCCTCTGACATTCAGTGCTGCCCATGCAACTATGCCTGAGCAAACGATTAGGCCGGCTGCAATTACAATTGCTGATCGAAATAGCTGACTTTCCATATAACACCACAGAATTCGGGAATATTTGATTGTATAGCCTTAAGATCGCTTATGCCTAAATTAGTTTCTTTCGGCAACCACTGAACTTTTATTGCCTGATTAAATACGCGGGAACTAGATGCCTAATGCACTGCAAGTATTGATAGATGATGGTCGTAAAGCGCCAAGCCGTTTATTTGCGCTTAAGTTGCTTGCCTATTGCACTTTGCTAGTATCAGTATCACTGTGGATTGATGCACTATTCGGGCTTTCAATCGGTATTTCCAAGCACGATCTCTTTGACGTGATTTTTAATTTTGCACTCGTACTCGCTATTCCTTGGCTTTTGACTTTTGGTCTGGCTGGGTTGATTATGAGTCTCAAAATTGTTGCATTGAAGTGCCATGAAGTTTCTTCGTTGAGATACTTCTATACGCGCATGTTTAGGGTTCTAACCGCACTTCCAGTTATGCAACGGCCTTGGTTCATTATGGCAAACCTTGATTTGACTAGTCTAGAGCTTTGTGATGGCGATGATGCTGCGGTTATTGCTCGCTTGCAGATACTGGCAAATGCTGTACCATCCAGCTTCATTCATAGGGATAGTCACTTAGATAAAATGCTGCAGCCACAGCTTGGATTGGCGGACTCGTTAGGTTATTGCGATGCATTTGGTGCCCGTGATATCCGAGCGGCTTGTGTTCTTGATCTCATGCCTTCCATGGAATTTCTTCCGAATGAATTAGACTTCTGGCGTAAGGGAGACTCTGTTTGGACTAAGATACAAAAGCTTGGATTGGATGCGGCAGCATATGCTGACCAAGGTAATTTCCAATTAGCTGTGGAAACCTTAGAACAAGCCATTCAGCTTCAAGCTCAGAAGAGTTCTTCAATAGCGCTATGGCCTATCGCCAAGCAAATTAATATGACTGCCTTGCTGACTTGCTGTGCACTCTGTAGGTTTGCCTTGGGGCCGGAGCACGATCAAGATGCGACAGAAAGCTTAAAGGATCTTCTCAACCTCGTATCGGAATGTTCTCAGTCTGGATTCTTTCTTGCGCTCGCTCCTGGTCAAATAAGCCTAGTGCAGGCTTTGCTAGAGCGAAAGCAGTACGACCTTGCTGAAAAATTTGTTCAATACACCTACGCTGCTGTTCGTCTTAACCCGCACCATCCGGCATCTTCTGGTGTCTTGCAGGTTTATGAGCAACTGCTTGTGGCAACCAATAGGGGTCATGAGATAGCTGATTTGAAGTCTTGGGTCTTGCCGATCAGTGCTTTAGCTAGTGGCTGACTTATTGGCCGGTTTATTGCCTCGTTCGATATTGACCATTTTGTTAGTTTCTATCTGTTTGGGCCGTGGCATAATGACCGCCTAACCCCTCGTAGGCAGGATTGACCCTTGAATCTCAATAGAGCCATAGTGGCTGGAATCTTTGGCTTAGTTCTGACGCAAGCACCTTTGCTTGCTGCGCTGGCTTCTGAGCGAGAAGCCAACGGCTGGATATACTCAAATCTCGAAGACGCTGGGTTGAAATTCACTTATCCGGCTGCTTGGAAGAAAACCATGATTGGCAGTCAACCTGCTGACAAAGATAATATCTTGAAAGTAAGTGGCCAATTGACTGGCTCGGCTGAAAGTTGGGCCGAGCTTTCGCTGCTTCACTCGCAAGATGGCATGAGCCCATCTTTGCTTGTCAAAATTATGGAAGAAACTTACTGGAGCAAGCTGCCCGAATATAAGGGATTGGTGGAAAAGTCTGTTCGCCTTCCTGGGGCTCAGGCTGCAGTCGAGAAAGAGATAAGTTTTCGCCAATCGGGAGTGATGTTTAGTCAGCGCTGTTTGGTTTTTCAAATCGGTCCTAAGAGTTACAGTTTGATCATGACTTGTCCGCTTAGTCAGTATCAGGCCTCTGGCACAATCTGGAATACAGCAATGAATAGCATTGCTGCCATCAACCCAACTGCAACAGGCTCGCATTCTGCTAATTCTAGCTCGATTTCATCTACTACTTCCAGAGCCGCATCGGCTGGGAGCACGAAGGCTAGCGCTGACACTGCTGGTGGTGACCATGCCTGGCATACCAAAGATGGCACATTGTCATTTGCTTTCCCTTCTTCGCTCAAAGAAGCTGTTGTCGAAGGCGATGACCATTTGCTCAAAGCCTCTTGTGAGCAACCTGGTAAGGTGATTGGTTTGGATGTCTATCGCGGCGATTGCGCGCCTAGTATGGGTCTTGGTGAACTTTCTTCTATGTTGGAAGAGAAGTATTTTTTGCCCTTGAAGAATTACCATAAGATTGGTGAGGAGCAGAGTTCTATGGGCTCTGGTGGTAGTGTACCTGGGATAGTTCGCGAATCAACCTTTGAGACCAATGGTGTCAAAATGCATCACCTTTCTGGTTACATAATGGTCGATAAGAATCTCTACGCTGTTTGTCTAAGCACAGCCGGGGTCAACTACAACGAAGCTCACCAAATCTGGAGCCGGGTTGCATCCAGCGTTACAGTGAAGCGCTAATGAGCCAATTGCCACTGTCTCCAAAGTTTACTTGGATCATGTCATAGCGGACTAGTTTTCTTGTGACTAACGGAGCGAAAGTTATTGATTGACTTGACGAAAAATCTCTTTTCTACCTATATCTTGAAACGACATCCTGTCGTGGTTGAGGCTCATTTCGACTTCGTCTTAGTATTGACCTATGCTTTTCCAAAGGCCCTCTTAGAGCCCCTGCTGTCGCCAGGTTTGGAGTTGGATACATACGGCGATCTTGCTTTCGTTGCAGTGGCAGCGGTGCAAACTCGTCGCATGAAGCCAAAGGGAAGCCCAAGTTTTCTTGGACAAGATTATTTGCTGATTGGCTATCGCATTTTTGTGCGCTATAAAACACTTGAGGGGCGTCATCTTCGGGGCTTGCAAATCTTGCGCTCGGATACTGACAGTCATTCGATGGCGGCGGTGGGCAACTTGCTCACGCACTATCATTTTCATGGTGCGGCCATGAAGTATGCTTATGGCGAACAGAAGTTGACTTTGTCTAGCAAAGCCTTTGATAACAAAAGCGAGCTGATAGTGACAGCTTGTCTTGATAGTGCTGATGATTATTTGCCTGAAAATTCTCCTTTCCCATCGGTGCGCGAGGCTCTTAAATTTGCCGGCCCCATGCCTTTTACTTTCGACTATGAGCGCGAGACCAATTCTATTATTCGCGTTGAAGGGGTGCGGCAAAATTGGCAGCCTAAGCCGGTTGCCGTTGATGTGGGCAAGATAACGTTTTTCCAGCAATTGCCTTTTTCGCAAGCTGCACCAATTCTTTGTAGTGCCTTCTTTCTGCAAAACATTCCCTATTATTGGAAGTCTGGCATTGTAGAGATGCTTCCTCCGGCTGGCACTCAATGAAAGAAGGCGAGAGGGAAGGCAGAAACGAGTTCGAAGGCATGCTGCGTGTGGTGCAGTTCAATTGGCCGTTGTATGCCACAGCGGCTGGCGTTGTGCTTGTGCTTTTAGTGCTGGCATCGTGCTCAGTGTTTGCTGGCGGCATGAGAGTAATTTTCTCTGTTGCCGCTGCTTTAGTATTACTTCAAACTGTCTTGTCATTGCTCGCTTCTCATTGGGTGTACGACCGTTCTGCCCTTAGAGATTGGCGATTTCTCCTTGAGTTGGTCCCGGCCCAGTTGTCGGTCAACGCCAGTAAGTTGGGCCTCGGCAGTGAGTCGGGCTCAGGTAGTCAGTCCGATGTTGGATCTAGTCTGCGCATCGTCAATGTTCATTCTGGTTATGACGAAACTAGCGGAGCGTTGCGTCAGCTTTTTGACGCCGCCCAAATTTCAACAATTGATTTGTTTCCAGCACTGGGGCGACGAGAGCCGTCCATCGTGAGAGCTAGAAGGCTTTATCCACCAAGTGTTAATAGCATCTGTGAAACTGTTAGTGGTTGGCCTCTGGCCGATTCTTCTATTGACTTGATCCTCATTGCTTTTGCCGCTCACGAAGTGAGAGATTCTAAGCAAAGAGAATTACTGTTTCAGCAGGCGCGGCAGGTGCTAAAGCCAAATGGGCGAATTGTATTGGTAGAGCATGTCAGAGACTTTGCCAACTTTGTGGCATTTGGCCCTGGATTCATGCACTTTTTGCCTTTGGCGGAATGGCTTAGATGTGCCGCCCAGAGTAATCTCAAGATTGCAGAACAGTATAGAATTACGCCACTAGTTGCGGTGCTTGAATTATGTCTCTAGTTGCTCTTCTCAATCTGCTTTTGCAATTAGCTGGTGCTTCTATGATTTGCGTCAGCCTGACACACTTTTACCTGGCTCGCTTGCTTGATTGGAAGAATGATCTTAAGAGCCTTAAGCCTATCAATCAGCAAGTGTTCTTTGCCCATACAATGTTCCTAACTATTGGCATGGCCATGCTCGGCTTTGTCTGTCTTTTCTATCCAGCTGAACTGACCAATAAATCGACTCTCGGTGCTATTTCGGCTCTATGCTTTGCTATGTGTTGGCTTTCTCGTTTGGTCTTTCAATTCATTGTTTTCACTTCGGCTTTTACTGAAGATACTAGATTGGAAAAATTACTGCGCCTTGCTGGTACACTTTTGTGGCTCTACCTCACGGTATTGTTTGGTGTACTCTTCGCTTATCAGATTGGCGTGGTTGGAAATTGAAGTAGGAAAATTGAAGTAGAAAAATTGAGGTAGAGAAATTAGGACTTGGACACTGGCGTCAAAATGAACCCAAAGCTGATTTTCGCTATTCGTCTGGCACTTGCGACAGTGTGGTTCTACAACGGCTTGTGGTTGAAAGTGATCGCCCTTGATGCTCATCATCTAGAGATTATCCGATCGGTTTCAAGCAACAGTGGCGTTGAGCCGGCCTTTCTTCTGCGTTTGATTGGTAGCGCTGAAACCCTGCTTGGCATAGGCATTGTTTCTGGTTTGTTCTATCGCTTTGTTTCTTATTTTCAGATATTTATTATCTTGCTCATGAATCTAATCGGCTCTGTTGGCGGTGGTGGAGCGATTGCCCATCCGTTTGGTTTGATTATTTCAAACTTGCCGACAATTATGTGTGCGCTTGTTGTCGCGACCAACGGCCCTGGGGCTTTCTCTCTAAGATTGGGTGGCGCTGCCGTTGGAGCTGACTCTGCAACTGGAGCTGACTCTAAAAATGGAAGTTGAAGTGGAACAACGTTCGAAGCCTGAGCTATTTCATACGCAAGGTCGCCTTATGTTTGGCCAAGTGCGTGAAGACGCGGCTGTTGATCTATTCTTGGTTAAGAAATTGCAGTCACCCTCTCGACTTTTTGTCATAGCTTCTGGTGGCTGTACCGCGCTTTCGCTTTTGACTGTTGACTCGTGTCGTGTGGATGCTCTCGATATTAGTCAGGCGCAAATAGCCTTGGTCGAGCTGAAAGCGGCTCTTTTTAAGCATCTTGGCTTTGCCGCGGCCAAAGAAGCATGTATTAGTGATGCTCGTGGCTCGTTTGCCCAAGTGAGTGCTTTGCTTTCACCTCAGGCAAAAGCAATCATGGACGCCCAAGGAGAGTCGCTCAAGAGCGGTTTGAATAACTGTGGTTGGGTTGATCAAAGGATGCACCAATTGACAAATGTGTTTTATTTGTTTGTGCATAGCATTAAAGACACTAAGTATTTCCTCGGCCTTGATGATGTCGCCAAACAGCGCCAGTTCTTCCATAAGAGGTGGTGTAATTGGCAGTGGAAGCTCGCTATGAAAGTGGCTTTCAGTCGATTGTTTCTCACTCTTGCCCATGGCAAAGCTGCAGAGAAGTTAGTGCCAGATGACTTTTCTTCGGCGATGGAGAAGCGATTAGTGCGGGCATTTACTGATTTTCCCAACGCTACTAACCCCTATTTGTGGCAGGCCTTTCTTGCTCAGTACAATAGCAGTGAGGCTTGTTTGCCGCCCTATTTGCAAAGCGATTTTGGACCGTTGATTCAAGCCAATATTGAAAGGCTCAATCTTGTTTGCGAAGATACGGTAGCATGGCTGGAGAAGCAGCCAGCTGCATCTATAGATTATTTTGGCTTGTCGAATATTTTGGAGCTGCTTCCTCCGGAATATGCCACTAAGCTACAGGCCCAAATTGTTCGCTGTGGGCGGCCTGGAGCCATTGTTTGTGTCCGTGCAATTTTTAAGCGGCGAACTGAGGTGTTTGAGGCGTTTGATGTGAAAAGCGAAGGGGCAGATACTAGTGATACTGACAGTCGTAGCATAGATTTGGATCAGCGAGATTCGCACTCAATAAGGTTAGCTTTTGATCGTGCGCTCAGTGACGAAGCGGAGAAACTGGATCGCAGTCTGTTTTGCAACTTCTATGAAATTTACCGCTGTGTTTGAGCTGTCTAGGAGGTGTCGATGCGACGAACTAAAATATCTAAACTCCTTACTGCTTTGTTGTCAGTGTCTGTTTCTTTATCTGCTTTACTATTTTTGCCGCCATTAGCGCTTGCCCAAGGCAATTATCAAAACTGGTATCCCCGCGATATCTCTCTGCCTAGCGGGCACAGTTATCCTTGCGCTCTCACTGCCATGCCAGCTAATCTTGAAGGCATTCCGGCAGCAGATAGGGCTTTCATCAATCATGTCTATGCCATGCTCTTGCAGTGCGTTCAAGCAAAGACTGTAATGGTTGATACTTTGCGTGCTGATTCTGGAGGCTTTAGTCAAGCTTATAGTTCTTACTATGCTAAGACTACCCAAGCGCGCCAGAAGATAATGGCAGAGCCCCTTCCTTCTGGTCTGCAAGGGTTTCGTGACGGCGTGATCAACGCTCTTGATCAGCAAATACTTTTCTTTGGTAAAGCTTCACGTGCTAGAACCAGCGGAAAAAGCTTCCAAGAAGTAATGACCTACAGTGAGGGACGCAATGCTTCCACTTTACTGATTGGCGCCTGGTCGGCCATGAGCGCTCGTTATCCTGGTCTCTCCCCGGCTGTTTCCGATAGCGCCTATCACCATCTTTGTGCTCTCGATTTGTTCTAGTTCTCTTGAGACAGCCAGTCCTCAAGAAATTAAGGAACGCTTGAAGAAGCAGCAGCGAGATTTTTGACAAATCCGGCGCGTTCAACAGTACTAAAATTAGGCGTTTTATCCGCAATTTCAATTGCGCGGTTGTACCAGTTTATTGCTTTTTCTTTGTTCCCTTCCGCTTGATTGATTTTGCCTAAGCTGTCGGCAACATGGGCAATGGATTTATAGTTGGGTCCGAATGATGCTTCGTAGATCTTTAGGGCTCTTTCTAGTAGTGGTTCGGCGTTGTTGTAGTCTTTTCTCGCTAAATAGTGAATTGCCATTCGAGTAGAGCTTTCTGCCACATCTGGATGGCGCAGACCGAGCCCACTCTCTCTTATTTTCAATGCGCTTGAATCGGCAGCTTCTGACAGAGCTTCTTTGTCGTTTCTCTGGTAGAAGATTGCAAGGTTTACCCATGGAGTAGCGGTGTCGCAGTGCGTGGGGTCTTTATATTTTCTGAGTTGTTCTTCTGACATATCTACGCATTGCTTTAGGCAATCTTCTGCTTTTAGGTAATTTCCTTGTCTCTCGTATATGTCAGCTAGAGCTGAAAGAATTTCAAGTTGCAAATAAGTGTTTGACGCATTCTGATTGGCCTCGCCTGGCAGTAGAAGACTCCAGGTTGCAATGGCTTTGTCGTATTGTTTTCCTGCTGTGTACACGGCGCCAAGTTTTTTGATTGCGTCATTTCTTCGGCTCGTTCCGTCAGCTGGGTCGCTCTTTATCGAACGAGTGAGCCAGAATTCTGCTTCTTTGTTGTTACCTTCCTTTGCGTACAAGCTGCCCAGATTGTATGCAATATCTCTGCTCGGTAATTGCTGCCGGCGTTGTTTAGTTAGGGCCAGACTGGTCTTAAGCGCTTTTTTAGCTTCACGATCGCGGTCAAGGCTCATGTAGACAAGACCTAGGGCTTTTAAATCTGATGCCATAGTTGCAGTATCCTTGGTGCTCTTGGCCTTCTCGATGTCGCTCTTAAGCCATGCTTCCAGTTCGCCAGAATTTTGGATGGGAAAACCAGACTGGAGAAGTAGGATTTGCCACCCAGGGCTCTCCGGCGATTCCACCTCCAATTTGGTGTTTTTAGCAATGGCTGCATATGGCAGTATGACTAAAAGAAGTGCTGTCGTCAGTGCTACTTTTAGTGTTGGTGTGCCTGCTGATGGCAGCGGATTTTTAAATATGCTCATAACGCCTGCAGGTCTTTGACTATGAAGTTGCTTCAGTGTTTCTTCCCTCGTCGCGCTTCTTTCTTTCCTTCGTTCCTTCCTTCTTACCTCTGTTTTAGAAAATACTTGAGTACTCAAGTATTTTCTAAAACAGAGATAGTCGCAGTTTGTAAATTAGGTGTATATACACCTAGTTTACATAAGAGCATAGGTGCCATCCGAGCTATCATTGCTCAAGTAACCGACTAGGTGACCAACTAAGTAACCGGAGGCCCTTGAATTTGCAGGCAGCAGATCTGATCTTGCATGATCAAGTCAGAGACAAAGATCTTGAAATCAAAGTCACTTATCCTGACGGTGCCGATACTTATCCAGTCATTGTTTTCTCTCATGGTTTGTTGGGCAGCAAAGACGGTTACCAGCCCCTCGTGCGCTATTGGGCAGACAACGGATACGTCGTAATTCAGCCGACACATTATGATTCGGCTGCTTTCCGTAAGCCGACTTTGACTGAACTACGAGATTTAACGCCCCTCTTTGTCGGCTGGGAAAGTCGACCTGATGACATTATTTTGATTCTAAATCAGTTGGCCAATATTGAAAGGCTTTTGCCTGAGTTTAAAGGCAAATTTGATCATGCACGTATTGGCATGGGTGGCCATTCTTTTGGTTCACACACGGCAATGCTTATTGGCGGCACCCAGCTTTCAGCTAATAGTTTTGGCAATTGCGGCAATGTTGGCAGTACATCTTCGGGCAGCGGTGCTGGTGGCAAGCAATTCAGAGACGAACGGCCCTTGGCCTTCCTTCTGCTTTCTCCGCAAGGTAGTGGTCGAGCCTTGACTGAAACTGCTGATTTTAATCAGTCAGCCTGGGATGATTTTGAAAGGCCAATGATGATTGTCACCGGTACTGAAGATAAAGGTAGGCGACGTCAAGATCATGTTTGGCGGTCTGAAGCATTTAAGTATGGGGCCCCAGACGATAAGTATTTGATGGTAATTGAAGGTGGCTATCATGGCTTTGGTGGTATTACCGGTACTAAATTTTTTGGTTCTGGGCCAGCTAATGACAGCCACGTAGAGTGGGTACAGCTCTCAACTTTGGCCTTTTTTGACCACTATGTTAAAGGCTTGCTCGATGCCTCGAAATTTCTTACTGAAGGAGAGCTTGCCAAGATGAGTGGTGGGGCTGTGCAGGTCTCTTACCGTTAGCTCAGTCATTGCTGCTTGCCCCTGTATAGCCTGTAACCACTGTATAATTAGCCATGAGTTATTAATGGGAGTGGATTGGTCTGCTTCCTTCAGAGTAATAGCTTCGCGTATTTGTCTTGACCGTTGGATTCCTGAGGATTGTACATGCGCATGTTGCCGGGTGAGCCCTATCCATTGGGAGCTACTTGGGATGGATTGGGAGTGAATTTTGCGATTTTCTCCGAGAATGCCACCAAAGTTGAACTTTGTCTCTTCGACTCCATTGATGCAGAGAAAGAGTCAGAGCGCATACTTCTGCCTGAATACAATAACAACGTGTGGCACGTCTATTTGCCCCATGTGCTTCCTGGTCAGCTCTATGGTTATCGTGTTTACGGGCCGTATAATCCAGAAAAGGGCATGCGTTTCAATGCCAACAAGTTGCTGTTAGACCCCTATGCTAAATCTATTGTTAGGCAGGTCAAATGGGATGATAGTTTATTTGGCTACAAAACCGGCGATCCTAGCAAAGACCTTAGTTTTGATACTCGTGATTCGGCACCGTATGCGCCACTGTGTGCAGTGGTTGATCCCGCTTTCTCTTGGGGCAACGATCGTCGCCCGAAAACGCCATGGCATAAGACTGTTATCTACGAGGCCCATGTAAAAGGTCTGACGTTTCAGAATCTAGATATTCCTGAACATCTGCGCGGAACTTATGCTGCACTCGCTTGTGAGCCTGTGATTAAGCATTTGAAGAGCCTTGGTATTACGGCTGTCGAGCTTATGCCCGTGCATGTCAAAATCAATGACCGCTTTCTTTTTGACAAGGGACTGACTAATTATTGGGGTTATAACACCCTGGGCTATTTTGCTCCAGAGTGGCGCTTAGCCTGGAAAGATGGTGCAGTCGATCATGTGCGCGAATTCAAGATGATGGTGCGCGCCTTACATGCTGCTGGGTTAGAGGTGATTCTCGATGTAGTCTACAACCACACTGGTGAAGGTAGTCAGCTGGGTCCGACGCTCAATTTTCGTGGTATCGATAATAGTGCTTACTATCGTACCAATGCAGACGATCAACGCTTCTATGTTGACTATACAGGTTGCGGCAATACCCTTAATGTCACTCATCCTCGTGTCATTCAACTAATCATGGATAGCCTGCGCTACTGGATTGAAGACATGCACGTTGATGGCTTCCGTTTTGATTTGGCTAGTGCACTAGCCCGTGAACTTTATGCTGTCGATAAGCTTTCTTCGTTCTTTGACGTTATTGCTCAAGACCCTGTGATTTCGCAGGTTAAACTGATCGCCGAGCCTTGGGACTTAGGCGAGGGCGGCTATCAGGTTGGTAACTTCCCGGTATTGTGGACCGAATGGAATGGCAAATTCAGAGACATTGTGCGCAGTTTCTGGAAAGGTGACAGCGGCGTTGCTGGTGAGATGGCAACAAGACTATCTGGCAGTAGCGACCTCTATGAGCACAGCGGGCGCGCTCCCCACGCCAGTATTAACTTCGTTACCTGCCATGATGGCTTTACTCTCAACGATCTTGTCACCTATAACAACAAGCATAATAAAGATAACTTAGAAAGTAACAATGACGGTGAGAACCATAACAATAGCTGGAATTGCGGAGTCGAAGGTTTCACTACTGATGTTCAAGTTAGGGCCTTGAGGGCCAGGCAGAAGCGCAATTTGATGGCGACTTTGATGCTCTCCTTGGGTGTGCCGATGATTAGCGGCGGCGATGAACTCAGTCGTACCCAGAGAGGTAATAACAATGCCTACTGCCAAGATAGCGATATCAGTTGGTACAACTGGCAGTTGAATGAAGAGGAGCAAGAATTTCTAGAGTTTGTCCGCAAAGTAACCCATATTCGCAAGACTCAGCCGGTATTGTTACGCCGCAAGTTCTTAAGCGGAAGATTAGAAAGCCTTGAGGGAAACCGAGATGTAGCCTGGTTTAACGCCAAAGCCCAAGAGCTTACTGCCAAAGAATGGACGAACCAGAGTCTGCAGAGCTTTGGCATGGTGATTGATGGTTTTGGCATTACCGAAGTTGATGAAACGGGCGATCCGATTGTTGGCAATACTCTCTTTATGCTACTCAACGCTTCGCCTCATGACATAACTTACATTATGCCTGCCCATTATGATTCCTTCTGCACTCCGGCAAGAACGGCCCAGAGTAAGGAGTGCAAAGAAGGCCGGTGGAGTTTGTTGATTGATACTTTTGATCAATCGCGAGATCATATGCGCTTTGATTTTGGCTCAAAGTTTGTCCTCAATTCGCGCAGCTTAGTGCTGTTCGAGTTGTTGCAGAGTGATTTAGAGGGCTAGTTGAAAAGAATAGTTTAGTGCGCTCTGTCGTAGCGCAGACCCATTTCTTTGCGTATTTGTTTTTGCTCAAACATTTTGGCATCACCGCGGCCTTTAAATGCCGCCAGGCCTTCATTAGGATTTAACTGCACCACACCAGCGCTGACCCCAACAACAATTTCACCTTTAACTGGAGATTCATTGGCTTGGAGCGGGCGAATACCAGACTTGTCTAAATTTGGTCTAGGTACTTGTGGAACATTTGTCAGCATTCCCTGGGCGTCAACGACAAGATTTATTTGTGTTTGGGGTGCAACGTTATCGTTGGCTGGGGTCATTCCAGGCGTCGAGTGGAATAGCTCTCTCAGCCATTGTTTAGCAGTTCGTTGCGCTTCAAATACTTGATCTATTTGAGCTTGGCTAGCAAATTTTTTCTCGACTAAAATTTGGCCAATTAACTGACGGTTTTCGGGTGATTGCTGGGATTGAATTCTTAGTGCTTCTTGAATTTGCTCTTCTTTAATACCGCCGTGCACTTTGAGCAGCTGACCTATCTGTGGCAAGAAGCGATAGGCAGTTTTGTCACCGAGTGCTGCTATGTCTTGATCGTTGTATACCTCTAGCTTTTGGCCTTTAGTGATCTGCCCTGGTTTGAGACCAGTGCGTTCTTGTAGGCGCGCTACTTCGGCGTTGATATTGGCAGCGTCGATTTTCTCACCGGTAATGTTAGAGCGAGCCTTGAGCAAGGTTTCGGCTAGGTCTTCTACGGTTTGGTTTTCTTTGGCGATGACTGAGCGCGGTATCGTCTTTAGTTTGGTTACTTCGGTGGGATAGTTTTCGCTTAACTGCTTAGGGGTAGGGGCGTCTTTAGCCACGCCAATGCGCATTTTTTGCTCAATACTCTGGGCCAGCTGAGTGGCCTGAGGCAGGTCTGTTTTTGGCATAACGATCATAAATTCGTCGCCGCCTTCGCGCACGTGAATATCGGTAGCGCGCTTAAAGTGACCTTTGATCATGTCAGAAGCTTTTTTCAAAACGGCATCGCCGACATTGTGGCCAAAGTTATCGTTTGCAGCTTTGAAATTATCTAGATCGAGATAGGTCATTGACAATGGTTCGTTTTCGCGTCCGCTGCGTGCTACTTCTGTTCTCAGAGCTTCTTGGCCACCGGTTTTGTTTTTCAGCCCGGTGAGGCCATCGACTAAGGCAAATTCTTTAGCCCTCTCAGAATAACCTTTGGGGTGAACTTCTATTGGGCCTAGCGAAAAGTAGGGCTTGCCCTCGCTGACACGGGCTTGTAGGCGACTCGAAATAGCTTCTTTGCCTGCGGCTGTGCCGTAGCCTAAGCTGCCAAACATAGCACCGAAGACAGCATATGAAGCAGCGTCTTTGCCGATTTCATGGTAGTTCAGTGGGCGACCATTTAAGGCCGATGTTAGAGTAGAGTGGCCGACGCCACCAACAGCACCAGCGATTGTCGCTGTGCCTACAGTGCTTAGATAGCCAGTCTTGGCAAGTAGTGGAATAGTTTTTAGTCCGATAGAGGCACCGTCCATAGTGGCGAACGTGCCCACGCCAATGGCGATGTTACGCAGCTTATTGGCGCCAAAATCTTTGTCGGCTATCGGCACTGTTAGTTCGTACAGCCCACCAGCTGCTGCTGATTCGACGATCGGCACCGTGGTGGCTCTACCAAATGCTGCTGCTCGCGATACGCCTACTCCTTTAGCTAGCACGGCGAACTCGACCACGCTGCCAGCGATTGTGCCGGCTTTGGTCCAGTTATTGTCGTGGCTGGGTTTGCTGATTAGGTCAGGGGCGTCTGGTTTGAACGAAGTTGTGTGCCTGATCACCTGGGCCGCACCGGCCAGCGGTTGCTCGACTGCTGTGTAGGCTGCGGCATGCAAAGCGTCGCCCACTCCTGCCAACAAAGTCACATTGCTCTGACTTTTGGTCTGATCGGTTGAACTATTCTTGTCGTTAGAATGTGCGCTAATCGGCATAAAGTGATTCCTCGGTCTATCACTTTGTACCCAAAGAGCGCCAAGGCTAATAATTTCAGTTACTTTTCGTTCAAAATACTATCTAGCTCTGCAGCCAGTCTGCTTTTCAGGTCGCCGCCGAAGCCAACATGAACTACCTTGACAATGCCGTCTTTGCCGATAATGACCGACTGAGGGATGCCTTCCACTTTGTAGGCATTGGCTACTTTGCCGTCTTTATCGAGGGCGACATTGATGCTTAGACCTTGTGATCTGAGAAACGCTTCGATTTTGCCTGGTTCTTCTCGCAGGTCAATGGCGAAGAACTTGACGCCTTTGCTTTCGTAGGCTTTGGTTACTTCAGCTAAAATTGGCAGCGCTTGGCGGCAGGGTGGGCACCAGGTGGCCCAGAAATCTAAGACCACAACATTCTTGCCTTTTAAATCAGCTAGATTAAACTTGCCACCATCTAGGGTACTAAGCTCGATTGCTGGGGCTTCCTTTTTCAGTAGTGGGTGTTCTTCTGCTTCGGCCGCTGCTGCGTGGCCTGACTCTTCTGCTTTCTTCTTTTCACCAAAGAAAGTTTTGATTTCTTTGGCCGCCGTTGGTGGCGTAAATTTAAATTCGCTAGCGGCAATTTTTGTATCGGCAAGTTGGGTGTAGTCGAAAACAATAGAGATATTTTGGTCTCCCATCATTTTGCCGAGGGCTGGCGAAATTCGTCTAAGCCATGGAGTTTTGCCGCTCTCGATCCACATGTCCCAAGCCATTTTGGGAGCCTCTACTTTTATGTGTTCGCACTCAACACCGTCAATTGTCTCTTTGCCTATGGAGTTGCCGCCTGTTATGCCATAGACCTTTTGCATAAATTGATATGGGTCTTCTGCTAGCAGGCACTCTAGGGCATTGAGACCACCGAAATTAAAACCAGTGGCATAAAAGAATTCGCGGTCGCGAAATGATTCAAAGAAAGTGCTGGTGGCCTTGTCCTTGATGTAGCCAGCGCGCGGATTGTAGAGATAGCGATTGTCCCCGTCCATACGCACTTCGCTGCCGTTGTAGCGGTCACGATCGCTGCCGTCGATGGTTATGGCGAGTTTATTGGGCCGCTGCACAAAAATTTTGAAGGCAGTTTTACGTTCGTCTTTTTCTGCTCCTTGACGCACACTCATCTGGTATTGCAGTACGGTTTTGAAAGATTTGAGGCCCGCGTAAAAGTCTGACATTTTCTTGAGGAGCTGATCGACTTTAGCATCGATTTTCGTGTCGATTGCCGCAGCTACTTTTTCGTCTACTTTTGCTTCTGGGCTTGCTCCAGCGCTAACCGAGGCAGCTTCTTTGGTTTGGCCAGCGTTGTTGCCCTCGGCGAAAGCTGGGCAACAACTTAGGAGAATTGAAAAACTGAGAAAAAGGGAACGAAAGGCAGTGGCCGAGACTTTTAATTGCATGGTTGGCTCAATTCTGGGAACTCAGTAATTGTAGCCCACTGACATATTGATTGAGAGTTTTAGCTTTCGGCTATGATAGTAGCCAGCCGCTTGTCAGTAACGAGGGTGTAACCATTTCATCTGGCGAAAACCATCAGTCTCCTCCAGCCTCCGAAGGGGCTTACGGCAGGCCTATTCCTCAAGGAGCCGAGTTTGCCGCCGGCACTTTGGTGGGCGGCACTTATGAAATTGTTGATTACCTCGGTCGGGGTGCCATGGGTTTTGTCTATCGTGCCCGGCATAATATCCTCGGCCGCGAGTATGCCCTGAAAACCCTGGGCGGTGATCAAATCTCAGACACCTCTTGGCGCCGCTTTCAGATTGAGGCTCAGGCTATTGCCAAAATGTCTCATCCCAACGTGGTGGGAATTCACAATTTTGCTTTGCATCATCGCGAAGGACAGGCCGACATCCCATTTTATGTAATGGATTTGCTAGAGGGAAGCAATCTCATGGAGCGGCTGCGCGACAACGGCACTCCGCCTTTATCAATCGTACTGGCAATTTTTCAGCAGGCCGCCGCCGGTCTTGGATATGCTCATTCTAAGGGCATGATTCACCGCGACGTCAAGCCTGGCAATATTGTTTTGCTTAATAGACCAGATGCTGTTGGGGCAACGGTCAAAATTGTTGATTTTGGCATTGCAAAGTTGACCGACGCCCAGTATGGTGCGCAGAAGCTAACCACTGCTGGTGAGGTTTTTGGCAGCCCGTTATACATGAGCCCTGAGCAAAGTATGGCGCAAGCTTTAGACCCTCGCACTGACATTTATTCGCTAGGTGTAACACTTTTCGAGGCGTTAGTGGGCGACCCGCCATTCATTGCAAGTTCAGCTGTTGAAGTAATGATGATGCATCAGAGCGAGCCTGTACCAATCATCAATAGTGTCTCAGAAGTTGGTTATCCGCCTGAAGTTCAGCAAGTTGTTGAAAAGATGATGGCAAAGATGCCAGAGGATCGTTATCAGACCATGGAGCAAGTAGTGGCCGATTTAGCGGCCGTTGCCCGGGGACAAGAGCCAGCGCTTGGTGCTTACAGGCTCTCTGATACGGGAAGGTTTGAGCATCCCTCCGCAAGTAGCGTTGCCGCCTCCAACATCAGCGGTGGCAACCGGGCAGGTCGGGTTGGCGCGACTACGGTTAGTGGTCCTCTTTTTTCGACCACTGCATCTTACGAGCGGGATGCTGTTGATGGTCAGGATTCGGATGAGGAGCCCGAGGAGAAAACAGCTAGAGCGATGAATTCTATATTCATTGGCTTAGCTAGTGTTGCGGTTATTGCCTCCGTTGCAGTGCTTCTTCTTCCTAAGATAACCGATTGGTTAGAGAAGAATAGTTCGCTGGCGGGTCGTCGTGTCGTCCGTGCTGATGGTGAACCAAAGCTTTCAGAGAAGACGAAACAACTTGAGCCATCAAAAGTTGAGAAAGCGAAGGGTGCCAGTGATGGAAATGCAGATGGGTTAGGCTTTGATGAAGCAAGTGCAGTTGCGGTTATGGGCAAAGCTAAAGCCAAAGCCAAGGCCAAAGTGACAGGCATTGATGATAGTGCTCGAAACGATTTTGCCGCAATAGTTGATATGAGTTCTAAGCGCTTAAATGCAATGGGGGGAGAGCAGAAGCCTCCTACAGGTTCGCAGAATGAGACTTTTAAGTACTCTAGTCTTGTCGTGGTGAAGGGCGTTAAAGTTCTTCGTTTCAATTTCCCCAATGATATTTCCATTGGTCAGTTTTTTGCGGCTAAAGAAGAATCAACTCTAGACGCAAAAGGAATTCTAGATTTGAATGCTGGGGTCAAATATGAGTTCATTCCGAACCGCTCGATAGAGAAATACCCGCAGTATATGAAACGATTTAAATTGGGGGACGTTAGAGCGGTTTCGTTGTGGCCTTATCTATGCCGAGATAAATTGCTTGATGCAGTGTCGTACATTCCGGGTGTGCAGTCATTGACAATTGCTAAGGATGACGGATTTACTGCCGCTTCATTTAGTCGCTCTCTAAGTCGCTTTAAATCGTTGCGAGAATTTGATGGTCGTGAAATTGTTGTAGGAGGGGCCGCGTTGGCTGCAGCGAATTGTTGGTCCCAGCTTGAAAAATTAAAGCTGAGTGAGGTTCATGGCCTTGAGCCATTTCTCGAAAAGTTGCAAGCTTCCCCCAATCTGACGGAACTGACAATTAAAAAGTCGCGGTTGAGTCATCGAGATATTGAGTTGATTGCTGATTTACATCAGTTAACTGCTCTTGATTTGGGTGAGAATAAGTTGAGTAGAGATGATCTAACAGCTCTGGCAAAGTTATCGCGCCTAAAGTATTTAGCAATACGAAATTGTCAGCTTGATACTAAAGCCTTGCAAGAATTGCAGAACTTTAAGCACTTGCTTGTGCTTGATGTCTTCTCTAACGGCACGCCTCAAAGGGTGCGTGATGTTTTGATTAAAGAGTTACCGACGGTGCGGGTGGAATAGTCGCTCAATAGAGTAGGTTTTTCATGACGGCAGTTTGCAAAACTTGCGGTAAAGCTCCTCTAGCCAATCGGGCCGGTTCAGTCACGTCTTATTTCTTTCAGCATAATTATTGTCAATGCAGCCGCACTCGGCCGAGCGCCGTTGCTCAAAATCAGCTCTGTGCTAGCTGTGGCAAGTCTCTGCCTCTTGGTTCCAAAGTTGGCTCGTTCACCTCGTTTTTATTTAAAGAGCTGCGCTGCCAGTGTCCGAATCCAGTTGTGGCCAAGAAGAGTTCTGGTATTTCTTCTCATCGCACTGCCACCGCCCAACGCTTGACCCAAAGAAAGCAATTTACGCAGATGCGTATGAGCAGTTCGGATCAGCCGGGTCAATCGAGCCTACAGCAGATTTTGCCAGCCAACAGTATCATTGGTGGCGCTTTTCGAGTGATTAGAATGATCGGTCAGGGTGGCATGGGAGTTGTCTATCTGGTCGAACAAATGTCTTTAAAAAAGCAAGTTGCGTTGAAAGTTCTGGCGCCAGAGTTTGTCAACGAGCAGAGCTGGTTGCGCTTTCAAGCCGAAGCAAAGACCCTAGCAGCCCTCAATCACACCACTTTAGTAAAAGTGTACGATCTTGGTATTCATGACCGCTCGCTGCCATTCTATTCGATGGATTATTTGCAAGGTCACAATTTAGAAGAAATTTTGATTGCAGATGGGCCGCTTCCTCTCCATCAAGCATTGTCTATTTTTATTGAAGTATTGGGGGGCTTGGCCTACGCCCATCGCAACGGCATTATTCATCGCGATCTTAAGCCAAGTAATATCATGTTGTGCACCTCCAGTAGTGCAAGTCGTGCAGGTAGTGCAAGTGGTGCAAATCAAGTCAAGATCTTAGACTTTGGAATTTCTAAACTAGTATTGCCTGGTGGCAGTCTTGGGCAGTCGTTAACATCGACCGGTGAAGTTTTCGGTAGCCCTTATTATATGAGCCCAGAGCAGTGTGTTGGCGAGCTTGTTGATGCACGTTCTGATATTTATTCTATTGGCTGCTCTTTGTTCGAAGTCTTGACCGGGTTTGTGCCCTTTGAAGGCCGCAGCTCGGTTGAAACGGTTACCATGCATCAAGATAGAGAGCCTCCGCGTCTTTCTGAAGTCCTGGCCCAGAGCGATTTTCCCTCTTCCATTGAGCTTGTTTTGGCCAAGTGTTTGGCTAAATTGCCGCAAGATCGCTATCAGTCAGCTAAGGAGTTATCTTTAGATCTTGAGCGCATTCTTGAAGGCAAAGATGTGCTTATTTACGATCGTATTGCTCCTGTGGCAGAAGAGATTGAAGTAGCTGAAGCTAGTGCCTTGCCTCTTCGCCTATTGACTGTTGTCTCTGTGCTCTTGATTGGTTCGCTTGTGGTTTATTTCTTGCTAGGGAAATCCAGCCAACCAACAGCTAGCGAGCCTATCATTGGCGCTGAGGCTTCTAAGGTAAGACCTGCTGCTGACTCATCCCTGCCAGACCAATGGTCTGATGTTCCGTCTGAGCCACGGCCTCTTCTCTCTCCTACAACTAACTCTTCATTGATTGATGCAACCAAGAAGAAGGAGACCGTTGAGGAAAAGAGCGCTGCCGCAGACAGCGGCTATGATTCTTTTGTCAATATGGTGGGTGATGCCGATCGCAGTATGGGAACTTATTCAGGCGAGCAAGGTGCGCCTAAGGGGTCGCAATTCGAGACTACTAAGTTTTCGACTATCAAGGTCGTAAATGGGCAGCGTACAATTTCATTTAATTTTCCTACTGATGTAGTTATTGGAAAGCTCTACACCGTTGCTGATGACCCTGGCGTTGACGCCAAAGGAACAGTAGATTTCCGATTGGGCAGTCGGCTGACATTTATGCCGTCGCGACTGATTGGTGGCTATCCTCAATACATGAAGCGCTTCAGGCCGGATGATTTATATGGAGTGGTGCTCTTCAGCGGTGGTGGCGATGATAGTGTTTTGAGGGCCGTCACTGCTCTTCCTAATATAGAGTTTCTTTCGATTGTGGCTAGTTCTGAGCTTACTTCAGCGTCTGTTGATTCCTTTAACAAGTTCAAGAATCTCAGAAGTCTCGATGCTTCTAGCTGTAGCCTCGGTGGCAGTTTCTTCGCCAGTGCAAATTGTTGGTCTAAGCTGGCGCGTTTGTATTGGAATTGCGCTAAGGCTCCAGCGCCATTTCTTAAAAAGTTGCAGTCGTCGCCAGAGTTCAATTTTTTGAAGCTCTCTGCTTCAAATTTAAACCATCAAGATTATTTGTTGATCGCAAAGCTAGCTAACCTGCAGGGCCTTGATCTTTCAGATAATAGAATTTCTAAAGATGACCTCATCGCTTTGAGTGCCCTCGATAAGTTGACCGTGCTTAAGGTCAAAAATTGTCAGATTGGCTTAGATGCTATTCCTGTTCTAAAACAATTCAAGTCTCTTGTTGAATTGCAGATTTTATCTGGTGGCACATCTGATTCTAAGTATGCGGCCCTTCGGCGGGCTTTGCCGAAGGTGAGAATTCACTAGCAATAGTTACTGGTCGATGCTGCTGCCATTGCGATTGATACTGCTATTACTGTTCTAGATCTCGCCAGTCCATTTTTTTTGGAGCACTTTTGCCACTGAGGTTATCTAGTACCTGTTGTTTCATATACTGGGCGTACTCGTTTGCTGGTTGCAGCTGTAGGGCTGTTTGAAAATCTACAAGAGCTAAATCATATTTGTGCAGATAGCGATAGCATGAACCCCTAAAGAGATAGTAGTCGATGTAGCCTGGATTAAGGCTAATCGCTTGGCTCAGTTTCTCCACTGCTTGCTCATATCGGCCCATGCCGTGCAGGGCAAGGCCGTCGTAGAAGAGATTCATGGCCGGTTGTGCGGCACTATTTGCCTTTGTTGCTGCCATTGCTCTTTCTAGGGCGCCGCGGTGCATCATGATAGGAAAGAGCGATTGTTTAACTCCCTCTTTAATTTTGTAATATTGCATTGGCTGCGCGCTTCTAGTTAGAGCTTCTTGCGGCTGATGAGCCAATTCGTATGCCATTATTTGGTCGGTGGTTTGGCAGCCGTAGCCATAGTATCCATAGGTCTTGAGACTGTCGTAGAATTTAATTGCATCTTGATAGTGCAGCTGATACAGCTGCGCTTTGGCAAGTTCATACCTGCGACTATTCTGATACATTTTTCTTGATTCAAATAGATACTCAATTACGTCTGGTACTGCTGCCGAGTGCTCTAGAATCAGAGATTTTTTCAAGGCTGATTCGGCTTCAGCATAGTGCTCAGTTAGAGATAAGGCTGCAGCATAAGCCGCTTGAGCTATATAGTCGGAAGGTGCAAGGTCGACTGCTTTTTTTAAGTCTGGTAGAGCTTTTTCGGAGGTCTCTTTAGTGAAGATATAGCCATTTTTTTTGTGCAGAGAGTAACTAATGCCTCTTCCCAGGTAGGCGAGGGCACAGTTGGGATCGATGGCAATGCACTTGCTGCATTCTTCGAAGGCCTTGTCTCCCTTGTGTCTAAATACGGCAACAGCTGCCGCATGGCCATGGGTGTGAAGGGCTGCCTGGCTATCGAACCATGCTGGTGAACCTGGTATGAGAGCCCAGGCCAAGGCAATGGTGACTATCAGCCAAGAGGTAAAGGCGCCGATCAGGGCCAATATGCTAGACAGCGAGCCAGTCATTGGACCAGTCTTTGAGCTGGGTTTGAGATCGGTTGAAAGTTGATTGGAGTTGGTTTGTTCGCTTTGAGATTTTGAATTGTTGTCTGATTCAGCGCCTGTGTGGGCCAGCGAATATTGGGTTGGTGAATATTGTTCAGTAGAGACTTTCTCAGGGCTTGATTGATCGTCATCAGGACGGGCATCATTCTCTTGCGAAAGTGCTAACTGACCTTTGCTAACGAGATTGGCACTGTCTACAACTTTGAGAGTGATATTGTCGGCTGCAGTTTCCTTTAGCTTGAATGGAGCCGCACTTGACGATGCAGCTTGAGCCGATTCTTTCAGCAGTTCTTTTAGAAGCTCTTCAGGAGCATCTTTGCCGTCAGTGGCCGGAGCCGGAGCCGGGTTTGGAATAGCTGCTGAATGACCATTTGATTTATTGTGGTGGGCGCCATTGCCATTATTTTTGTTATTGCCATTGCTATCGTCGCCGTGATCATCATCACTCTTTTTATCATTATCGCCAACTGGTGCATTTAGGTCGTCTATGATTTGGTCGCAGTTGGCATAGCGATCTTTGAGGTTGATGGCCGTGGCTTTGGCGACGATTTTGTCCATTGAACGAGAAACTGTTGAGTTTTCTTCTCTAGGATGTGAAACACTAATTGGCTCAGGCTCTTTACCTGTCAGGAGAAATGAAAGAGTAGCGCCCATGCCATAGATGTCACTTTGACTAACGGGCTGGCCGCGAAACTGTTCAGGTGGAAGGTAAGCTGGTTTACCAACTACAGACCCTGTGGCATTAGACTCAACTTGTCTAGCTACGTTAAAGTCAATCAGTTTAAGTATGCCGTCATTGCGTAAGATCAGGTTTTCTGGTGTGAAGTCGCGGTGCACTACCTGTGGTTCTTGACTATGCAGATAGTTCAAAATTGTGCACATCTGCTTAGTTAATTCACGCACCCGTTCTTCTGATAATGGCCCTTCTTTGGCGACTATCTCACGCAAAGATTTGCCGTCAATATGCTCCAATACTAGGTAGGCCCTATGGTCTTCGACGAAAAAGTCGTTCAACTTAACGACTTGGTCGTGATTGAGGTGTTTTAATATGCGTGCTTCGCTTTCAAAACTCTCTAAGACGTCTTTGCGAATGCTGATATCGACATATATTGGCAAAAGAAATTCTTTTAGCACTACAGTGTCGCCACTGGCATGATCGTAGGCCGAGTAAGCCGCTCCCTGACCGCCGACACCAAGTGATCGTTTTACTCGGTAGCGACCATCATTGAGAACGATGTCTTCGGTGAGCGGCTGGAGACGATCTCTTTGTGGTGGCGCTGACAGTGCCTGCAACCACATCTCAGTATAGCTGTGATCAACTGGTGGTTGCAGAGCTTGCACTAAGGCTGCTGAGCGACTGACACCTGGCGCCCAGCGCTCAATGGCATCGAGAATGATCTCGCGATCTTCAACTGATTCAACTGCGCCCATGCTTAGTTTTACTGGTTCGCCATTGTCGCGATTAAACTGCAGTTCTGATGCAGTTGTTTGACCTTTTTTGTTTCTGGTATTGAGCTCAATAGAGGTGAGGGAATTCCATGGTACTAGTTCACTTTCTACTTTCTTTTCACCGAGCCAGCGAAAAGATTTAAAGCCGAGGGGCGTAAATTCGTAGTTAGTTGGTTGTTTGAGGACAAAATAAGATGCTGCTACGGCGAAAGAGGCAGAGAGAGTGGCAATAATTGCTAAGAAGGCCTGGTTGGAGATCATGAAGATGTTTCCGACCACCGGGGCCCCACTGCGGAGCCCTTGGTTGTTAGGGTCGAGCAGCTTGCCCAATGCCGCAGCTATATCTGGAAAGTAGGTGCAGAATAATGCCAGTAGGACCACGTTAATTGTAAAAGCGATAGCCGCATTAATATTGCGCTCTTTTCTTGTGGTGGTTTTGTGCCGGTGTTTAAACCAACGTTCGATGGCAATAAATGGTCTGTAGCGAATAACCATTTTGTCGCGGTCAATAACTTTGCCTTGGAGCTTGAATGTGCTGGCTTTATCTGTTTGATTGACAGCTAGCAGAGCTTTTTTCCAGTACCAAATAAATGGCACTGTCATGAAGCCGCTAAGAAAGATTCCGAAGAGTTGCTTTGGAAAGACTTTTTTTTGCTCTTCTGAACAGATTGCTTTCAGCTTGGAGGGCCAGCAGGTAAGTGCGGCAATAAAGTATATTAGCGAAATTAGCAGCAACCATGGCAGTGGCACTAAGACCTGGTAGGCGCTGAAGAACATCAATTGACTTAAGTAGTAGCCTGCCAGGGTGAGCCAGGCTATCGGTAAAAGGGTGAGTAATGCTGTTCGGCTATTGGCTCCATTTGCGCATTGGGGAAGGAGCGGCACTGTATTTTTAATTAGTTGCTTTTGGCTGGTGAAAAACCAAACTAAGTGGAGTACATAGAAAACTACGCCAGTCATTAAACTGGCTAGTGTAGATGGGTGGTAGGGTGCGATCCTGTTGTTGAGTTCAGAAGGCATGAGAAGAAAGGCAAGAATTGATATCGTTGCCGTGAGAATGCCAATGCCTAGCCTCGGCAGTGGTGGGAGCTGCTCTGCTGCGGGCGTGGCTGCGGGCGGCTGTGCTGCATGTTCAGTTGCGGTTGGCTCGTCTGTAGCTATCGTCTCGTTAGCAATGGGATCTGCAATCAGCTCTTGCGATGTTGTTGCTGCCGCTGTGGTTATTTCTGATACTGCTATTTCCGAGCCTGCTGCGTCTGATTCCGGCAAGCTTGCTTCAACCGCTTCTGACAGCACTTTCTCAGGAGCGTCGTCAACAGTCAACGCACCGTCAACAGTTAGTTCAATTTTTTGTCGTTCTGGCGCATCGGCTAGTTTTACCTTTGGTGCTTTTCTATTCTTTTTACTCAGTTCGTGGCTGTTTCCATTGCCTGAATTGCCGCTCATGTGCCTGCCTCGTCACTTGTCGATGTAGAGGTTGCCGTAGTCTCGTTGGAGGAGGTCGTACTGGCTGCTGCCACAGCAAGTGCTGGTACATTGTGCTTTGCTTCTAGTGCGCGCAGATGTTCTAAGAGATGTTCAGCACTGGCTAAACGATCTTCCTTTTCAAATGCAGTTAAAAGCATTACTATATTTTCCATATCTTCTGAAATGTCCGGAAGTATAGTGCGAATGTCAGCCTGAGACAGAGGCACCGGGTCTCTCCCGGTTAACAGATAATGCAAAGTGCCACCAAGGGCATAAAGATCGCTTTGTGGTACTGTTTTGCCACGCAGCTGCTCTGGGGCAATATAGGCCTGTTTGCCCACTAATGTGCCGGTTGCTGTGCCAACAAATTCGTTCGAGGCACCAAAATCGATCAGTACCACAGTGCCGTCGTTCTTTAAGACTAAATTGTCGGGGGTGAGGTCGCGGTGCACTACTGGCGGGTTTTGACTATGCAGAAAATGAAGTATTTCAGCTATTCTTATGGCCCAATTTAAGACTGGCTTTTCAGCACAGGCTCCATTTTGTTTGACATATTGACGCAGGTCTTGGCCATGAATATATTCCATCAACAAGTAGTGCCTGTCTTCTTCGACAAAGTGATCAAGCACCCTGGCAATGTTTGGGTGGCGCAAGCCGAAGAGCATTTTTGCTTCTCTCACTAAGTGTTGCTCTGCCATTTGTCTTACTTCTGGCTCGGCGCTTGGTGGCACCACCGCTTCTTTGAGAACAAACATTTCGGTTTCGTTTTTCTGCACCAGGTAAATCGCCGAGAGCCCGCCAAAAGCCAGTTGGCGCACTACTTTTAGTTTGCCGCTTTGCAGAGTTTTGCCTGGTTCAAGTGGTACAAAAGTAGTGACAGTAAAGCGTCTTCCTAGCTCATCTTGCCACATTTTTGTGTGGCCGAGGCTAAGCTGTTCGTTGCCATTTTGAATGGTGCGTTGAAATTCGATCAACTCGTCTGATCTTTGGCAGTTTGTGCCCCAAAGCTCTACTGCTAATAGAAATTCTTCAAGATGGCCTTTAGGCAGGTCGGCAATGTTGAGGGGCAGCAGTATGTTGGGCTGAAAACCTAGTACCAGTTGTTGGCCGTTGGCACCGTCGATTATTGATGCAGTTCTCAGTTCACTCCATTGCCAATTGCGCTTTAGTCCAAGCTTGGGTAAAAGAAATGGCGGGAAACTTATGCCATTTTTGGAAATGTGTATTTTGTTGTCTTCACTGAGGGCCGAAGTCAAAAGGCCGACAATCATTATGCTCGCCAGGGTGAGAGATATAAGAATGTTGTAGAACAGATTAGAGTTATCTGGATATTTGACGAGAAAGACGATGAAGGCTGTCAGAGCCATCGGCGCAAACAGCGACCAGATCGGTAGAATGGCGCAAACCCCAACCAGTTGCACCTTGGTTTGCATAGGTTTATAGGGAACAACTAGCTGAAACTCTGCCATCGATTGCCCCATTTTAGAATAGCTCGAACGAATCGATATACCCGTGGCAGCGGAGCCTTTAACTAGTTGCTCGTTGAGTGCTTAACATTTGGCAGATCTCTGGTTTAGGAACGGGGGTGTGTAACCTTGAACTTGGGTTCTGAAGTCTATGATTTAAGCTTGAGGCGCATGAAAGTTCTCTGTTCAACCGGTAGGCCGAGTTTTTGTTCAAGCATTGAAATCTCTTCCAGCTCCCTTTCCCAGCGATTTTTGGGCAACTTTTCAAAGCCCAAAGTGGAATAGAACGGTGCATTCCAGGCGATGTCGACAAAAGTTGAAAGTGTTAAGTGCGGGAACCCATTAGCTCGGGCCCATTCGGCTACAGTTTCTACCAGTCTTCGGCCTAGCCCTTGGCGACCGTGGTCGGGTCGAACGTCCAATTCTTCTAGGTAGGCCAGTGGCCCTAAAACAGTGGCAATGGCGAAGCCTACGGGGCCCTTGTGCTCGGATTTGTCTGGAGCTTGCAAGAGGTCGTCGTTTAGATTTGGTTCAGCCACCCAGACTTGTCCATCGGCAATTAATTCTTTTAGTAATTCTTGCTCGAAGTGATGATCAAGCAGCTCATCAATCAGGCCAGTTCCCTTGAAGCGGGTAGCTGCCTTGAGTTCTATCTCTTTAATGGCTTTCATGTCGCCCTTGCGGGCCAGTCTTATGCAATATTTGTCGGTCATGATTGTGGCGAGTTCTTTGGTATGGCGGTAACTGTTTGTCACAGCTTATAGATTAACTGACTGGGCTTAGTTGCCAAAGGCATTAAATAGTGATCCATTTTTAAGGAGTTTTTATGCCAGGCGTTTATAAGATGACCGAGATTGTTGGAACCTCAACTGAGAGTTTCGCTGATGCTGTTAAAGAAGGCGTTAAGCGCGCTTCTAAGAGCCTTCGACACTTGAGCTGGTTCGAAGTTGTTGATCAGCGTGGTTCTATCAAAGATGGTCAAGTTGAAGAGTTTCAGGTCACAATCAAAGTTGGCTTCAAGCTCGAAGACTAGAATTTGTTACTTTGCCAAGAAATTCTCGGGCAAAGACTAGTTGTTTTGCACTACACTTTTGCCATGTTGGCAAACCCTGGTAAGGTAAGAATCATGGCAAAAGTTGTGGTCAAGCTCGTGTCAAAAAAATCTCAGTTGGCTATTGGGCTGGTTCTAGTAAGTATGGTTGTTGCTGTCTTTGGCACTACTCGTGGTGCTATTGGTGAATCTGCTGGCTCCAGCCGTGAGAGCGAAGCTGTGGTTTCAGAAGCTGATGACGTCAAGGCCGACCCTTCTGCTGACGTTCCCATCTATAAGTTTAAGGCCAATGCTCTAGACGGACACGAAATTAGCTTTGCCGATTACAAAGGCAAGGTATTGTTGATCGTTAATACTGCCAGTCATTGTGGCTATACACCTCAGTATGCTGGTTTGGAAGCTTTGAGCAAGAAGTACCAAGCACAAGGCCTAGCGGTTCTAGGTTTCCCTTGTGACCAGTTTGGCCACCAAGAGCCCGGTGATGCCGCTGCTATTTCTTCTTTTTGTACAAAGAACTATGGCGTTGATTTTCAGATGTTCGACAAAATTGAAGTTAACGGCAAAGAGGCCAATCCGCTCTATACCTATCTTAAGAAGAGCACTAAAGACCACGGCGATATTCGCTGGAATTTCACTAAATTTTTGGTAGATAAACAGGGCAAAGTACTCAAGCGCTATGGTTCCATGGCCAGCCCTGAGAGCATTGCCGCTGACATTGAAGCTGCTCTCCAATAGTTCTGAATCGGTTCTTGATCAGTTCTGAATTATTTTGTTGGCTAAAGGATTTGTCTTTTTCGATTGTTAGTCGTCTGATGAAGGCCGCCGACGTTGCTGCTTCTTGATTGAATTTTGCGATTTAGTTTCGACTCTTCTAATTTTGGACCCTAAAGTTGGTTTTGTTGCCTTTCTTACTACCGGCCTTGTGGCAACAGAGACTAGCATTTCAGTGACTTTGGCGAGGCAGTCATCGATATTGCCAATCTGGTCGCGATATCTCTGCGAGGTTAAGACTAAGTCGCCTTCAAGAGTTAGGCGACTGGCATATTTGCTCATGAAGCGAGCTCTGACTTCTTCGCTGATGCTGGGGCTTGTACTAATTGCCCAGCGCATCACGGCCTTGCTGTTTACTTTGTTGACGTTCTGTCCGCCTGGGCCACCGCTGCGAGCAAAGGTAAACGAAAATTCGCTCAGAGGAATTTGAATTTTATCGGTGACAGAAAGCATAGTTAGACTGGTATACCACAGCTTTGTCGCCTCATGCAAAAGCGCAGAGAATTTTGAGAGTTTCTCTGCGCTTTATGAAGTCTGCATCTACCTAGTCTAAGAGCTTTAGCCAAAGCTAGAGGGCAATTTAGGCTGCCGCTAGGACGCCGTGGTTGTCGCAGTGAGTCCCGCAAGGGCTGTGCAGGTGGCCGTTGACGAGATAATCCACGTGATCACCATGAGGAACAGCTGCGTGTCCGCAGTCTGCGCCGTGTTTGTGAGCGCTGTCGTGTCCTTCGCACTTGTGCTCTGGTGTGCAGGCAGCAGGGTTGGCTGCTGACTCAGACAATTTGCACTCGTCTACGTGATCGCTGTGCATATGATGAAGGTGGCCGTCGTGGACATAGTCAACGTGATCTTCGTGTTTAACGGCTACGTGGCCACAGTTGGTACCGTGCTTGTGTTCGTGACTATTGTGTGTTTCGCAAGACATAATTCAGCTCCGAATATGAACTAGTAAAAGTTCAGATGGGTAATTCTTATCGTTTTAACGTCTTGTTACTGCTCTGTCAACTGTTCTTCTTCATTAGAATTGATGGTGGCATTGCTGGTGCGCTCCGGGGTTGGGAAATAGCCAGGGTTTCGACTGCCAGTGGGCTTTTCAAAGAATTTTGAAGGGTATGGAAATCGTTTCCATTACCACCGCTTTTTTGAACAAATGTGGGAATGAAAATGGTTTCAATTCTCGCTGGAACGCGGTTTAGTGATGGTGCCCCCGTCTGTGGTGCCACTTTTTGTTCCAGCCATTATGCCGGCCATTGTTCCAACTGTTGTTCCAGTTTCTGCGGTTATTGTTCCAATTTCTGTTGTTGTTCCAGCCATTGTTCCAGTTGCTACTGCAACGATTATTGCCCCATGCATTGTTGACGTTGCCATAGTATTGATTAGCGTATGCATAGTTTTGATTGGCGTATCCGCCTCTCTGATTCAAATAGTTTTGCATCGCTTGCAAATTCAGACGTCGTTGAAAGTCATTAGCGTTGGCTGGTGCAGCTGCAAAAGAACAGCTAATTACAGCTACTACTAATGCTGCCGTTGTAATTAGTTTCCGTGCATTCATTTCAATTTCCTCCCGTAGTGACATTTTAAGTTGACGCTGGGATAGACTTCATGTTCCGAGCCTGGCTTTCACCAAGCTTTCGCGGGCTTTTGAGAAGCTTGTATTGTAGTGAGAGCTAGCGTTGCCGCTTTTGTTAAAATTCTCAAATGGTGCCTGTTTGCAACCCGGGCCCCCTCTGGTTTGTTTGTTCTTTTGTTTGTTTTATCTGAGCGCTTTTTATCGCTATGCTTTTAAAGCGAAAATGGTGTCACTGTATGTGACACCATTTTCGCTTTGACGAGTACTGTTTCTAGGGGATCTGGCTTCATGCCTCGCTTCGCTTGGCGTGTGAATTTATGAGCTTGTGCAAGATTTGCATGTGAATATAAGTACTTACTTAGTGATGGTTGTTGTTGTGATGATTACTTACTTCATTATGCCTACGTCTGTTCCAGCCATTGTTGTTACGGTGGTTGTTGTTCCAGTTGCGGCTTTGTGAGCGATTGTTGTTCCAGCCATTGTGACGGCCATTGTTCCAATTTCTATTGTTATGGTTGTTGTTACGGCCTCGGTTCCAGTTATTGTCGTGCCGTCCGCGATTGGTGTTGGGCACTCGTACATTGACTTGGCTTCCGTTCCGATTGGTGTAGTTAGATGTTCGATAGTGCTTACTGTCATAATCCCTGGCTTGGGCCGGAATGATGCTGCCGACAAAACCGACCAGGGCCATAGCGGTGGCCAGAGCTGCAAATAGTTTGCGGGCTTTCATTAGTTCTCTCCTTGGTTTACGGAGCGTCCGACGGGGTGGCCGCCGCCTAGTTCCCGCAAGTTTCGTCTAGTGACCTAATTTCTCGCCAAGACCGAGTTCCATCAAGGCCGAGTCGCCGTTGGCTTTTTGTGCTTTTGAAGTAGTGATGGTATAAGGGTCTTTTGCCGTTTTGTAGCCCACCGGTGCGGCAAAGTCTTTAGGGTTGTAGGGCAACTCTTTGAACGACTGGGTGGTGAGATATTCTACATAGCCGTTGCGCTGAAACCCGGCAAACCAACTGTTATCTTGCGTCTTTGGCTGATCGAAAACGAGGGCATACTTGGTGAGTATGCCCTTTTGTGCCCGTATTCCATAGTACCCAGAGATTGTGGCATCGACTTCTGGAGCTGTGTTGAGGTGCTCGATAAACCAAAAAGTTTGAGTACCCATCTGGTAGGCAATGCTTTTTGCGCCAGTAGTATCGGCAGCCTTCGATTTCTGCAGGCCGATATGGTTAGTTGGCATGCCTTTTAGGTCAACTGGATAGGTTTTGTAGAATTGGTTGCGAGTGGTTTTCCATTCGATTTTGTCGTCGTCTCGATACGTGACAACAGACCAATCGGGAGCCTTTGAGAGAATGTAATAGCCCCAGGATTCGTTGAAAATCTTGATGGCATTTTTAGAAAAATAGATTTTGGCTCTGCCAAGATCTTTGTGATTTTGGCTGATTATCCATTCATGCTCGACGTGCTCAGAATTCTTTTTCTGTGCCGGTTCGGCAGTCTCTGCAATTTGCTGGTAAGAAAGGTTGCCGAGAAAGATTGTGCTCAGTGCTATGGCTACTTGCTTGGCAATACGGTGATTCATTTACTATCCAGTCTGCGGCTAAAATTTTAGCTTCCCGCTGACGCGGCAAAGCATTTTATAAAATAGAGTAAGTCATAATAACCTAAACTACATATAGGTGAGGCAGTTGCAAGAGAAGAAGATATGGACAGTTTTAGCTCTTAGTGTGGTCTCTAGTTTATTAATTATGCAATCTGCCCAAGCTGAACGCTACAAAGTGCGCGTGCTGGCTGTTTTGGACGGCGACACCTTGTTAGTAGACCATGGTGGCAAGCGTGAGAAAATTATTTTGTATGGTATCGACTGCCCTGAAAGTGCTCAAGAATTTGGCGCTCAGGCCAAACAGTTCACTGAGGCCTGTTGCTCTCGTAAAGATGTAACCATTGACCTCAAGGGTCGTGACAAGTTCAATCGTCTGGTCGCCGAGATTTACTTAAGCGATGGTGCTGACCTTAATCATGAATTGGTGAAACGTGGGCTGGCCTGGTGGAGTGATAAATTTGCCCCTAGTGATACGGCCTTGCAAACCCTGCAAACTGAGGCGAAAGCTGCTAACACAGGGCTTTGGGCTGCACCGCATCCGATACCGCCTTGGCTCTTTCGCAATGGTGACAAAGCCGTCCAGGCTACGATTGTGCCTTCTCGCTAAAGACAGCTAGAATTATTGATGCCCTGCTGTCAGAATGATGGCGGTATCCCTTATCAAGTCAAGATATTGATTTAATGTTCAGCGTAGTTAGTTGTTAGGAGGTACGGAATGCAGTCCAAATCTAGCGCCATTAGTGCATTCAGCGCGAACAAAGATGTAACCATGAAAGGCAGACCACTTGTCAGCCTCGCTTCTTTCCTCATGGCAATCTCGATAGGATTTTGCTCCTTGCCAGTTCAGGCTGTTAGCTTCGGTGTCACGCCTTTTCCTAAAGGTGGAGAGAATGCTACTCCTCGCGACCAGACTAATGCCATGAAGATGTGCGTTGACGCTGGGGTTACTGGTATCTTCTACGGTGGAACATGGGCCGACTTAGAGCCTTCCAAGGGAAGCTATTCGCTCACCCAGCTTGGTAAAACCCTTAAATACGCTCCTAAGTTGAAGCGTTTCTTGGGTGTGCAGGTTTTCGATATTACCACCAAGAATATGCCAAGCGACTTGACAAAGGCGAAGCTAGATAGCCCTAAAGTTGTGAGCCGCTTTGCTCAGTTAATGGTGCGATTGAAGAAAGCGACCGGTGGCAATATCGCATACTTCTCTATTGGCAACGAGGCTGACGTTTACCTAGCCAAGCATCCTAAAGAAGTTGATAGCTTCATGAAGTTCTTTGCTTTGGCAAAGAAAGAAGTTGTGAAGACATTCCCCGGTTGTAAGGTTGGTATTACTCTTCGCGCCGAAAATCTTCTCACTGGTAAAGAGCCTTCAGCGCTTGCTCAGAAGCTTTTGGCTGAGAGCGATGTGCTGATGTTCAACTACTATCCGATGGAAAACTATAAGCCGAAGAAACCGCAGCAAATTGAACAAGACATGGAAACTTTGACAAAAGTTGCTAATGGTAAGTCGATTGTGTTTCAAGAAATTGGCTACCCAAGCTCACCAAAGCTTGGTTCATCTGATAAAAATCAGGCTGAATTTATGGAACTAGCGTTCAAAGAGATACGCAAAAATCCGCAAGTGGAATTTGCTAATTTCTTTGCCTTGCATGATTTGACTCCTGCCATTTGTGATTATTTGGCTGAGCATTACACCATTAACAGCAAAAACTATCGCCAAGTGATGCAGTCGCTCGGCTTGCGCCGCAGCTCTGGAAAGGCCAGAAGCTCGTGGGATGTCGTGAAGAAAGCTCTGGCTGAAAAGCCAGTTGTGACACCAGTCGAAACCAAGCCTGATGCGACGAAACCAGAAGATATGCCTACTGATGTGGCACCTGGTGAAAAGTTGCCGTCTACAACACCTACTGAAACTCCAGCTGCGACACCGGCTGCAACACCGGCTGAGACTCCAGCTACGACACCGGCTGAAACTCCTGCTACATCACCTGCTGAAACTCCTGCTACATCACCTGCTGAAACTCCAACTACACCTCCAGCTGAGACTCCAGGTGCAGCTCCGACCAAGTCTCAGACAAAAGGCGATCCAGAATTTACTCTTGATTGGGGCAACGTAAAGTCAAAATCAAAGACAGACGGTAATACAGAGGCCGACACTAAGACTGAGACCAAGGCAGAGACCAAGAGCGATTCGGCTTCTGAGTCTAAATCTGAGTCGAAGTCCGAAGCTAAGCCGAAGTCTAAGGGCTGGTTTAAGTTCAAGTCTAAGTCTAAGTCTGACTCTGAAACAAAGACTGAAAAATAGAGAGCTAACAAGCACTCGTCGTTCAATTCAAGGGGAATTCGCTGCCAGCAGCGAATTCCCCTTGGAACTAATTGTGTCACCGTCCGTCGCCACCCGCAGAAAAACAAAAGCTTGAATAATGAGGGAAGCGCTATGACCGACAAGACTATTACAAAGATAGACTCTGCCTTTTCGCCACGGGGAGAGGCCGGTCAAAAATATCTTGCTTCCGGTAAGGCTATGTCTATGCGCCTGTGGGAATGTGAGCCCGAAAGCTCTGATAAGGCCGAATCACAACGAGATTATGAGACTGTCGGTTTCGTATTGAAAGGAAAAGCAGAACTTCATATTGAAGGCCAGATGGTATTGCTCAGTGAGGGTGACTCGTGGAGCGTGCCGAAGGGCTCCAGTCACCGCTACAAGATATTAGAAACATTCTCGGCCGTAGAGTCTACATCGCCACCAGCCGAGGTACACGGGAGAGACGCGAACATGGCTAACGCTGAAGACAAAGATAATAAGAACGGGAAAAAAGCTAAAAGCTCTGCAAATAATTCAATTGCGGAATTTGCTAAGGCTACATCGGTACAAGAGTCAGCGCCTAAGGCTGCCGGTGAACCAGCAGCTCAGGGAGCTGTTGATAAAACCACTGAAGTTTCACCGATGGACAAGGGTGCTGATGATGAATTTGACGGTACTGCGCCCCCTAAAGAAGGCGAGACCGCTGAGTCAAAGAAAGCGAAAGCCCCAGCGCCAGCTGATACGGACGAGACGACAGACGACAAGGTAGACGAAGAGACAAACGTCAAGCCAGACGAAGAATGCGACGAGAAGCCAAAAGACGACGCTGAAGAAAAGCCTAAGGCGGAAAATGAGGCGGATGTCGAAGAGGCTAAAGATGTGCAAGAAATCGGTGCACAGATTGGTCGTCCTGATAGCAAAGTGACTTCGAATTCGCCGGAGAAAGAAGCTGAGCCAGCTGAACATGTAGATTTGGAAAAAACAGCTTAGGCTGCCGACTACATTCTATTGCTGCTTTTTAGTGCTGCATTTTAGTGCTGGACTCTAGCTCTGCATTCTAGTGACCAACTCAACCATCTGCCGATGCATTTCTTCTTCGTGTAGGTGAATGCGTTGGCCGTGGCCAGGAAAAATCCAATTGAAAGAAAAGTTGCTCAGCTTGGCCATCGATTCGATTTGCTCTTTCCATGAATACCAGCAGAAATCGCGAAATGCTTCTAGTTGCTGAGTGTCGCGGTCAAAAGCTAAGTGATCACCCGTGAATAGAAATTGGTTTTTATAGAGTAAGACCATGTGGCCTTTGGTATGACCTGGGGTGGGAATTATTGTGAATTGCTCGCCTTGTGCATCGGCAAAAGTAGCGTGTAGTTTGCTGGAGACGGTTTGCGCTGACTGGGTATCGAGGACTATTTCAGAGCCGGGAGCGCTATCGGCGTCATCGCTGTGAACTATCCGTTTGGCACCAAAAGCAGTGGCATACTTTGCCGCGTCGGCAATATCGTCCCGGTGAGTGAGAAAGATGTATTTTATTCCGCCCAATTGTTCGAAGCGCTTGACCAGATGCGGTAAAAACTTTGGTGAATCAATCAGCCAGTTGCCGTCTTTGTGCTCAATGAAATAACTATTGCCACCATACGATTTGGGTGAATTAAATCCGCAGTAATAGACGCCGTCAATTAATTCGAGCGGTAGCTCGTTCATGGTTTCTTTGGCTTGGTTCGGACCAATCGTGCCAATTGAACCGGTTGGGCAACAGAGTAAAGCGCGAGTAGCAGCGCGTTCATCGTCGCTAGATTGCGGTTGCTGGCACACAAACGAATGATCGGCTTTTTCGCTGAATATTTGCGGCGCCAGTTGCCTGCACGTATCGCAGTTGATGCAAGTGCGGTCGACGAAGAATCGACCTTCTACGTTTTCGTCGTATCGCTCTTTCGGATTGGCCATATAGCTATGATACTTTATTCACGCTTGTTCTTTGACTTGGGCGTATGAAAACTGCTGTGCGCCAAGAACGTAGCTCTGTCAGGCTCTTGTGGTTTATACTACGTGAATGAGTAGAGCTAGGGAAAAACGATAAAAGAGGGGTAACTACTTCTATCGTCTTAGCCACTCTACTTGCCAATCAGACTGCCTACTTCGATGCGGTCACGAACTTTTATGGCCCGTGGTCTACCTGGCTCTGACTCCATCACCTTGAGAAAATCGCTTGGAGCGATACGAGTAAGTGCGTTTACGACGTCAGCATCAAAGAAAATGCCAGAATATTGCTTTAGATGAGCAATGGTTTCTGTTAGTGGTATTTCTTCCGAATAGCTTCGTTTGCTGACCATGGCGTCGAGTACGTCGGCTACTGTTACTATCCTGGCTTCAAGTGGAATCTCATTACCTTTGAGACCATTGTAGCCACTTCCGTCTAGATGCTCGTGATGTGCACTAGCAACAAAAGGCACTTCTTTGAGTGCTTTAGGATAGCGAAGGCCAAAGAGTCTTATGTAGCTTGATAGTGTATGGCGTTTTATCTTATCCATTTGTGCTTCGGTCAAGTCGTCGCGAAAGTTGAGAAGGTCTTGGGGAACGTCGAGCTTGCCGATGTCATGCATCTTGCCAGCGTGCCGCACAATCGCAAGGCTGTGCCCTGCTAGTCCCATTGCTTTGCCTATCAGTGTGGAGTATTGTTCGACCCTCCTCATATGATCAGCGGTGTAAGGGTGATGTTTGCAGAGTTCTTGCAAAAGTAGTTCTTCTTTTATCGTTGTTCGAACACTGAATCCAGAACTCTTTAACTGTCTCCAGTTTTTCAGTACTGATTGGATGAGAAACAATATCGTTCTCATAAGTGCTCCTTTCTTGTGATCTTCTTGTTGTTGTGCCTGCGCCAACTGACATAGCGGCAGGTCCAATAGCCAATGGCAAACAAAGTGGTTAGTACGCCTGCAATTTGTGCTGCCAAAATGTGCCCGTCAGCATTGAGAGCAAGGGCGATGGCGTAGCCGATGATAAAAATGGCCCAATATATTTCTTCGAACATGTCTACTCACCTCCTTGGTGGTTGCACCGTTAGCAACGGCGCCTTCGCCTAGTTGACGCGAAGCAGTACACAAATCCACACTAGGTGGTGCGACACGCTAAGATCAGTTAGGGCTTCTAAACTAGTTGGGTGCCGAATGGTTGCTTTCGCGACGGTTAGATTCTTAATAAGGTCAGCAATTTGTTGGTGTCTGTCTCTGGCACTTCCGGCTATGGCTGGTGATTCTGGTTTTATCCTCTCCCAGAAAAGTGGTGTCTGTGGCGATGCTGAAATCTATGCTTCAAGCAAAGGGCTCAAGCTCGTGCAGAAAGGCACTAGTTGCGTTCTTGTAATGAAAGCACCAGACTGGAAGGTCAACTTCTTCAATACTGATTCAAAAGTGCACTATGAAACAAATGCGAAGAATTTTCAGGGGAAGTCGTCCGGCTTTCTTGCTGGTTTGATCAGTGCTAGTCGATTTTTAGCACTTTCTCAAGAGAAGACGAAAGCTAGTGCTACATCTGTTGCCGGTCTGAATTGCACTGAAACAAAGCTGGTGAGAATTGGTGCCCTTCCTGCCTACACGATTCGGAACAAAAACGAACTTATGGCTGCCACGTACTATGGCACCAGAGATCTGGCCCTTCCTCAGCCGGCTGTGCTTGTTTTGCAGCGCTTCTATCGAATACCAACCTTGACCGGATTTCCGGCCAAGGTTGATATTTTCGACCTTAAAGGACGGGTTAAGACTGAACTCGATACGTGCTCTTGTGTTAAGTCTGTTCTTGCTCCGTCTACCTTCAACATACCGACTGGCTATGCCAAGGTGGAAAGTGAAGAAGCTGTTGTGGCAAGTCATCAACAAGGGCTACTACAAGATATGTCGGAAGATCTTGGCGTCAAATTTGGCAGCCATAAGTGAGTGGGTAAACTTGCAAGTGACCGTCCGGATGTTTTTGACCATGCCACTACCTGTGGTTTAATTACTGAACTGGCAACTATTTCGCCAGTTTTGCCGCGCATACTGTGCAGCGCAATCCGCCATCTTTGCAGAGATTCATCAGTCTCATGCCTTTGCCATTTTGTGCGTCTTGAAACTGGTTGACGCAGGAGCAAGCCCGAATTTCATTGCCTCTGGCGTTTTGACCTTGATTGTTTTGATCTTGTGTTTTTGCTTTGTTTTTCATCGGTGTTCTCCATCCCGACCTGCTCTTGCGAGTTCAGGTGGCAGCCTTTTGGCAGCACTTATGGGGCTGTTATTTGATTTGAATTCCTAGAGCTAATTTCTCTTGCAGGAGAGCTATGGAAAAATTGAGCTGCTCGTCGGCTTCACTGCCCGGCATGCTCTGGTTGGTGCGCTCGACAGAGATGTCTGGCTCTAGGCCGCGACAGTCGTCGTTGCCATCGCCAAGCCAAGCACCAGCAGGAGTGAAATAACGAAAAGTATGGACGCGCAAGATGCAGTCGTTCGGTAGGCTAAGCCCATCTGTGCCAATGCCTTTGCCGAAGGTCTTGCTACCTATTACTATGGCCTGAATATTGTCCCTTAGGGCAGCAGTAGCAAGCTCTGCTGCTGAGGCTGTGTTACCGCTGGTCAATACCACCAGGGGGCGGTGCGCTAAGAGATACGGATGGCGGGGGAGGGCCTGGCCATTGCCGCTTCCTATAGAAAAGGGAATTGCTTCGCGCTTGATTTCACGACCGGCAATGCGTTTCTGAACCACAGCCACGAGGCCGTCTTCAATGAAGAGGCTGAGCACTTCGGTGGCCAGGCTAACGCTGCCGCCTTCATTGCTGCGCAAATCAAGGACGATGGCTTCAGCGTTTTTCAACTGTTCCATGCCCAGGCGCATTTGCTCACCGACATCCGCAGGCGAAAATGACAGACAGTTGATGTAGCCGACTTTGTTATCGCCAAGCATTTTGGCTACAACCAGTTTCTCTTCGACCACTAGTCTTGTTGCTGTTACTGTTCTCGTTTCACCAGATTTACTTTTAATTTCCAGACTTACTTCGCTGTCGGCAAGACCTCTCAGAATCGGTTTCATCGCCTCAATAGATAGTCCAGTTAGCGATTGTCCGTCGACTACACAAATGGCATCGCCTGGCTTGATTCCAGCTTTTTCAGCGGCACCGCCTGCTAAGACAGTTTCGACAATAGGAAAACCATCAGCATTTGTGCTCGGCAGGGGCTCGCCTTTGTCATTGACGATTACATTTTCTCCCTCGGCCCTGATGGCAAATAGAATGCCAATGCCAGCAAACTGAAAGAGATTGGCTTGGCGCATTTTGTTGATGGCTGCGGCGTCGAACAGCATTGTGTAAGCATCGAGGTGAGCTAGCGCCGCGTTTAAGTGAATGACCACATCGGCGTCGCTGGAAATAGAACCGTTGGCGTTGCGAATGAGGTTATTCCAGTCGATGGAGCTGGGATCGTAGTGGTTTTCTTGCACCGCTTTTACAGCTTCGTGGAACAGTATTATTGACGACACGGTTCTTTGATCAACTGCGTACATGGTTTTCTCCCCAGAGTCAGGAAGGCTTGCAGCCAATCCCACTCTGTTACCTGGCGCTAACCGCGCATCTGGAATCGGCAGGGTTAGCATCGCTAGCGCCATCGGTAAATTGGTTTAATGTGTGTGCTCCTTGCAGAAGCAAGGGTGGAGATGCAGTTAGTGGGTGTTACTCGCAGGTTTGTGGGAGTTTTTTCTGCTTGAGAGGTTTTGTGTGATTACTAGAACCGTAACACCGGGTATTCGGTTGCTCAAATGGGTTTTGGCCGCCAGTCTGTCATTTAATGACAACTGGCCTGGTGTTAAGGGTAATCGTCTGGTTTCTGCAATTAGCGTGAACTGCAAAGTAATTTGGTGAATTCTCGATTTTTTAGGTTCTTTGCTGTGGCAGTGTGACAGGGTGGATAATAGATTTAGTGAATAACAAATTGAGCGGTCAAGATAGCAGTGATAGTGAATTTGCAGTTCCTCGCGGAAGCATGCGTTCGCTGGTCGTTAATGCCGCTTTGTTAGACGCGAGCATTATCACCATGGCTATGGCGGTTATCGTTTTCGGTACTTTAAATTGTGCATCGAAGCCGCCTATTTGCTTCTGGTTTGCGCCAAGCTTCTCTTTCTACTATGGCTGTTTGGCATTTGGCAATTTGTCTGACTTTAATTTGCTTCCAGTCTGTTTGGTTGGCTTCGCAGCAACTCTGATTCCGTGCGTCTACGATCGGCTGTTCAAGCGTTTTCTGAAAGGCGTAAGCCCTGGTGAATACCTTATGGGGCTGGGTGGTTTCTGTAGTGAAGTCGAACGGCCAGAGAGCGGAAGGAGTTCTATTGTCTATTATTTAATTCCTTCAGTGGTCTCAATTCTTTCAGTTTTTCTGCTGTGGCAGTTTGACCAGGTAAAGCTTTTGGACCTTAACAAAATATATTTGTCTGCAGTGCTCGTGACGGTTTCGATTGCCTATTTTGGTAGTTTGATCGCGATCAGATTGCGCGCCAAATTGGCTGAGCTATCAGCTCTCGGGCCGCGAAGGGTGATCGAGGCTAAGTACGTCACCTTTCTCCGTATTGAGGGAAGGCAGAACCGAGATTTGGTCCTGATTTTCGCAATTAATGTTTGTCTTGTGATGTACATGTACTTTTCAAATCGTCAATACTTGCACGGTCTGCTTACTTTTCCGAGTTTAGGTTTGCTGCTATTGCAGCAACTAATTTGGCTGTTTATTGGAGTTCCCTTTATGAGAGCTTTGAGATTTGAGACGGCTATGTCTTTAGTTTTTTGTGTTCTCTTTCTTCTTCCCTTCGTGTTTTTACTTTTTGTGGCACCAGTTTATTGCGTAATGCTGTGTCCTACTCGTTAACCGAGCTTCGCACTTTTGTCATTTTAGGTTTCGCTCTTGAAGTTTCGAGAGTCTTAGCTGGGGCGCTTCTAGTTGCGGGGCCAGGTGGATTTTAGGTCTATTACTTCCGTCCTGTAGACCAGGCAGTATGCTGCTATTGCGACACTGTCCGGTAGTTGCTTGGAAGTGCAAATAATTCCGGTGCAGGCGTTGCTGTGCTGGAGCTAGTCAGCTCCATTTCGATAGTCATGTCTTGCGCTGTGCTTTTGCTTAGAACTATGAAATCAGCTGATTTCTCTAACCACATTTCTGCTTCGTTTCCGTCTTGTTTGAAGAGCCAGCCGTTGCCGTCCGAAATCATTCTAATGTTGCACACACCGGCTGGCGATTTGTATACATAGCTGGCGTCGTACATTTTTGGATACATTTCGGCTCCCAGTGCTGAACTTGCAAAGGCCACAGACATTGCTGCACTTGAAATCACATTCGCGAAGGCTTTCATTTAACGCTCTCGATTGCTCGTTACCGCATTATTCTAGCCCGCATGAGACAATCAATACCAGACTGGAAAAGTAATTGGGTGGCATCGCATGCTGCGGTTTGAAAATCACATTCTGACCAGAGTAGCGCTCTTTGCTTCAGCTGTAATCGTTGCGCTGTCGCAGCCTAACAGTGCAACAGCTGCCCCGTCGACCGATTTATTGAAGAAAGCACAAATTTTGCTTGAGCAGCATAAGACCGATGCTGCCCTAGCTTGCTTAAACACGTTGATAAAGAAGCAGCCGAGGAATGCACTAGCCTACGCCAACAGGGCGGGAGTCTATATTGGAACTAAGCGCTATCATGATGCACTTAACGACAGTACCAAGGCCATTTCGCTGCAACCAAGATTGGCGTTAGCTTTTGCACTTAGAGGCTTGGCTTATGAGGGGCTTGAAAGTTACCGCAGAGAAATTGAAGAGTGTAGCAAGGCGATCGCGCTAGATTCGAAGAACTACAGATACTATCTATATCGAGCTACTGCCTATAGAAATTTGGAGCAGTACCAGAATGCCATCAATGACTGCAATAAAGCATTGAGTCTTACTTCAAAGGCAGAACCTTACATCGAACGCGGGCACGCATACGGTGGTCAAGACAAGTATGAGAAGGCGGTGGCTGACTACACTGCTGCCATCAAAATCACTCCACAGGCATCGACCTATTTAAGGCGTGCCCATATGTACCAGCACCTTGGTCAGTATCAAAAACAGATTTTGGATCTGACAGCGGCCGCTAGAATTAATCCGAAATCGGCGGAGGCTTATGAACAGCGTGGCTCCGTATACTATCGACTCGGACAATTACAAAATGCCATTGCCGATTGCGGCATGGCGATGAAGCTAGACCCTTCCGGTGAGGATGCATATTTTACTGCCGCCAATGCTTACCACGAACTCGGCTTGTACGACAAAGCGCTCGAGCTTGGAACGAAGCTTTTAGACCTTGACCTAAAAGACGCTTACCGATGGAATGCTCGAGCGCGAGTTTACGAACTGCTCGGGAAGCACGACTTAGCTAAAGCTGATTGGCAGAAAGCCAACGATCTCGCGGGGCCTAGCGACCGACTACAAATGCAGGGCTGTAGCCCATTGATTGATTTCAACAAACTTTCAGTGGTTGATAAAAGGCCGCAAGACAGAATCACAAACCAGCTCAAAAGCAGACCCATTGTGTTGCCATTCCATTATGACGGTGAAGGCCATTTTAGCGTTCCGGTTCAATTAAATGGTCATTCTTTGCAGTTGATGCTTGATACTGGTTGCGGGCACTCAGATCTTTGGACGCAAGCTATGCCTGGTGTCGCCGAAAAGGATAAGAGCCAATTGCGTGGCACTAATGCTAGTGGCAAGGAGTATAACTATGGTGCTTTTAGGGCGCGAGATTTGAAAATGGGCGACCTAACATTGTCGAATGTGGCAATGGGGGTTGACGATGGGCTGGTTGGCCATGAAACCATTAGTGGTTTTTTTGGCGGCAACATTTTAGAGAATTTTGTGGTCACTGTTGACTATCGGACTAAGAAGGTCATTCTGGCTAGCTCTTTTGATCAAAAGGGATCAAAGAATGCGAATATCGTGCCTATGGTAATACGCAACCATCGTCCCCGTTGCAGCGTCAGGTTGGATGGAAAATTAGAAGTTACGGCACTACTAGATACGGGCTGCCCTTTTAGCATGTCGGCAGACTCACTATTGACGCCTATTTTAGTGAAGAAATTGGACTATAAAGACCATATAAATGGTCCATGGCTAGGTGAGCTGAGCAGCGAAAGTGTTCGTTTGAAGACTGTTAGCCTCGGTGCTGCCAATTTTGAAGCGCCCATTTTTGACGTCTATCCAGCGGCCGAAGCTCCTCAGGCGGCCGATGAGATTATTCTGGGCAACGATTTTCTTAGCCGGTTCAAAGCTGTTACGTTCGACTATCCAGCTAGACAAATTATTTTTGAAACTAGCGAGACCGGCTCGGAATCTGCTGCGAATTTATATCGCGTAGGTAGTTATTGTTTAGAACACAAAGATTACCGACAAGCAATCGACGCCTTTAGTAAGGCGATGAATTTAGATAGAGAATTTGCACCGCTCTGCTACTTCTATCGCGGATTGGCCTTTGAGCATCTTAAGCAGTTTCAGCAAGCCCTCGCTGACTGCAATGCGGTGATTAAGCTTGATGCCAAGGCTTATTGGGCATATCATCTGCGGGCCCTTGTGTATCATGATTTGGACCAACATCAACTAGCTGAAAGTGATCTTAAAATGGAGAGAAAGTTGAAAGGCCACTGAACCAAAACAAGAAAGGGCATTTCAACTGTTCGGCGTCTGGCAATTTCTGATTGCGTTGGGTAGGTGAAGCTTGTGATGAAACGCTTTTATTCAATCAATGTTGAGCGCCGGCTGCGATTGTTCTTTGCAGTGGTAATTGTTCCTGCTGGTGCCGTCTGTGCCTTTATGCAGCTCCGTGACGGAATGATATTTGTGTTGTTTGCCCCCTTCGTTTCCATTTTCTTTTACCCCGAGTGCCTGGCTTGGGCGGCCTCCCAGCTGTTTCTTTGTAAAAAAGAGGAAGCCGGTAATGCAGTCTGTGATCATGGCCTTGCACTGTTCCCAGCCAGCCAAGGTTTGCTAACTGCCAAGTCATTAATGCTTTTTCAAGCCAAAAGATTTGAAGAGGCTGAGAGCGAAATGACTAAAGTGTTGAGTGTAAATCCAATTTCCGTGCAGAACTTGATAGACAGAGCTGCTGCCAGATGCTATCTATCGAAGTTTGAAGAAGCAGAGATGGATGCGAACCTGGCTATTGGACTGGCACCACGTTGGCATGCCGCTTACCTTAATCGTGCATGCGCCAGGTTGGGCCAGCAGAATTATGAAGGATGCCTAGAAGATACTAAACTTCTCCAACGCTTAGGCAAGCATGTCCCTGAAGCTCGCATGTTGGCTGTTAGTTGCTATGTGATGACCGGTCAGTTGGTCGAGGCTGAGGCATTGATTTCCGACTTAATTGGCAATGTCAAAAGTGGGACATTCGATGCTCTGAGCCTCGCATATGTGCACTTTAATCGCAATGAGTATGCTGAGGTTTTGGAAATCTGTGCCCAAGTGACTGATCAAGAACCGTTAGCGTATGAATTTATCAAAATGCAGGCAGTTTCTTATTTTATGTTGAGCGAAGGGGCCTTGGCTATGGAGTCGACGGCAAGGGCTATAGCTCTTCAACCAAACGCAGAGGACTGTCATTTGCTAAGAGCCTTCGTTTTAGCCGATGCCGCTCGTCTCGATGAGGCCGATGCTGAATGCGCGGGAATTCTGGCGGGGTGGGCTAGCACGAGCATGACTCGAGACGCTCAAGCTTTTATTTTCTGGCGACAAGAACAATGGGGCAAAATGCTTGAGGCAAGTGATCAGGCAATTGAAAGGTGTCCGACTTCGACATCTTCACACGCTCTGCGCAGTCTTGCCTTGTCAGGTCTGGAGCGCTTTGAGGAAGCCCTTGATGCGGGGCAGAAGGCAACAACATTGCAGCCGCGGCTGGCATTTGGATGGTACAGTTTGGCCAATGGCTATCTAAAGAGCGGTCAATTGTCAAAGTCTCTTGAGTGTCTAGATACTGCTCTCACCAACGATCCACACAACCGCTATTCCTATCAACTGAGAGCGCAGGTGCACCTGCGAGTGGGAGATAAAATCCAGGCTGCAAAAGATCAGGCAAAGTACGATGAGTTACAGGCTAAATTTATCGCAAATTTGCAACCAGTTTTGGCCTAGAAACTTCAGCTCTCTTTTCAATCAATCAATTTTGATCTGTCGATGACCGCGAGCGTAATCCCGTGCTTTCTCTTCGCTGACACCAGCTTGAGAGGCGAACTCTGGCCACAGCGAAACCGCTTCTTGAACTTCACGCACTATTTGCTTTGAGCGGCCACGTTTTAGCATCACTGCCTTTTCACAAGCTAGAAAATCGGCAATTGTGAAATTGTCGCGTTTTCCGTTGATTGACATTTGATGCTGATTCGTCCAATCTCCCTGAGCGTTCCAGCTGTACGTAACGTCATACGCCGGCGACAAAGACCAATTTCCCGAGCGGTCCATGAGGAAGGCGATATTCTTTGTGTGATCGTCATGATTGCGGGCGAGCACATTGAAAACCATCCGCCGAAATTGTTGCTCAACCGCTTCCATTCCAAGCCCTAGTCTGCGAATGACTAGCATGGCTTGCTCATACGAATAGGCACCGGCTAGATTGAAGTCATAATGTGCCATGCCGCAAAGAGACTGCATGTGAATTTTGTCGCCAAGATTTGTTCTGTCAAAGCGCTTGGTCATGAAGTGATTGCGGCCATTCTCTTTCAAAATTCGACACTGAGTCATGTCTATGCCTGCTGCGGTTGCCATAAGATAGTAGGCAAATTCCACAAGCCCGTAATCAGATGGATCAGCGAGTTCTTTGTCTTTGTTATTAGTGATACCATCAAATTTTAGCAACCAGTAAGTATAGCCGTCAGGCGCCTTAACCTGTCCAGATCTAATCTCATTGGTGTTTTCGTTCCAGGCAATAAGCGCTTTGGCACGAGCGCCACCAGCCGAAGAGCTAACTCTAACTATGTCGAGCATAGCTGCTTTTTTCTCACTTTCTGAGCCTGACAAAGAGGCTGCGAAATGCTCTCGTTCTGTCAAAATTCGACTGGCGAGTTCGACCAGTTCAGGCATGTCTACAGTTGTTGAATCATCAATAGTGATCTGTGGTGGCGCGAATTCGAGCGCCCCCATTCCACGCTTGCCGATGTAACACAAGCGTTCAACAGCATCAAAAGACTCTGGCAACCGACCCTGCGAGGCTAGCCATGCATCAATGACGGCGTTGCCAAACTTATCAGGCAGTGCGTCTGCTAGCATGCCGGGAAGCCCATGAAATGATTGTTTATTGAGACCAGGGAATGAGAATACTTCGCGCGAAAGTCGCATCGTTAAGGGGGCTAGGTTTATGCCACTAGATAAAAATTGGTCGGTGTATTGAAATGTAGCAACTCCACCCTGCTGCTCTAGGTTCACTGCACCAATGGTGGTGCCCCATAGATGGACCCAAGCATTACTCATTCGTCACCCCATTTCCAGCCGCGATCAATTGCGACATTGCGACGTTTGCGCGCACGCTGGCGATGGTCGCGCTCCATTAGCGCGCGTTCTACTGGGCTAATTGATTGAGATGGAACCAGCGCCTCCAGGCCTTCGGTGAGCTGAAGTGCTCTCAAAAGACGAAGGAAACTGACAAAATCAGTGGGCATACCCTTCTCAATTCGGACGAGAGTCGGCCTAGTAATACCTGCCTCTTCGGCTACCTCAGCCTGGGTGAGGTTGCGGTTTAGCCTAAGTTGGGACAGGCGCTGACCAATCTCTTTCAGGATTGCCTCGTCCGTGAGATAGGATTCAATGTTCATAATGTATATTTGAGTTTACACAAAGCCGTAATTTTCTAGTTATGGTTAATTCTATTTATCACTATTGTACGCGTATGATAGTGATACGTCTAATTAATATTAATTGCTAGAACAATAGTTAGTGTAAAATACAATTTGCATTAACTTGTGGTTCGTGTTAACTCAAAGATAGGTGCTCAAAGCGGGAATTCAACCAACTTTGGCTAATGCCGCCATTGCCCTGGCCTATTGCGCATCTCTTGGTCGTGGCGCAGTGAGCCTGGGTCGGTAACCGGAATGGCCGAGGTCCATTTGATTCCCTCTTGCATACCCATGCGAATGTGCTCTCTGTACTCAGTATTCGAGGGGCGATATTGGTAGATAGTTTGTTTCAAGGCCCGCTCAAGATCTGCCGCTGAGGCGTCGGCATTGAGCTGTGCCAAAACTTGGCCGCTAGTGCCAAATTCGTTCGGAGCAACGAAGACATAGCCGCGGGCAATGCTGACACCGCTAAGGGCACTCAGTTCATTTCTTGTTGCCGAGGTATATGTCACCTTGCCAATTAGTTCGCTGCGCCAAGAAAGAGGAGCCAGCTTCTTTTCCATTGCCTGCCGCTCTTGCGAGCGGTCGCTGACAACAATAGCCAGGGGCAATTTGTCGGCTGCGGCAACGTTGAGGCCGAGGCGCGCAGTTGCCACCACTGGTAGGTTCTGGTTTTCTCCGCGACCTGAATAACGCCTGGCGATCTCATCAAGGCTGAGCGCCATTTCGTGCGCGTCTCTATATTGCCAGCTGGGCTCGCGGCTTCCACGGGTGAGTGGTCTGCCGTAGGGGTCGAGCAGCACAAAAAGAGTATTCTCTAAGGCGGCTCCAGGGCGCCAATATGATTTTAAAACTTCCGCTTCACTGGCGCTTTCGTAGGTCATTAAGCGCACACATACAAATTTTCTAGAGGCGGCGATAACTTCAGGCGAAGACAGGTAACTCCCGTCAGCTCTTTGCGTGCCTGGTCACCAGACGCCAGGCACGCCGCTGCAATTGGGGGCGCCAGAGAAGAGCAAGATTGGCTTGCCTGTTTGCTTCGCTTCTTCAAGTCCTTGCTGCCATGTGGGTATCCAGCCGATTGTTGTCGCTGCCAGTGACGCCTGGGGTAGCAACAAGGCGAAGAGGAGCAAAATCAAGGGTGATAATTTCATGGCAATGTATCCTCGTTGGCATCCTAGTATTCTCTAGACTTTTCTAGTTTTCTCTAGCTTTTCACACAATTCTGGAGAAATTGTGGATTTTTCAAGGGCTCAAAGACAATCAACCGCTTAGAGACTCTCAAGGCCGCTGAATTGCCCACCAAAGAAAATAGAGTATAGAAATTACTAGAATTGCAAAAAGAGTGATTTTGATCCAGCTGTAAGGCCGCTCCCCTTGCACTTCTCCGGTGCGGGCGTTAACGACTACTTGATAAAGTTTGTTTTGCAGGTGGTAGGCACCAACATAAACCGGTAGCAAAATGTGCTTGAAAGTAATTGCCGAATGCTGGGTTTGTACTGAGAATATTTGCTGCTCATCGCCACCAATCTGATAGCGAATATCGTTTGCGATTATTCCAGACATGACACCCTGAGCCCTTTCGAACCCCTCAGCTAAAGTTACCTGATAGCGCTCAGCTTTGTAGCCTGCCAGAAAGGCCGGGTCGTATGGCTTGAGTTCTGGTAAATCCCAGGGCTCTAGCTCAGCCAGGGCACGAGCTGGTAGTGACTTGGTGCCAGCAATCAAGACATCATCAAACCAACGTGTCACTGTACCGGCAACCGGATACCAAGCCGTTCTGCGCACCTGTCGGCTGGCTTGTACCTGATTGCCATTCGAATCGGTCTGCGTGTAATATTCGGTTTCATAGTAGTATTGGCCGCGTTGGCCAGTGTAGTGGCTGATGGTGTACGAATCATAAGTCCAAAATGGAATGTATACACCGGAGATGCCGCCAGGCACAGCGAAGCGTTTTAAGGCATCGGGAGCAAACCAGCGGCTGGCGATCCATTTTTTGATTGCATCAGTGGCGGCCGCTTTTTCTACGCGAAAGGGAAGAATTGCAGCCGGTGCCACTATTGGATCTGGCGATTTTGCTTGGGCCACAAGGGCTGTACCACAGAAGCTGCACTGGCTCGCCGTGACAGGTGGGGTGAAAGTCACTTTAGCGCCACAACCCTTGCAGTCAACTTCAAGTGTGTCGGCAGCTAATTCTGTTAACTGCTCGGGAAGAAGTTTTAAGTAGCGCTCGTAATCACATTCGACAATTGCTTCTTTGCTCTCGGCAATCAACTCTTTGTGCTGACAGAAGTTGCAGGTGAGAGCGCCATCTGTTGGTGCGAATAGCAAATCGGCGCCGCATCCAGGGCACCTGTAGCGGCGAACTTTTTCTATTTTTGAATGCTCGACTGACGCGATCTCGGTTGAGGCCTTTTCTGGTGAAATTTGCACGTCCGCAGTTTGCTCATGCGAACTCTTGTTTTGTGTGCTTTTCTCTGGTGAGCTCATATGCTCTTCACCTTCTTTAAAACCAACCAGTTGCTTTGTCGGTGTGTCTGTGATTTGTCTAAACCAATGGTAATAGTTTTGCCGGTGGTGGCATGGCGATACCAGCCTTCATCCCAGGCGCCCATGTCGAAGTATAGTGCTTCTGTCACGCCAAGGGCCGCAAGATCATTGTTGAAGGTACTAAACGTAATTGCTTTATCGCTTTCAAAGATTTTGAAAGTACCTTGCTTTGTTAGGCCAATTGCCCGACGCTGAAATTTGCTCTGATCCCGAAATACAGCAGGGTTGCCATTGTGTACAATCAAAAATTGCTGGAAGAGCGAGCCTTTTGATTTCTGCACCGACTCTAGAAATTGCTGCGTCAGTGTTGCACCTTTGTTGGTGGCGAGCAATTTGCCATGGCCATTTTCAATTACCATGGCACCACCTAGTTCATGGTTAATGGCATTGCCATTGCCGATTGCTCCATTGCAGATGAACACTCCATCAATTTTGTTGTCGTGCCCGGTAAAGGCTGCAGGGATGCAGAAGACGATGTCGTTATCTGATGTTGAAGGCCTCACTGTGCGAAAATCGAGTGCAAATTTTTCTTGAGGGAAAAGCTGATAGACCACTCCGCTTGCCGCCTTGAGGCTGGTTGGAGCAATGCCTGCGATACTTTCGTTGCTTTTGTTGTTTGTGTTGCCTTTGCTGCTTATGTTGCTGTTGGTATCGACAGCGTGCGCAGGGCTTATGCTTGCTAGGCACAATACAAGAATGATTGTTGTGTTGATTGCTTTAAACATCAAAAACTCTCATAGCAATAAGTTCGAACGGCCATTCAGAAAACCAGGCCAGATAATGGTACACAATTATAATGGTTGTAAACTAAAGTCTTGGTGCCGTGGCAGCTAAGCATATCTTTTTAAGCGTAAGCGGGCCCAACTTACCGGGCACATGGTTACATCTTGTCGTAAATTGCGTTTTTCTCTTGCTCTGTCAGCTCTCTGCCTAGGTCACGGAGTTTGTAGCGGTGACCTTGTTCGCCGGATGGCAAACGACCATTAGTGTCCCAGTCGGCTCCGCGGATTCCCACGAAAACTTTGTAAGGCAGCTCGTGTTTGCAAGTTGAGGTTATGATCGCGACAGCATTCTCAATGCCAAGTGTTTTGCTAGCGTCAAATGTATACCAGCTTGGAGTGTCAATTTGAGTTGGGTTTCTCACCGATTGGAAGCCAGCAGTGGCAATTGGCCTTAATCGTTCGTGAAGTACCTCGCTAGACTCCCCGGCCTGCTGCTGAATCTCTTGCCTTCTGCTAAAACTCAATTTTTCAAAAGTTTCGCTAGACTGAGCATCAGTCAAGGTTGGCGCTGCGCCGAACTGTAAATCTAATGTGCGTTGAGCAGAGTTGATTGCCCCAATGTTGCCGGATTTCAGGTCCGTTGCTGAAGGCGTGCGCATTTCGGTGAAACTTTCCGCTGCCGGATTGTAGAATCCGGTTGGTGTGGAGTCCACTTTTGTCGATGGCTTTTCCAGTTCTTTCATAGGAGCACTGCCCTTGAAGGTTCAAGCTCAATCAATATACCCAGAAAGGGGAATATGCCAGTGTAAGCTCCCTCGCTTCAAGGTTAGCCGCGTTTAGTCGGGTTTGGAGGGGTAGGGGCCAGCTGTGCTGAGAGTCACTGTGTTGTCTTCTTTGTACGCAATTTCCAATACTGAATTGATGCCTGACCACCCTTTGATTCTAACTAAGTGCAGGACCCGGTTGCAAACACATGAATGACCCATTTGATGATCTCTTTGATGCCTGGTGCCAAACCTCTAAAGCTCTCAGTGAAGCATTCCTTTACGACAATCAATTACCAATTGACGAAATCACCAGACACTTTGTATGCGTATGGGGTGATCTGCGACAGTTGCGCACGCTCAGTGCAAAAGCTAAGGGCAAACCATTGTCAGTCAGAGAACAGGTCAAGTTTGATAGATTGCTTCAAGAGAAACCCCAGGAGAGACTAGAAAAACTTATCGAACACTTGGGACTTTTCCGCACTGAGTGGACCCAAGAGAACCACCCGGTTAACCAGGTCACTAAGAAGCTTGGGAGCAGCAGCACTCGCGCCGAGTGGAACAGAGAGCACTCGCAGGCTAAGGACAGAGAGCTTGCCGCCGCAGAATTGCTATGTCGGAGGCTTTTAGAAGAATTCAGATCTGCTTGTCCAGGGTTTCCCCCCTTGAGCCCCGGGCATAAAGAAGTATTGTAATGAAGTGCCATGCTAGAGAGTTTCCCCGAGAGGGCTTAGAAGATGAGAAACAAGACTTCGACCAAAGTCGTTCTCCTAGCCGATAGTTTGCAGTCCGAAAACAGAACCAAGGGTCGTGCGCGCAAGAAATCAACGCCTCTGCTGCCGGCAATCAAATTTAACTCTAGTTTTAAATCTGATTCTGATTCGGTAAGTTCAGGATTGCTGCAACTGGCAGACGGCCGCTACCGCCACGTGTACGAACTGGATGGAGTTGATATTGCCGCTTCGCCGAAGTACATCGAAAAACTGCACGGCGATTTTCTCCATCTGCTCAAGCAGCTCGACTGCGACATTCAGCTAATCGCTACAAATAGAATCTTTCCGCTTGGCGCTGGCGAGAAGTATCACGAAGCTGTAGGGCTGTCAGAAAATGACTATCTAAAGTGGTACGCCGACTATCAGTTCAAATGGTTTACCCGAGTGACACAGTGCACATACTTGCCGCAACGGCGCCACTTTATTGTAGTCACTACCCGAGCCAAGCATGGAAAAGCGCTGGATATATGTCTGGCCAATCTGAACAAACTGGGGCAAACCTATCGGCCCCTCAATCGCCAAGAAATTCGTGCGCTGATACTGCAGGGCTTTGTCTTGCCACCCGAAACCTCAGAGCGGGGCGACATAAGCAAATTTGCCGAATGCAAGTCTGCCTCTACGCTGATGGAACCGCCCTTTGAAGAAGCGGACGATCACCTGAGAATCTCTGACCTCCTGCACGGTGGTTGCCATATCTCTTACCTTCCTGCCGAGGTGCAATTCGGTTGGCTCTTATCCGGCCTGACGGTGACCTCACCGTCGACAGTGTCGCTTCATATACGTCCGAGCAAGCCTGTCGGCGCTAAGGGAGCGATAAAAGCCGTCGAGATATCGCTGTATTTTTCTAGCTTTGGCAAAACCCCAGGTGAACTCAAAAGCAACCTGGACGCGCTCAAGGAGCACTACGAGCGCGGTGGAGCCAAGTTTGCTACGGGGCGAGGACTGCAGGCCAAAACATTTCGCTCTACTTTGCCCTTGGGGCTAGATGAATTGCAATTGAGCCACCTCGTCACAACAGAAGTCGCAGCTACCTGCTGGCCCTGCATCAGCGCCATCCCGCCACAGAACCTCGGTGTCCCGATTGGCTATGCCGTTAGTACCCGAGAGCCTTTTATGGTGGCACCGAGAGAATCGACGAATTTCTTAATCGTCGGAGCAAACCGCCGGACGAATGAAGCTGTAACTTCTCTACTAGCACTTCACCACCTCGGCGCTGGCGTCAACGTGTTAGCTATTGGTTCTGCGCAATCGGCAAAGTTTATCACCGAGCTTCTGGGGCCAGGACTAAGCGTCAGTGCAAGACCGGATGGTCTGTTAGATGAGGCTAAACATTCACGGCTTCCTTACACCTTGATTGACTGCAGCTCAGCGAGAAAGTTAAATAGTCGGACGCCGATGATATTGAAAAATGTCATCAATAGATGGTTTTCTGATGAGGAGCAAATTCTCGTCATTGAAGATGCCTCAATATTTTTGGACTGCCCAGATGGTGCAAAGTACCTTAGGCAAATAATCGCCGGTGCAAATAAGCGAGGCAAGAGGGTCATTCTGGCCCTAAGTCCAGAGCAATTAGAGTCGGCGCCGACACTCTGGAAGTTGTTTGTCAATCAGGTGATCTTCCAGCCAAGCAAGGCGGACGCGCCGTATATAAAACAATATCTGCACGTCAAAGAACCACTCAAATTCTACTTTAAAGACTCCTTCTTGATGAAATGCGGCAGCCGGCGTTCGATTCTATGCCTGCTCTGGAGCCCAATGGACGGCGCCATATTGCTCAGCAACCACCTAGATTTGAAGGCGTCTAAACAAGTCATATCAAAAAAACGTGACGCATTGTATTCAGACGTAAAAAAGAAGAATCCCAAATTATCTGAAACCGATGCTTGGAGGCAAGCTGTCTATTACCTGGGAATGCAACTTTCAAGTTGATGGTTCAGTGAGCATTATTTCTGGGCGCAAACCTCAGGTCTTACTGTCTTGAGCAAACGCCCTGGTGCAATTTCATGGAACGATACGCTCGAAGACGAAGACAGTTTCGAGTGTGGCCTGGCAATTCGTTCTCCGTGCAAATTGACATAGTAACTGTCTGAGAATTTATTGTTCCTGCCAATATCACACAGTATGGCGCCATCGGTATAGTGTGTGGAGGGAGGAAAGGGAAACTCTGTTCCGGGAGGCAATGTACAGATCAATTTGCCTTCTCTAGAAAGGACTTCTGTTGTCTGTCTTTCGCCTTTGGATGCATAAAACCAGGCTGGTGGTGTTTGAGCGTCCTTAAGAGCTTCATCGGCTGTATAGACTGTAGCTGGCTGTTCTAAAATTAGCCAGTATTCTGGCTTGATAATGTAATTGAAATCCCGGTCTACAACTCCCCATTTATTGAGTCCCATGCAGACGACAGAGTAGCCACCAGAACAGGAAATAATATTCAACCCTAAAGGTGAGACTATTTTGCCAGTTCGATCGATAAAGATTCCTCCGGAAGAGTGGCCGTCAGGCATTGAGAAATGCACTAATGATTTGCCGTTGACAAAATTGTCTGCTTGGGAAAATCTTATCTTGATTGGGTTTTCGCCTGTTGGAGTGATGAACTTTGGGCCGCGATCGTGAATAACAGCGAGGCCTTCGGTAAAGAACATTGAGGCCCCCTGCCCTTTGTCATTGCACAAGAGCGGGGTGATTTTTTCATTGACGACGTCGAAGACAAATAGCTTTCCCTTGGTGTCCCGCAAGACTATCTTGCCTTCACTCTCCAAGCCGATCCACCCATACGATGCAGGAAGTATCACCTTGCCGCGCTTATCGCAAATACCAAGATTTTGATCCTTGGAGAAAACAATCATGGCATCGTCTTGGAGGCTGTGTGGCGAAGCCAGGTGACTGATTTCTGCCTTCTTGCCGAAGTAGCGGATGTTGGTCAGTGTGCTTCCTGGAGGTACAGCAGCGGCTATTCTAGTGCCGTCGCGATTGATGACAAAGGTCTTGTCCTTGTACGAGCTTTTGTTGTTTCTTCCTATTGGAGGAAACTTCTCGCGCACGGTAAAGAGGCCGTTTCCGGCATAGGTAATGGAAGCGTACCGAGCCGGAAGAATTTGCTTGCCGTTCAGGTCTGTCAGTCCTTGACGTTCTATGTAGTCAGGAATGCTTGCCCCACCGGTCTGATCTGCGGGGCACTTATTCTTGGCCGTTACAGGAGGCGCAACCGTTGCCAATGAAACTATTAGAGAAATTATTCCCGTTGAGATTTTTCTGATCGGTAGCGCCGTTGCCACACATTTCTCCCGTGTCTGGCCGATCTTCTTCACTGCTTCTCTGCCACCAAGATCAATTTCTCGGCACCTAAAGTAAATGGTTCCGGCACTTCTAAATCAGTCGATGCCAGCATCTCTAGTACAGCAAAACCAGCGCTAGTTAGCATGTCGCACAACTCACCAGATGTATAAATCCAATGCTTGGCTGTGCGCACTTCTTGCTTTCCATTTTGTATGTACGTATAGGTTGTTGTCACCGTGCTGCTTTGGCAGTCATATTGGTTCTCGATGAGCATGTACATATCGCCTACTTGCAGCCATTCTTTTTCGCCACCATTGACGAGAAAACACTCGGCGATCATGGCCGAGTCAATCACCAAGCGCGCTTTGCTTTTCAGTATTTTGCCAATTGCTTGTAAAAATTCGTTGGTGCCTGAGCGATCGAAATAGCCAAAGCTATTGCCCATGCAAAATGCGCCGTCAAATTCTTGCGGCAAAGCCAGTTTGCGCATATCGCCCTGAATATAATCAATTTTGCTCTTGTGCGCCCGAGCAGATTCTTTGGCTTGCTCGATGAAAGTCTTCGAGAAATCGACTGCAGTGATTTTGTATTCCATGAGCGAAAGCGGCAGACTCAGCCTGCCGTTGCCGCAGGGTACGTCTAGTAATTTGCTGCCTTGTGGTGCTGATAGAGTCTCTAGCAAAAAGGCCACTTCTTCTTCTGTTTGTTCAATAGGAATAGCTCGGCGCCATAGTTCTAGCGACATGCCTTGAAAGAACTCTTCATACCACTCGCTGGCCTTGGCGACTTTGGCTTTTTCTGCTGACACTATAGCTCCCAACATTTAGAAATATCGTCTTGTTTCCATTTTGTCAGGTGTATCTATAGCACATTTAGCGCAGCTTAAGAGCAAAAGACAGTCCGTCGCTTGCTGCTGGTCGAATGACATGAACGTGCAAGTCTATTGGTGCCTTTTTGAGCACAGTCTTCAAAACACTAGTGCTGAACCAGCCTTCGCTTAGTGATGATGTGTCTGCTAGCAAAATAGCTAGATTGCAGTGCCAGCGTTCTGCTTGTTCAATTATGCAATCAGATATGTCTTCGGCCACAATGACGTCGCTCCGTACTTCTGCTTCAACGAAGCTTTTTACTCTGGCTGCAATTTCTTCCAGCAGAGCGCGCGCCTCATCTTGATTTTGGTCTTGTTCTCTAAGGCGGCTGATGGCTTCCGTGTGGGTGTAGGCAGGGGTATCGAGCACATCATTTTCAATTACATGTAAAAAGGTAATGCTTTCGAAGGGCAAATCTTTGTTGGCAAAGAGAATGTCTTGCACCGTTGCGCCATGTTCAAAGCTTTTTATCGGAACCAATAGGCGGATTGCGCTATCGTCCTTTTTTTCTGTTGAATTGCGTCCATTGTTTTCTTTTTTCATTCCGTTACCTCTTTTTTTCTGATATTTTGTTTTCCATTTTCATTTCCCTTTGTATGAACATTTAGTCACTGGCCTGTGGCCTTCTGTCTACCAGATAAGGAAAATCTAGGCTCTTTCTTAGTTTCCGCTTCGGTCCGGCCGCAGCACCAACCGTGCTCCAATCGATCACGAGTTTTTCGCGGTGTTCCATTTCCCATTCCATGAACATTTGTAGAACAGCATGGTCTAGATACGTCACTTCTTCTAAATGAACATGCAGTTCCTCTTTATCTTTTACTTCTTCCAGTAAACTGAGTAGGTGCGGAATGTGGGCAAATGTCGCAGCACCAGAGAGTTTTAGGGTAACTACTCCACGTGCGTTGGGCGGCATCAAAGTAGCTTTGAGATGCATCAGCCTGTAGAGTTCTTTGGCGATGGCGGCAATTAGTCCGACTATCACTCCGGTAAAGAGATTGGTGGCGAGGATGGCAAATACTGTTAAAGCAAGAATTGCTTTCTCTTCTTCTGGATAGTCGACAATTGTTTTCTTGATCTCCGCTATCATGCGCAAGCCAATGAAAACTAGTATGGCAGCCAGGGCGCAGGTGGGAATATATTCTAGTAAGTGGGGGAAGAGAACGGCGGCAAATAACATTAGCCAGCCATGTACCATGTTTGGAATTTTTGTTTTCGCCCCGCTTTGTCGATTGGCGGAACTGCGCAACAATACACCTGCTATTGGCAGGCCACATATGATTCCACTGAGCATGTTGCCTGTGCCTTGGGCAATTAGCTCACGGTCGTAGTTGAAGCGTTCTTGGCCTTCGCTTGCTGTTTCAAGCGCTTTGACTGTAATAGCAGTTTGAGCGCTAACGACGAAAGTTAGAGTCACTGCTGAGATCCAGATTGCCGGGTCTAAGAACTGCTTTAGGTAGCCGGGTGTGCTGGTCAACCAAGTTATACCGAGGTCGGCTGGCAGTTGTACTTTTTGTACGCCGAGGTTCATCACTTCGGCGATTACTGCTGCTATTACTATCGCCACTAGAGCCGGTGGCAGTACTTTGGCGATGGGTAATTTAAGTTTGGACCAGCCGTAGGCAATAGAAATGGAAGCAACTCCTAGCAGAGCGGCAGTGTGATTCATGCCGTCAATGCAAGCCTGGGGAATCATAAATAGGTTGGCGAAGCCACATTCTTTGGGCGAGTCATCGAGCATTATGTGAAACTGCGAGAAGATGATTAGAAAGCCCATGCCTAGCAGCATGCCGCTCACTACAGCTGGTGATACTGCTCGAAACCATCGGGCCTGCTTGCTTAGGCCAATCGCTAGCTGCATCAGTCCAGCAATCAGCACAATTGGTCCGAGGGCAGCTATTCCATGCTTCTGTAGCATCTCGGCAACCAGTGCGCCGATACCAGCGTCAGGACCTGAGACCAGGAGGGCGCAGCGCGACAGGGCTCCCGTGATTACCGCTCCGATAAAGCCAGAGAATAGTCCGGTTTCGGCTGGTACACCAGCGGCGATGGCAACACCGATATTTAGAGGCAGGGCTACTAAGAGCAGCAAAACTGCTGCAGACAATTCTTTTGAGAGTTTCGTTTGCGAATTTGAGGCTGTGTTTGATTCCATGCAGTCGTTGTCTCCAATGGCAGCGGCTGTGCTTCTCCGACGCGGCAGTTAAGCGATAAAATCAGTTTTGGATTTCCTGATAAACCCATTAAATACGACTAAGCTGTCATCTTTCTTTCAGTATAGTGAACTGGGGTCTATAGACTTTAAAAAGCTTTTTTAGCAGAAAGTGTAGAGGGTGGGTCTTTTTTTTTAGATTATTTTTGACTTGATGGACCCACTTAAGTGTTCCCTGCCGCCTGCCCCTCTGGAAGGGAGTACTCTAGTATTTAGGAACCTGTGGTCGTTATCTCGCGGGCTTTCTTGCTAACTTCTTCATATTCTTTGACACGGCCTTGTTTGTAGAGCATACGGCCGTAGGTTTCAAGCAATTCTTTCAGCTCTTTGTCTTTGCTTTTTAGAATATTTTCTTTTATGTCTATCGCTTCTTTTATTAGTGGTTCGGCTTCTTGGGTATGGCCGAGATTGTATTCAACTATTCCTAGAGCACATAGACTTTGGCTCAGTTCTTTTTCGTTGCCCTGGGGGGTCTTTCGAGCAATTACTAAAGCTTGTTTGAGTTTGGCTAGGGCGTCGGTGTGCTCTTCTATGAGCCGGTCTTGCCCGGCATACTGAACCAGCAGTGGCACTAACTTGATGCTGTCAGGATTAGCTTTGCTCTCTTTGTCTATTTGCTCATCAAGTTCAGCCATTTTGATTAAAGCTTCTTCTTTGCGCAAGTGGAAGGCTTTGTCTTTTTCGGTAGTGTTGTCTTTGTGTCCAACTTGGCTACCGCCAGCAGTTGTGTAAGATTCACCAGTGTTATAGCGTTGGCCATTAAAAATAGAGAAATCTTTGTCGTGATCGTTTTTGAAACCAAAGTTATATCCGAGCTTTAATGGTGCTTCAACGCCCTCGGGTAAGGGCTTGAATGGCCCTGCTCGTTTCACGCCTATCATGGCGAGCAGATCGGCATTTCTATCCCCTGAAGATTTCCCTATTGAAACTTTTCTGAGGCTGCCGTCTTTATTGATTTCAAAATTCAATTCTACTTGCATAAATAGAAGTCGCTTTGGCACCCACCAGCACTCGCGAATGCGCTTGTAAATCTCATTAGTATATGGATTAATGTCAACGCCATCGACCGTAACACCGCGCTGGCATGGCAAAGTAAAAGTTATTTCTAGCGATGTTTCGCCAGTCGGTAGCGGGGGAAATGGCGCAGATTTTTGAATGGTAGCAATGGCCAATTGATCCACTGCCGCGTCTCCTGTGGGTTCTTTTACTTTGACACCACTAATCGCCCCAGTTTTGCCTACCGTGAAAGTAACTGAAACACTATTGACTGATGTTTTAGCCGGGGGTGTCCATTTAATTTTGTTTTGCACGAGCTTCATGTAAGGCCCGAAATCTTTTTTCGCTGGAGCACTCGGAGCAGCTTGTGCGTCAATACAAGTGATGGCCAGGCATAGAGCTGAAGCGAGTGATATTACTATTTTGCTTTTCTCTTTTTGTACAAATTTTTGCATAAATTTTTGCCCAGGTTTTTGCACAGATTTGAGGCCTTCTTTGCGATTTGTTGTTCTATTTAGGTTGAGAAACTGTGAGTGTAATTGTCGTGCCTCGACCTTCTTGTGACTCGATAGCAATTTGGCATGGATAAAAGCAACGAATTAGTTCGACTCGTTCGCGCATGCCCTCTAGGCCCATGCTGTGCGACCCGTCTGCCTCCATGCGTACCTGGGCAGCGTCGAAGCCTGTGCCATTGTCCGTGACCTTAAAAGTGCTGATGCCGTGTGAAGAGGCTCGGATATCAACTGTAACCGTTGAAGCCCCTGCGTGTTTCTCAATATTGTTGAGACTTTCTTGGATTATTCTAAATATGTGCAGGCTTACAAGGTCGGGATATTTAGGTAGCTCTCCGTTAAATTTGAAATCGATTGTTAAACCAGTGCGCCTTGAAATGCGTTCTAGTAAATCTTCAATTCCTACTTGCAAACCCCATTCTTGTAGTTGTCTTGGAGAATACTCGTTGACTATGTCGCGCAGCTGAACGACTACTTCATCGACAATTTCGATTGTCTCTTCAGGCGAGAGTTTTTTGTCGCCTGCCAAGTAGCGCTTGAGCATCATCAGGTCGGCAATAACACTGTCGTGCAAATCGCGTGCTAACTGATTTTTCAGCTCTTCTTGTTGATTGAGCAGCTTGAATAATAGATTGTTTTTTTCAATCTCTAATTGCTTTTCTAGATTGGGCAGAATTTTCTCAGGAAATGGTTTTATGCGTGTGCGTTCCTTGCCCACTGCCAATTCGTCTATTAAATGTTCGACAAAGCGACAGGTTTGCTCAGCGTTGAGCTTTACGCCCTCGTGCTTCCAGGCCATACCACTGCCGCAGCCGCTAGCATTGCCACCGCGGGTTTCAACGTATGAAAATTTGCCCCGATAGCGCGAGCCAAATTCGCTCATGGTGATGTGCGGCACTTCTTTGTCTGGTACAACGAAAAATTCAATTAGACCTTTGCTCGCTCTCACAGAGAGAACATTGCCGCCGCCCGAAACTTTCCAACGACTGTAAAAAGAAGGGCTGTTTTTGTTTTGCAAATTTCTTTGTTCGGCGCGCGGTAACCAGTTTGTTGGCTCCGGAACTCGCTGGGGATCGCTGGCTGTAAGTTGCAAATTGGGCATTGATTCGGTCAGCGTCTGGATATATTGACCAGCATGGTTTCTAAGTGCTTTCGACAATTCATCGGCTTGTTTTTGTAAGTACTCGCTGTTGATTTCATCGTTGACTGCACGTTGTTCGGCAAATCGCTTCTGATTATCTGAATTTTGTCGTGCTTTTGTGCCCGGGAGAATGCCTTCTTCAGGCAGGTCTTGACCCGATTGGGCACGAAAGAATTGTTTGAGAAAGTCATTCATATTGAATTCGCTGCTCAATTTTCCATTTCAACGCTGCCGAAGCCGTTTTGTACCGCCCAGGCAATTAATTGCTCGCGAGTTTCGAGCCCTAGTTTAAGTAGGAGGGTCTCGCACTGTTTGCGGGCCGTCGCTACTGAGGTGAAACGATGGTCGGCAATGTCTTGATATTTCATGCCGCGGCCGAGCATTGTTAAGACTTCCATCTCGGCTCGAGTGATTTTTTTATAGGTCTTGGTTACTTCATCTGAAATTAGACCAGTTTGTCCAGAGAGCACAGCTTGAATAGTTTCGGCAACTTTTGCCACCCGTTCAGATTTGAGTAGATAGGCGGAAACGCCCATAGCTAAAACAGATTGGATAAAGGCCATACGGCTTTCAGCAGAAAAAATTATCAGCTTTGTTTGCTCGCCAGCGGCTTCTCGGAACGCCTCAATGGTTGCTTTGGGGCCCATTGTGCCCGGTAGGTGCAAGTCTAACACTGTGACATCTGGCCGATGCTCACGCATCAAGCGCAGGCCTTCATCGCTAGTGCTGGCTGTGCCTACTACTGTCAAGCCTGGCACGTGAGAGAGGCCCAGAAATAGGCCGTCCATGGTTGCGTGATGGTCTTCTACTATAAGCACTTTGGCTAGCGCAGTTTGGGTTGGGTCTGGGTCGGACGAATTGGGCATTGCTGATAAATGTTCGCAGAGGTAGTAACTTCTCTTATCTACCCTCTGTGATCGTTTAATATAGAGGAGGCGTTTAATATAGAGCAGGCCTTGCCCAGTCCCGTGCAAAACATTGCAACAGCTAGGGGTGCTTAGGGTTAGAGAGGGCTCCTGTGGGGGAACGTATTGCTATAGTTCGTATATATTTGGAGCCAGGAGTAGACCGAGGGAAACCGTGCCGCCATTCGATTTTTTGAAGAAAAACGCTACAACAAGAAGTTATCCGACTGATATTTTAATCGGTGAACTCTTTGTAAAGGCCGGGGTAATTAGCCAGAAGCAACTGGACGATACTGCTCGTTCGGCTGGAACCAAGCATTTACATATTGGCCAGATGTTGACGATGTCAGGATTTATCAACCACCGAGATTTGCAGTCGGCTGTTGATGCTCAGTCGATGTTGCGTGACAAAGTTATTGATATGAATTTGGCAGCTCGTTGTTTAAAGATTTCAGTAAAGAGCGGTGCTAATTTCCAGGACCTGGTTAAGGAAGAGCTGGCTATCGAGCAGCAGGCTTCTACCCAGACCAACCGTCTGGGCGAACTTTTGATGGATTCTGGCATTATCAACAAAGCTGTTTTCGGTGCAGCTATGCAGCGCTCCCTAGCTACTGGCCTTCCTCTTGGTCGAATTCTTGTTCTCAATGGTTCGATGCCTGATTCACTTTTGCGGGTTGCTCTTGAGCTGCAGGTGCGGGTGCGCGACGATATGATGGCTCGTCAGGAGGCTCTTGATGCTCTGAGAAATGAGGCGACAAAAGCCGGTGCCTCGCTTTCTGGCAATCAAGGCATGTATGCTGACCTTTCTCTCAGGCCTACTTTACAGAAGACTGTTCGCATTGGTGAACTGTTGGTAATGGCCAATTTTTTAAATGAAACTGATGTGATGAGCTGCTTAGAGCTTGGTCTTTTGAGTGAACGCCCGATTGGCGAAGTTATGGTAGAGCAAGGCTACGTTTCAGACCAGATGCTTCATGTGGCGCTGACTGTGCAACAGATGATTGAAGAAGGTTTGTATGACCGTGAGTCGGCAGGCGCCGCGCTCAAGCAGATGCAGGAAACTGGTAGGATTTTGCCTGAGGTACAAAGTCGGCTTAACACGGCTAGCGAAGGGCCAGCAGCCGACGATGTTGCCGAGAGTAGTGGTGAGCTTGAAACAGAGTTTTCACAGGCAGCAGCCATTGCTAATGCTCCGGCTACTTCTGATGATGGACCTTCTCTTGAATCTTTGATGGCTTCGGTGGTCGGTAACACTGAAAGTAAACCCACTGGTTTGGCTAATCCAGGCAATACATTGTCACGTTTGGCGGCTCTAGAAGCTCATTACTTGAAGGATGAGCCGCTTTCAGAAATTCCAGTTATAGAATCAGCTCCTGATTCTGGAAAAGCCTCTGCTGGAAGCTCTGGTAAAGATTCTGGTCAACAGGCTGCTAAAGACTCTGACAAAGAATACGGTGGTGATGGTGGTGCCGGTAGTCAGCATACATTTGAAGACTTGTTGATCGCGGCAAAAGTAGTTTCTAGCGATGATATTGACCGGGCCTTGCAAACGGCGCGTCAAAATCCGCTTGCTTTGGCTGATATCTTGAAAGTTACTGGCTTTCTCACCGATGTTGGTCGGCAGGCCGCTCTTGACAGCAATTTGTTAATGGAAAAAGGCGATCTTGCTTTAGACAATGCTGCCCAAGTGCTGGACCATTGTATTAATCAAGGACGTTTGCGCAATCTTACTTTTGAACAGGCTTTGGTTGAGCTGGGCTGGACCAGAGAAGTAGAGGCGACCGAATCGGCGCCAGAAACTGTTAAGGAAGAAGTCGCAGAAGCGGCACCATTTAGTTTAGAGTCTAAACTGTTCGCAGTAGAAGAATCGCTAGCTTCAGAAGCTGCCGAGTCTAAAGTAACTGAATCGAAAGCATCGCCTGTTGAAGCGATTGTGGCCAAGCCTGTTGAAGTAGCGGCGGTGACTCAATCTAGTGAGGCTCCTGGCCTGTCTGATTTGCTCAATAGCTTAGATATTACCCCTGATATTCCGCCCAGTGTAGCTCCTGAAATTGCTCCTAGTGTAGCTGCTGAGATTATTCCTGAAGTTGCCGCACCTCTTGCTGACGACAAAGGTTCTGATCTTCTAAGTCTGTTTGGTCTGGCTGAAGATGGTTCGGAAATCGGTGAGGTTGATGAGAAAACAGCGCTTGCTGCGTCTCATTCTGAGGCTTTGATTGCTTCTTTGGCGCAGATTCCTGATGCGGCCATAGCTAGTGCTGAAGCTGAAGCTGCTGCTGATCGTCCTGATGCCTTTGAAACTACTGCCGTTTTTCGTTCGATAGCAGAAGCCGAAGTAGACAAAATTGCTGACATGGCTGCTTCTGAGGACACTTCGCTGGATAGCCTTCTCAGTAAGTTGGAAGGAGCCGTAAACAATGCCGCGGCCACTGGTGCCCATCCGCCTTCAAACGGAAGCGCTGCTAAAGTTGCCGATATTAGTGATTCTGAATTTGGTATTGCTGGTGATGCTAACCTTGGCTCTGATTTCCTTGCGTCTGATAGCTTGATGGTCGGTGCTGAATTTAGTCTGAGTCCCAAGCTAGAGCCGAAGCCAGAACCTAAGATAGAGCCGAAGCCAGAGGAGCCAGCACCATCGGCTGTACCTGTAGCAGAAGATGAAGTTGATATGCGTTCGCTGTTTTCTAGTCTCAAATCTGAGCCTGCCAAGCCTGGTGATTCGACCAGACCGGCAAGCAGCTCTCAGGCTCCTGCTCCAGTGAAACCATCTGAGTCTTCTTCTTCTTCATCTTCGCTTGTAATTCCGCAGTTGACACCTCAAGTGGCTGCTACGGCTGAAATCCCAGTTCCAGCTGCCGTTGTGGCGGCTTCAGCGCCTGTTGAGGCTGCTCCTGCACCAGCTCCAGCAACAGCTTCAGCACCGGTTGCCGCTGCTCCTGCACCAGCGCCAGCTCCCGCACCGGTTGCCGCTGCTGCTGTTCCTGCACCAGCTCCAGCACCGGTTGCTCCTGCTCCAGCTCCAGCACCGGTTGCCGCTGCTCCTGCTCCAGCTCCAGCTCCCGCACCGGTTGCTGCTGCTCCTGCACCAGCGCCAGCTCCCGCACCGGTTGCTGCTGCTCCTGCACCGGCGCCAGCTCCCGCACCGGTTGCTGCTGCTCCAGTACCAGCTCCGACTCCGGCTCCTGTTCCCGCTCCGATGCCAGCAGGTGCTCCAGCCCATGCCGCGCCGAGCGCTTCAAGCTCCCGTTTAGCTAAGATGAATGAGGCTGAAGTTGCTGCCGCTAAAGCTGCACAAATTGCCACCATGTCTTCGGCCTTGACTAAGATGGCCGAGATGCACTACGAGCAAGAAAACTATCCCGAGGCTCAGCGAGCCTATGAGCGCATTCTGTCGTGGCGGCAGGGTGAGCTAGGTGCTTCTCATCCAGAGGTTGTCGATGATCTCAACAACCTGGCTGGTGTGATGTGTGTTCAAGGTCTATTTTCAGAGGCCGAGCCGCTGATATTGAGAGCTGTCACCATTCTCGAACATGCTGAAGTGCCTGAGCCATTGAAGTTGGCTGAGAACCTCACTAGTTTGGCTGGTTTACAGTTCCAGCAAGGCATCTTTGATAAGGCTGAGCCGCTTTTGGCCAAGGCACTTGTGCTGCGCGAAAAAGAATTGGGTGCTGATAACCCTGAATTGGCTGACAGCTTGCGCGACTTTGCCAAGCTTCTGAAGAAGTTAGGCAAGCCCGAAGAAGCAGAGAAGCACTATAACAGGGCCAAGGTTCTTCTTGGTCGGGCCTGATCTCTCGTGAGTGCGCGAATTTTGCCTTCTAAATTTCGCCCAGTTGTCTACGTCAGCCTGGCTGTTATGGCATCTTTGTATAATCCTCTCGCTATCTGGGCGGCTTCAGCTAAGCCTGTTGTGCCAGCAGATCCAGCTGCTGTAGTTTGTCGCCAGGGAGAGCAGTTGCTTCTGCAGGGGCAGGCCAAGGCGGCCGAGGCGGCTTATCGAGAGGCTGTCAAAGCTTATCCCCAATCATTGCTTGCTTTGTCTGGTCTAGCTAGTTGTCTTCTGGCCCAAGACAGGCCTTACGCTGCTCTAAGTCAGGTCAATCGTATGCTCCTTTTGGCCAATTCAACTGCGTCAGAATCGTTGGCGAAGCCAAGTTTAGCTACGATGCCACTGCTGTCATGGCTGGTTTGCGCTAAGGTTTATCATCGTACTGGTCATCTAGATAAGTGTCTGCTTTGCTACGATGCTTATTTGAATAGTGCTCCTAAAAGTGATGAGCGCGAGCAATATGAGGCTTTAGCTGGGGTTATCCGCTCTCAGGTCAATGCTGCTAAAGCTAAACCCAATCAGTATGCAGTCACCGTGGGTGGTGCTGCAAATTACTTCAAAGATGCAGTTTCAGAAGGGCTCTTTCGCTGGCCGCTCAAGCGCTTCCCTTTGCGAGTCTATATCGTCAGCGCCGAAGCTCTGAAGTCATATCGCCCTGAGTATGAAGAGGCTGTTCGTCAATCGATAGATGACTGGGATAAAGCTACTCTTGGTCAGATCGGTTTGAAGATTGTTGACTCAGCCGATCAAGCTGACATCACCGTCAATTTCGTTGATGATTTGCACGCACCGGCCTTGCGAGCAGAGGCTGGCAAGGCAAAGTTGCATAGCAATATGGAGGGTGTAGACAAAGCCAGCGTACTGCTTCTCACTATATCTCCATTTCCCGATCAGCTAATGACTAGAGACTTTATGCGAATGATTGCTGTGCATGAAATCGGCCATGCGCTTGGTCTAACTGGTCACAGCCCATACGAAGAAGATGTCATGTTTCCTGCTCTTTCTAATCAGCGTGGTATCACTTCGCGTGATGTGGCGACTTTGTACAAACTCTATGAAATTGGCGGTGCCACAGCATTTGATGTCGACTCCGCTGATTTGACGGACAAAGGAAAAATTCAATTGCTCTTCGCCGAGGCGAGCAAAGCGAAAGCAAATAACGACACTGCTAAGGCCTTGGAGTGTTTTGAGCAGGTTTTGAAGATCGATGGCAGCAATAAAAATGGGAGAATGTTACTAGCTTGTGAGCTCAATAATTTGGGTCTGAGCAAAGTTACTGAGCCTACCCAAGCTCTCAAATATTTCCGCTGGGCCAGCTATTTTGACTCTGAGCAAACCGTTTACGAGAAGAATATTTCTAGTTGCCTGTTTAATTTGCAAATAGGTGAAAGCGCAGCCAGCCGTCTTAATCAGGCACAGCTTTGTCTATCAGCAAAAGACTATCGTGGAGCTGTGGTGGAATATCGCTCCGCGCAAAAGCTGAGTAAAGACATTGGCATAGCGGCCAAAATCGCTGCGGCCGAAAAGTTGGCGAAGACGCAGGCTTTCGACTAGAACACCTGCTGAGCTTTTAAGCGAGGTACTTATCGGTGAAGAACTTTACCAGCTAGGACTGCCCGGTGCACGGCTCAAAGTTCAATTAGTTCATGCCTTGTTACGACAAAACCTACCTGTAAAGGGCGTTCGGCTCGAGGGATATCTCCTCGTATTTATTTTGGAACTGATTTGGGGCGTACCTCGTCAGCTACTTCGTAGTAGTAATACGGTGAGCTGAACAATGAATAGTGAAGAACCTAGGACCGACTTAGACAGCCCCCGTGATTGCTCGCTCAAAATTGTCAGTGATAATGTGTTTTCTTGGGTTTCAAAAGTGGAGATACCAGAAAATGAGTCTCCCAAAATGGCAGAGCAAGAGTCTCGCTGCCAGAACGGTGTTTGCCCCTTGAATTGGAAACCTCGACGGGCAGCCTGATTGTTTGGATTTCTAAGTTGAATGGTTTTGAGTTAAAGGACTTTATATGAAAGCGAAAATGTCTAATAAGCCCAGCGAAGCAGCTACCTATTTGTGCAATAAATGCAGCAAGCAGTTTCAATTTGAACAGGGAAGCCTGGCCTGTCCTCGCTGTAAAAATGCCGACAAAACAGAATTGGTTGTAATTTCAATCAAAGATAACCCAGAAGAGAACCAGCTCTACACCGAGGACGACTTTCTCGGCGGCTAGGTCCGTGAAAAGGCTTGTGTTGAAGAAGCAAGTGGAAACTAAAAGGCCTTCAGTCGATCAGTGACTCTTTATAGGGTGCTGGCTGTGCTTTCGGTTATTGTTGGAGCATTTGTGCTGTGGTCAAACTTTCAGCGAGAGAACGAAGCTGTCCTGTCGCCTAGTCCTATTGTCGATTCGGGTGCGGCGCCGACAAATGTGACCGTGACAGACGGTATAAATGGTGGTGCCGGTCCAGGCTCAAGCCCTGTTAAACCATCTACGCTGCCCTAGTGCAAGTCTACAGCTGGTTGCCCTTCTTTTGCTAAAATTAAGCTGTAAGCTTCAGCGGCTGTGGCTTTTGAAGAATTCCCACATTTCGTTGCTGGCGTCTATGTCTTGACTTATTTTGCCGGTCAGCCCAGATATAGCGCTTAAATTCGGGCAGCCTGGCCAAGTGTGTCCTCCACCTTCTATGGTGTAGAGCACCACTTGATTGGAGGACGAACCATAGCTTTCTCGCCTAACGGTGGTGCCATCTCTAGGGTCGCGATCGGCTTCTTGTCTGGTTTGGGGGCTGCCCGAACAGTTGTTGTGACCTGTCCAAAAACCAATTGTTTCTGGCACGGTCATCAGCCCGCCATAGCGAGCCAGGCCATTATCAATTGAGCCTAGTGAACTCAAGCCCAGTGCTTCACCCAGTTTGCCAATGTCTTTGGTGCGGCCGTCTGCCCAGGGTAGCAGGGGGTCATCGGTGCCAAGAAAGAATACAATTGGTACTGCCTTACTGCCTTGCATCATCCCTTGGGTGTGATCCATCATAGTTGAGGCGACAACACCAGCAGCAGCAATTCTATCTGGAAGATTGCAGGCTAAAACTTGGGCAAAGAAGCCACCGTTGGAGATACCGCAGGCATAGATTCGTCTGCGGTCAACATTCACTTCTTTTGCCAGCTTATCTAGCAAGCTCGTGACATAAGCAATGTCATCAACTCCTGAGCTGGTGCGGCCGTCGCTCCAGCGGTTGTTGATGCCATCTCCATATACAGCGATAAAATTATTGTGATCTGCCACTGGATTAAAGCCTGTCATTCCCATCATCATCGTGCTGTTCATGTGCAGGCCATGAAAAATTAGCACCACTGGCATTGGTTTACTGCGGTCGTAGCCTGGCGGTACATGCACCTGAAATTGACGTTGCAGCCCGTCAACCATTACCGAATCGACAAAGTGGTATGACTTACCTTTTTGTTGGCTCTGTTGACCATGCGCTGGTGCAGCGGTTGCTGCGCTTGGATTAGGCTGATTAGCTTGGTAGGTTTGAGTGCTCTGTCGCCGGTATAGTGCTTGTGGCTGCTGCTGCTGCTGTTGATATTGCGGCTGTTGTTGATAGCGCTGCTGCTGTGGAGCTTGTTGCCGACTTTGGCCGCTGGGCACAATTCGCGCCTGGCGAGAGCCGGGTACCCATTCGTACTGTGTTTGAGCTGACAATGGCTGTGGCATTGCAGTTGCGATAGATATCGTCGCCGTAAACGCCGCAATCGTAATGATCGACAGAAAAGAGAGAGTAATCGGTTGTTCGTTGCCCTTTTCCGACATTGTTGACCTTTTCTGGCTAGATAGTGTTTCTCCTTCTGACTAGTCTAGCACCGCTATTTTCGTTGGAATTAATGGCGGTACGCGCTTGCTGGTAATAGTATGTTCAATAGTATGGGTAGTAGGATAATAAGATCTGATGAGGACTACTTCGATGACAACAGTAAGGGCGGCAGCCGAAAACAAGAGGAGCCGGATGACTAAACAGTTAAGCGTTTTGCTAGCCCTGCAGGTCGGCTTAGGTCTGGTCGGCCAGTCGGCTTTCGCTGAAGGTGCTTCTGTTACCAGTCCATCGCCGACTGCTGCTACTGCTCCAACTGCTCCAACTGCTCCAACTGTTCCAACTGCTCCAACTTCATCTGCGGCTTCATCAGCAACTCCATCTGTAAACCCATTGCCAGCCGCCGATACTGCCGCTCCCGCAGCTCCACCCGCTGCGGCCGCTGCTGATGGCCCCCTGGTAGAGCCTGGTCCTGCCGAGGCCAAGCGCACAGCACTGGTTCTGCGAATCTTCAACGCCAAAGCCCAAGGAATTGGTATTGACGCTTACTTAAATGCTTTTGCCATGCTTGAAAATTCGGTTAAGACCGGTGAGACCGAGGCCAATTTAAACAAGCGCATTGATTCACTCAATAGCAGTCTAGATGACCAGTTGAAGCGCAGTGCCGTGTTGAAAACACAAAGACCAGCGCCTCCGGTTGCGGCTTCGGGCTTCCCTGCTGGTGGGCTAGGCAGTGGTGGCAATTCTTCTGGAGGCGGCACAAGTGACCTCATTCGCAAACTGCAAGAAAAATATGGCGATCAAATTCCCGCTAACTTAAAAGATAAGCTCGGCGCTGGTGGTCAGATTCCCGATAATTTGAAAGACAAAATTCCAGCTGGTCTTGGCGGTCTCGACCCCAGTCAGATAGAAGATTTGATCAAAAAATATAAGAAGTAGCGCCAAGCTTTATGACCTCACGCTCAAGTTTTGGCCCGATAGTGTCGATACTGATAATTACTTCGGTCTGCGTCCTGCTTGCTTCTTTGTCTTTGCTGATTTACTGGAATGAACTTGAACGGCGAATTGATGCTTTATGTGCCTCGAAGAGTTGGTCTGAGTGCGCTCCTCTTGTGGCCAGCGATATTAGTTTGCGCTGGCCCTTTGCTAACCCTCAAGAGGCCTCTCCGGGGGCTGATCAGCTGGGTGCGGGCGTACTGCTCCAAAATTATTTTATGGAGTTGGCTGGCGGGCATACAGAGCAGTCTCAGCTACCGGCAACTGCGGCAGTTGCTTTGATTGTTGACAGAGCAAAGTTTTACGAATATCAATGGCACTTTTCGCACCTCTCTGAGGCTTATGTGCGGTGCGCAGTAGGGCTTTATAGAAAGCGGGCCAAGGCCGCTCTAGCCAAACTTCCCCTAGCAACACTGAGTACAGAAAAACAGGCAGCGGCAGAAAGTCTCGAAGCTTTGGCCAATGGTTTGCGCCATCTAGCCGAACTCTACCAGCGGCACGGCAAGTACTTAATTGCTGAAAAAGCGCTGAAAGAATCTATTGATGTGGCTACTCAGGGTTTTGCCTTGGCCGATCAAAAATCGTCTGAACGTTTTCGGGCAGAGCTTCTGGTCGATTACGGCGCTCACATCAAGATTTTGAATGACTTGGGCCGTACTCCTGAAGCTGAGCATGAGAGCAAGCTCTTGCTTGAGCAGTAAGCTTTAGACTAGACGAAGCTATTTGTTTTTCCCTGGTAGCATCATTTCTATTGCTTCGTTGTAGTCAGCTGTTTCAGCCATTTTGTGTTCGTCGGTAACTAGCTTTAGACCGGTTGGCATCGTAAATTGCTCTTGGCTAAATTTGCTGTTTGTGATCTTTGCAGTTGTCAATTGCGTTTTGCGATCGTGGTCCATGTCATAAGAAATTAGGGAAAGTGGCATTGCTTCTGTATAAGGAAAACCATAGAAAGTTGAGACGCAGCGGTATATGTTCTGGTCGAGATTGAACTTGTTGGAGACTATGTACTGAATGCTTTTGGGTATTCTCGCTGGAGATTCTTTTTTGGCGAAGCGTTGTTGTTGTCGTTTTTGAAACTCAGGGGTTTCACTGTACTCCACTGTCGCTAGGCCATTAAACACTCCTTCTTTGATCTTCTTTAGTGGTGTGGTTTCAAGTGACTGCGTGTCAAAGAGACTTTTGGCAGTTTGAATTTGGCTTTTGTAGCCTTTGAGTGGAATCGTACAATATTTGCCAGTTTTGACACTCCAGGCTTGTACTTGGTTGTATGGTCGTGCGAAAAGGTAGCTTTGACCTCCGCGCAATGCTGTCAGCTTGACGCCATACTTACAGGCAATAAGCTCTTGGTCGCCTTGTAGCAGTGATCTTTGTATCAAGGTCCAGCCCACTTCGCTTTTATCTTTAGCTATGGCAGGAAAGCTTAGGGTCGCCGTTAGGAGAACGGTCGCGATTACCTGGAGGGATCGGTGCAGTAGTTGAGTTCGTCTAATGTGTTGAGCTAACTGAACTAGGCGCTTTTGGATTGTGGCTGTCATAAAAACACTTTGACCTGAGTACGAAATTTTTTTGAGGCAACCGGAACTCTGGGTTCTCTGGTTAAGTGATGCCTAAACGAAAGAGTGACATTTCACTATTGTGAAATATCACTCTTAATTCCGTAAGCTGATCCTTCAAAAGAAAGTTCAGAAATTGACGTTATCTTGAATAGTATTCAATGACCAAGTTCTCTTTGAATGTTTGGTCTAGTGATTCGCGATCTGGAACCAATACATATTCAACTTTCAGTTGCTCAGCATCTGTCTTGAGCCAGGTTGGAGTTACGCTTGTCAAGCCGATGTTCATTGGTTTGACGGAGGCTGCACTCTTAGGGTCGATAGTGACTACGTCGCCTGGGCGCATTCTGGCTGAAGCGATGTCTAAGCGTTTGCCGTTGACCTTTACGTGGCCGTGGGTGATTACTTGTCTTGCTTGTCTTCTTGTGCCAACTAGGCCGGAACGGTAGAGAATATTGTCAAGGCGAGATTCGAGAATCTGCAACATGACAGTACCGGTAACGTCCTTAGCGCGAGTAGCTTCTTCGTAGACAGAATAGAACTGAGATTCACTGACGTCATAGGTCCAGCGAATTTGCTGCTTAGCTTTGAGTTGCAAAGAGTATTCTGATGTTTTCTTTCTGTCCTGACCATGTTGGCCTGGGCCAAAGGGTTTGCGAATGAAAGCGCATTTTGGCTTTCCGCAAAGACTAGCTCCTACTGACCTGCAGCGCTTACAAATTGATTTCGTGTACCGCACGATTACTCCTTAAATATGGTGGATATGGTTGATGTATAGAGATTTAATATAGTTCGATCGCAGTTTTGGTCACCTGATTGGTTTTTTGGCAAATCCCTGGAAAAGGCAGAAAATCGCCAAAACACTTACCTGGTGTGCCTTTTGGGCGTCTGCTAGACTGAAGCGCCGCGGCAGTCATCGCAGTACCCTTTTAAAATAAGCTCTGAGTGCGAAAAATCAAAGCCATTTCGCTCTGCTATTAACGAACCTAAATCAGAAAATATCGATTCTGCCTCTAAAGTTTTGCCGCATTTGAAGCAAATCAGGTGATCGTGGGCCCTTTTATTAGTTGAAGTTTCAAAAGCTTGGGCCTTTGGCTGCTTAACAGAGTTGACAAAACCTTCAGCTCTCAACTTGTCTATTGCCCGATATATGGTCGATAGAGAGGCTTTGACCCCCTCTCCCTTGGCAAGCTGGTGTAGCTCTGCTGCTGTCAAGTGGGAGCCGTCGTCACGTGCTTCTATTAATTTTTTCAACTTTGCGGCAACTCCGCTCGGAGGAAGGTCACCTTCTTTACGAAATCTGGCCAATAAACGATAAATCGAACGTTCGCTTACCGTAAGCCCTTTTTGCTTGGCCAAAGCCATCAGCTCTAAAGGGCTGATGTCTCGACCCTTGGGGCTGGTGGTAATTAGCTCACGCAATCTAACTCGTAGGTTTCTATCGTCTTCGGTCATAAGGTCTTGAATCAACTTCTCTTGGCACATTGGCATCTGTTGCTCAGGCAATCGATGTGGTCTTTCAGGCTCGGGTGACCACCAATAAGAAATACTGATCGCAGAAGCTTGTCTTTGCTGTGCATGGTGACAAGGCCCGTATCCCAGCGCACAACCATGTCGTTGTCTTTGTCGTGGAAGGCAATTGTTCCGCCGATATTGGCTGCTATGGTCTCGCTGGCAAACTTAGACCAGACGCGGCGCCCCCTAAGGTTTTGAGAGCTTGCGGGAGCGAGGGAGTCAACGCTAATTTTCTTCTCTGTTGAAGAGATTGGAAACTTTGTATGTAACCACTGGTGGTGGCTGATTGTTGCGCTCATTTGCGGTTGACCTTAATAGAAGACATTGGCCGGGGATGAAAAAACCAAGAAAGACATTGCCATCTACTTTATGCGATTGGTTCTCAACTGGTTTTTGAAGTTTGAGTTCGCTGGCGTCATTGATTTCAATATTCAATGTTGCTCCTTTGGGCTATTTGGTGAGCCATTTGGTATGTGCTCGAAATACTCGGAACTGTTGCGTGTTAGTCGGTTTGGCGATTCTAGTAGATGAATCAGTTGCTTGACACGTACTAATAATTATTCTCAATTGAGGCCTGGTTATCATAACTTAGATGCGAATAGTTTCAATTCTTGACAGTGTCCATTTAACCTGTTGCTCCCAGTAATGCCTGCTTGCGGTATCTGATTGGTAAGTTTCGCAGTTGATTGATATTCGCATTAAGCTGGCAATTTTGGCAAAGCCTGAGATACTGCAGGCTTTCCATGCCAAGCTGCGCTAATTGCGCGAGCTGTTTGGCTCACCGATTGCGACTAAGTTGCAATAAGCTAATTGACAGTAAATGCGACTAAATTGAGAACGTCCCAAATATTCGATGTTTGGCTAGTCAACACAAGCTCTTCGCTCGTTGAATTATCTTGGCTTAGATGAATAAGGTGTAGTTCTACTTTTCTATCTCGCACAATCCCAGGAATCCCAACCAAACAAGAAAGCAACTCGTCCACTGTAAGAACCAACTTCATTGGACCTAGCCGAGTTAAGACAAAAGAAAGTGAAAATCGTTTTCGCGATTATTTGCTGTTCTTTCGTCTTATGTCTTGCTGCTTTTTGTCTTGTTTGGCTGCTGGCGTACCTGCGAGAACCTACTAAGGAGAACAATCATGAGAATCGCATTTCTTGGCAAAGGTGGATCGGGTAAGACCACTACTGCCGCAAGTTTCATCCGTCATGCAGCGCGCAAGAGCCCGTTTGTTTTGGCCTTCGACGCTGATGTCAATGCTCACCTTGGCGCAGCTCTCGCTATCGACGGTGAGCAGCCACACCTCGGTAAGCTCTTCACGTCGGTTACTGACTATCTCAGAGGTAAGCGCACTGACTTGGGTGATAAACCCATGATCATGACCACGCCGCCTTCGCTCTTGTCTAACTTCATCCGCTGCCAGTTCGATGACCCGCTGATTGCCAAGTATGGTTGCCGACAGGAAGCCATCGCTCTGCTTACTGTCGGCAAGTACGAACAATCTGACGTTGGTTCTGCCTGCTATCACTCTAAACTCTCTGGTGCAATCAGCATTCTGCACCACTTGCTTGATGGCCCCACCGACATTGTCGTTGCCGACAACACCGCCGGTACCGATGCTGTTGCTACGTCCCTCTGGTTCGCTTACGACATGCATGTCTTTGTTGTCGAGCCATCGAAGAAGTCGCTGCAGGTCTACAAGGACTTCATCAAGCTGATGCCAGCACTGGCCGACAAGACCTATGTGCTAGGCAACAAAGTTGAGGGCGTTGAAGACAAGCAGTTTATCGCCGGTCAGGTCGCCGCTGACAAGCTCTTGGGCTTCGTTCCCCTGTCCAAGCACCTCAAGCGCTTTGAGCAAGGTCAGGCAGAAGCGCTCGAGCTCTTCCAGCAGGAGCAAGCTCTAGTGTTCGACAAGATGCTTGCCACTTTGCTCGCCCAGACCCGCGACTGGAATCTCTACTTGCAGCGGCTGCGCGAAACCCACGTTCGCCTTTGCCGTGAGTGGTATAACGACTTCCACGGCCTCAAGCTCGATGAGGGGCTTGATTCGACCTTCTCTTACCAGGCGGTTATGCTGCCGCCGCCCATCGCTGAAGACCCTAAGAAAGCTGACTAACTATGTCTGACAAAATCAAAATATATGTCTGCACCAAGGGTAAGAAATGTCCGAAGAAAGGAAGCGATGACGTCTGCACCGCTTTCGAATCGGTTGTTTCTGAACTTGGTTGCAGCGACACTGTCTTAATCAAGGGCAGTAAGTGTCTGGACCTTTGCAAAAAGGGTCCAGCTGTAGTCACCATGCCTGACAAAATTTCATACGGGCGCGTCACTGCGGCCGATGCCAAAGAAATCGTGGCAAATCTCGTTGCTGGCGGTAAGCCCATCGAGCGTTTGCGCCTGAAGAAAAAAGAATAGAGATAATGTCGATGAAACTTTACTCGCCTAAAGCTAGGATTGGCCTGGCTTTGATTGATGCTGCCTTGAGTGTAAAGGCTGCGGCACAAGGTACTTTCGGTCAGAAGCAGAAGGCTCAGAAGACCTTGCGCCGCTTGCTTGAGCATCGGCAGAGCTATCTTCCTAATCACCATGTTTCGCGGGCTGACGCTCAGTATGCCCTGGCTTTGAACTACTATGCCGGCAATACGGTGGACTGTATGCAGGCGGAAGCATTATTGATCGATTGCCAACTCAGCTTCATCAAGAAGCTTGGGCCGTTCTCACTGCGTGTGGCTAAAGCCTTGCATCTTCGTGGTCTTGTTCACAGTCGCCTCGGTGACAACAAGCGAGCTCACACCTTCCACCGGGCTGCCGATACTGTCTATGCCAAGGTACGCCCGCTCTCCTATGAACGCATTGCCAACCTTCATCAGCTTGGCTTCAAGCAAGACTGGTTGGGCTTGCACGTTGAGGCAGGGGCTACTCGAGAGCTGGCCAATCAGCTCAACAAAATGTTGGCTACGCAGAGCGTGCGCCGGCGCTTCTGACTTCTCTTTCTTTCTTTCTTTCTTTCTTTCGCGCATATAAGTAGATATGGATTGCTAAGACTAAACAGGAGAGTAAGGGATTCTTACTCTCCTGTTTCTGTCTATTTCTCGGTTGGCTACTAGCTTTGCCTGCTAGCTCTGCCTGCTAGCTCTGCCTGCTAGCTCTGCCTGCTAACTCTGCCTGCTAACTCTGCCTGCTAGCCGTGGCTCGTAGCTGACAGGCTAAGTTCTCTTTCTTGTTGCTTTAGAAGGTCATCAGCCTCTCTAAAAAATGACTTTGCATATACTATACGATGTAATTAATAACTGGTTTTGGCTCGGAGAAATCTGAGAGACGCCTGGGATCCCTCTAGAAAAAGGCCGGAGAAGAAATTTGAAACCAAATGGAGGTTATTGCGTCAAGGGTGATCCAAGGAGAAAACCGATGGAAGACAAAAAAACAACACACAAACTTCTTTATAAGTCTCTAGCCGAGGTTGTTAGCTCTAAACGCAAGAGCTTAAAAATGACACAGCAGCAGCTGGCTAGCGCATCAGGAATCGACCGCGTTTTTATTAGCAATGTTGAACAAGGTAAGCGCAAACCAAGTTTCGGTTCAGTAGCGAGCATTGCCCGTGGATTGAATTTGACCTTTGCGAAACTTGTTAGCGATTGTGAAAAGTGCATGATTCGTGATTCAGCAGGCTATCCTGGCGAAGCTCCCGTGCCAGATTTTGCTCAGGATTTAGCGTAGCCACTCGATTTTGGCTTGCTAGCATTGTTGCTTTTTTCGAGCTAAGATTCAGAAAAGCAACGGGAGCGATTATGGATAGCAAAACGTCAGAACCATTGCCGCCACTGCTAGTTTGGAAAATTCGACGTTCTAAATTTATGTCGAGGGCATCTTTACCTTTGCCCGTACGTTTGGTGGTGCCTACAACTTTTGGCCTTAGTGTGTCTGTACTGACCGGTTTTGTGCTGACTGGTTTCGTACTGACTGGTTGCAGCGCTTCACCGGGTCACTCTGCTCTAGCTGAAACTGCAGACAAGCAGTCTCGGCCGATTGCATCTCGCGGAGAGGAAGGCTCTAGTGGTAGTTCCGGGGGAAGCGTTGACGGTAATCCAGGCGGTAGTGCTGGTGCGAACGTTGATCCAGATGCCACTGTCAGTTCGGACGACCCAGGTGGGATTCCGGGGGTGGGCTCTGGCTCTGGCTCTAGCGACAGCTCTGGTCCTAGCCCCGGTGGTGGTGCTTCTGCACCATATGCTGGTTCTGGTTTTGTTAATGGCTCACCTGGTGCCGTTGGCGCTTCTGATCCAGATACCGCAGTTAGCAGTGGCCCTTTAAACGATCATCATGAATGGACTCAAGAAGAAATGCTTCTTGCCAAACCAATGCCAGAAACCCAAGAAGAGCGTGATTTTGTTTTTAAGCACAAGGCCGCAGAATCTATTCGCACTTGGACACTGGGTGAGTTTCAGGACTACACTAACTCGCCTATGGGTCGTAGTCAGATGTTGCAAGAGGGTCGCCGGTGGGTTTCTATTAAGGCTACTTTGAAAGAGCAATTGGCTCTGGGGCAAGACTTTCTAGCGGGCGCTGGCAAGGCAAAGCCGAAGAAGGCTAAACCTGTTGAAGATTCGCAGTCACCAGAAGTTATTCCTGAATTTTTGATTGACGATGGCGTTTTTGTCGGTGCTGAGTGTGCCACCACTTTTGATCGGCTGAAAGAATGTCGTCAAGACATAACTGATCTCTGTCGTTCGATAGATGGCGTTAAGAAAACGGCCAGTAAGCGTGGACGTTTAGAGGCTCTTGAGCGATACATGAACTCTCAGTAGCGCTTTAATTGGCTCTTTTGATAGCGCTCGCAATTGCCAAAAAACAGAATTTGGCAAAATTGCAATTACAAAAAAGCCACCCAGATAAATCTGCGGCGGCTTTTTCACTATCGTCTGACTGCCTATTGCGTAGGCTCGATATTTCTTGCTGCTTCAAGTCAGAATCCACAGCTAGCGGGTTATCGCTACAATTTCCGGTCTGCGCAGACCTGACGTTT
>CALROJ020000013.1:0-121267 GCA_943369735.1 bacterium Ga0077546
GTTGCCTTCGCCCAATTCTGATTTGGAGATTCATAATATGTTCCAAGAGGTAGCAGAGAACCCAGCACCGAACCAAGCATCGCCAGAGGCAGGAATTAAGCCTGCCGACTATCAATCGCGTCGCACTGGCCCAGGGGGTGTCATTGCTGTTGCAAATGCGCAGTTGGTTGAAAACGGTTTACTTCCTGGTCTTGCGCTAAGCGGCGCTGAGACTATCGAAGCCCCCGGCGTCTTTCGCAATTCCAAAAATGTAGTTCGTGTAGTCGGCACCAAGGCAGAGCTTACTTTCTCTGACATAATCGCTGCTCAGAATTCCGAAGTCAGCGCTAGGGATTCTCGCATTTTTGCCTCCGAAAACGCCATCGTCATTGCTGGCCAAGGCTCTGATGTCCTTGCTACCGGCAATGCCGTTGTCACTGCCGAACAAGGCTCGGAGGTAGTTGCAACTGAGCAAGCGCGCGTGCAGGCGAACCGTGGAGCGAACGTGTGGGCTCGTGGTTCAGCTAACGTTACGGCATTGAGCGCAACAATTGAGGCTTCTGATTCATCTGTGGTAGTTGCTGATCAAATTTCTGACGTAAAAGCCAATGGTTCCGCTGCGGTCACTGCTTTGAATGGAACACGCGTTGCAGCTAGTGAGAACTCTACAGTGATTGCTGTCGGTGATAGTAGCATCTCCGCTAAAGGTAGCGCCCGGATCACAGCATTTTCTGGTTCAATCACTCGGGCAAGAGGACACGCCTCAGTCGAGGCAAATGAAGGCTCTGCCGTGGTGGCTCGAGAATTCAGTGAAATCACTGCTGCTAGTGGCTCGGTGGTTATCGCTCATCGTGGTAGTAAAGTTCTGGCCAGGGCTGGTGCCTTTGTTCTGGCTGAAGATGGAGCAAATGTGAAGGCAGAGTCTGGTGCCAATGTCTCCGCCCAGAGAAATGCCTTGGTTGAGGCCGAAAATGGAGCTAACGTCACTCGTGAAGGCTTTTTCGCTTATTATGATTTGCGCCGACCTGGTTATGCCAGTGAACGTGCACGCAGGCCTTCTGATCATAGAAGGTATGAAGGCTATTGGGAGGAGGTGCAGTCAGGTTGGCTTCAGCAAACCTGTCGCGCCATTACCAGAAATTCTGCTACTGACACTCAAGGGATTCGTACCTCAATAGGTCGGTTACTAGATAATAGCAACGGTCTCTACACATATCATCAAGATGGAACATGGACCCGTGGTTCTGTCAGCCCGGCCTGTTGAAGAAGCAAGCGGCAAAGTCTCAAGTTTTTTTAGAAATATCGGAGATTCATACAGAAGCTGGTGCAGATACTCAGGTTATTGCCTCTAGCAATGCTTTCGTGACCGCTGCGGATGGCTCATCGGTAAGTGCGAGTGAGCAAGCGCGGGCGGAACACGAGTTCAGTCTGTCGGCGCTTCTAGAGTAACTGTAAATAGTGGCAGTAACGTCTATGCTAGGGACAATGTCAATGTCACCGCAAATAGTGGCAGTGAAGTCTATGCCAGTAACGACGTGCGTGTGACTGCATTTTCTGGTTCTCTTGTCATAGCACACAGAGGCGCCGAGGTATTGGCAAGAGCTGGTTCGCTCGTTCTGGCTGAAGATGGAGCGCAAGTGAAGGCAGAGTCTGGCGCCACTGTCTCAGCGCAGAGAAATGCTTTGATAGCAGCCGAAAATGGCGCTAAGGTCACTCGTCAAGGCTTTATCTCCTATTACCTTTCGGAAGTTTTGGTCAGCAATCGCAGATCTGATTCCGGTCCTAATGGGTGGGATGGATTCGAATCTTCTTGGCTTCAAGAAACCAGCAAATTGCAGTCAACATTGACTGCAGTCGTTGTGAAATAGTTCCAAGATCTAAAAAAGTGAAAGAGGAAGGCTAGACCTTCTTTTTTTGCGTGCCTAAGATCTAAAAAAAGATAGCGAGTTAGCGGCATTTTGTCATTAAAGGAAGTACAAAAATACGGTGTGCGTAAATATATGCACACCGTATATGCCACACCGGGCCTTCACTAGCGGCCCGGTGTGGCTACCCCGTTGTCAGGTCTCGATGGTAAGTTTTCCCACCTTCATTCTACTGCTCGTCAGACCATGGCAGTTGGAGACCCGAAGATGGGTCAAGGTGCTCGGCAGCGCGGGTAGGTTCGGCAGTTCAGGGCAGTTGTCGACCCGCAGATCGGTCAACGTGATCGGTAGCGCAGGCAGGCTCTCCAGGATAGGGCAGTAGTAGATCCGCAGATAGGCCAATGTGCTCGGCAGCACGGGCGGGTTCGTCAGGCCATGGCAGTTGCTGATTAGCAGATAGGTCAACTTGCCAGGCAGCTTGGGCAGGCTCGTCAGGTCGTGGCAGTTGTAGATCCGCAGGTGGGTCAGGGTGCCCGGCAGCGTGGGCAGGCTCGTCAGGCCAGGGCAGTAGTCGACTCGCAGGTGGGTCAGGGTGCTCGGCAGCGCGGGAAGACTCGTCAGGCCATGGCAGTGTTCGAGTTCAAGTGCCTTCAGACCCGGGTTCTCCCAGAAGTACGCTGCCATCGCCTCTTTCGAATTGAAGTTCATATTGTGTGTCCTTTAAGGCAAACGCGTTTGCGATGCAGATTGATACAGTCGGTAGCTCACAGCAGTGATTTACACGATACGAACGCGCATCACTAGCCGAAAATATTGAATCACCACCACATTTACTCTCGCTGGCTTCTGGCGGTTGCCGTGGAAAAGCCTGTTGCATTGCTCAAGCGATATCTTTGCCACCAGTCGCGGATGTGGCAAGTCGGTTGAGTTGTCCGCTGGCAAAATTTTGACTGTGCGGGTGGCAGAGGCTTTCTGCTTGACGATATAGGTAGCGATAGCAGGGCCGCTGTATAGCACCTTCCCTTGAGGCAATGGCGGACTGCCACCGAAACTGGCAATTAAGAAAGCGATCAAGAAAGACAGCAAAAGAAATCCAAGCATGATCTAGGTCTCCTTCATTTTGTTCCAGGGTTAACGAAAGCTATCAAAGATGACAGCAGGTCCAGAAGAACTTACAATGCTGCCCTCAAAAACCTCGACTATCGCTCCTTGGTCAACTTTTGCCGTGCCTCCTTCATGCACTATCACATTGCCTCCGGCCCTGACTTCCGCGCTGCCGTCTCTATGCACATCAGCGTTACCGCCATACAGAACAATCACACGCCCATTTTTCTTCACCTTGGCTCTTCCTGCGAAGCTAACCACAGCCGAGCCGCCACCATTGACGATGGCATATCCAGCACCGTAAATGATTGCATGACCTCCGTTGTTGACGATAACTCTTCCGCCATAAACATGGCCAATGCAATGCCGGCCAATTTTCTTGGATTGACCGGCCGAAACAAGGATATTGCGTATTTTCGCCAAGACAGACTCCTCTGTACTAAATTGTTTCAACAACGTCAAGCTGCCATAAGTCAATGCGGCAAGACGAAGAAGGCGATGATAGCAAGCACCGGAATCACTGCATCGGGTCCCCAGTTAGTCAAGCAGCCCATGGCCGATACTGCAATAGTAGATAGGCAGAGAAAAATAACTAGATCATTTCGGCGAAACCATGATGGCTTTTTGGGAGACGGAAGTGGGTGAAACATTTTGTTGTCTTTCATTTTTGCTTGGGTGTTAACGGAAACTTTTAGTCGGCAGTAGCTGTTAGGCGAAACACGATTTTGTTTTCGTGGTCGATTGCTTGTGTTATTTGTAAAGCAATCTCGATGAGGTCAAGGCTTCAATCTATATCTTTGTTTCGAACGTGAAATTGATTCTCATAATCACTGGTGCAACAGTTAGTCCACCAGTTGTAGCAGGCTATTTCGCCTGTGGATCTTTGGGATTGCATGGCGCTTAGCGACGATAGGAAGCACAGCAGAAGCCGAATGTTACGATTCCGTACAGCAATGCAATAAGGCTAAAATCCGACTCAAACTTGAAGTAGATCTGACCGAGAGAAGAAACGATGAGTAACAAGCTGCATACCGTTGTCGGTTTGAGCAGCAGCAAGAGAGTGGAGATGAGAGTGCCGCATAACGAGACAATGAAGGTCACCGCTGAAGCTAGGTAGAGGAAGTCAAACATTTTTTTAGCCTTTCTCTTGATTTGATGATAGTTAGTCAACTGCCGCAGAAGGAGCCCTCGCGAAGATATTCGCTTGGGAAGACAGGGCTACTTAGCGCTTTAGCAGAGGGTAGATAAGCATCGCCAGATTGACTAGAAGCATCAGACCGTTGCTCCAGATCAATAGCACCACAGCATTAAGCTCGCGGTCTGGCAAGTTCAGAATTGCAATTAGAAACACTGACAGCAGCAGACCTTTGAGAAGATCAAATTCGTTGGCCGTACCGCTACAGCGCATTAGTGGAATTCTGTCGAGAAGATTGTATAGCCAAGAAAACTGGGAAAAGAAAGGGTCTGTGTCCGGTGCAGATTGGCTGCGAGCAGCAGTCTTGAAGAGATCTTTGTTGCTGAGGTAGGCTCGCCAGACTGTAAGGGCGAGAAGACCAATCTGAGCGACCAGCAGGATGACCGCAACTGAGGTAGGAGGCATGGGTTAAGCCTTTCAAACCAATTGTCTATCGACGGGTGAAACTGAAGGTTAGCTGTTGAAATTGCGCACACGAAAACCGTCACCAAAGGCAATGGTGGCGAATTCTGCGATTTTCTTCTTTGTTCTTTCTGACAAAAATGAGCTGAGAAGGCTGCTCGAAATCAAAGCATTAGGACTGCCGTCGGCGCACTCATCAGAAACACGAAGCAATTTATCAGGTGAGTGGTAAACAGTGAGTTCCAAAGTGCTAGGAAAAATGATCAGTGGAATTCGCATGCGAAGCCGCTTCCCTGCATACGATTTGTAGCAGCGATTGCGCCTCCACGGATATTTGAGAATATAGGCCTTAGTCATAGCACTAAGCACCTCGAATCGAGTGGCAACATCTGTGTAATAGTGGGCTATTTGAGCAACTGCTTGGATTCTGTCAGCGGCTTCTAGCTCAAGTCGTTGAAGTCTGACTTTTGCCGTCAACCCTGGTGAGGAATTGGCGCTGCTGGCTTCAGCATCGGTCAAACTCAAGGTCCTCTCTGCTTGAGCTATGAATGCTAAGAACATGTCTCTCAGAACTTTTGAATAAAACTGACTAGCGTTGATCATCGACATTGAGCGCTCTAGGCTGCTGAGATAGTCGTTTTTTGCGTACCGTAGAATGCCAGCAACGGCTTCTGGGTTATTGGTTAACGCGTCTGAAAGCAATTTGCGAGTCAAGCTTATAGCCGAAGAAAACACTGCGGCAGCACCGACATACGTGCTTGTCATTGTTGTAACCTTTAACAGTTGAAGTGCTTGGTTGTCGACGTATCGAAAGAGAAAGAGCTAGGCCATCTCAGTTGCGACCAATAATGTCGTGGCTCAGCACGGCTAGGATGCACCAAACCTCGGTTGATGGTTTGTTTGCGAACAGGGCACGAAATTGGGTAAGCGGCATGCTTAGAGCTTAACGCTTGGTCGCCATCAGTGAGTACGGGAAGTTGTTGTCTCGCTCGTTTTTCCAAATGTAGACTTGGAGACCCGCGTTGCGCAAGAAGTTAGCGACGATTGTGGCGGCAGCAGCAGTGTCAGCGATGGTGACCGTGCTCTCTGTGTCCGAGTCCCGGCCCCGGCAGGTGAATTTGACTTCCGTGCGGGTCAAGGACATAACTCTTAGCCAGTCAGACTCGTTATGTTTGTCATCCAGCAACTTTGCGTATGTCTCGGCAATGATTGCCTCTGCTCTTGCGATTTCTGCTGGTAGCCGTTGTTTGCGCTCTTCTTCTTTGGCTGCAGCAGCTCGACTAGCGCGTTGATCTTCGGCTTCTCTTCTTAATCTGGCCTTAACGGCGAGGGCTGCATCAAGTTTTTTGGCAAGCGTTTCAAGAGAGTCGTTCATCTGAGATTCCTTTGCTTTTTCAGGCTTTGGAGCTTGTGAGTTGAGGTGATTGGTTGACCAAAAGTCAATTGAGAGACTAGTCGTTTCTTATATAGCTTCAGTTCCGAGAAGAGCTTTCAGAGTCACGAATTGATCCGATGCTGCGGTCAAGATCAATACTCCGCAGCGGTGTATTGTTGGCTGATATTCTTGGCTATCGACACCAGCCAGTCTTAGAACTAGCGCAGAAACCTTAGAAGGGCAAACCTTACCCTCAGTCCGACCGCTGCAAAACAGATACACGCCATTTGCTCCAAAAACTGGGGACAAGTCGCTGTGAGTTAAACCAAGGATATTGAGCAACTGGGCGAAGTCAGTGAGTTCGGCGTTGGCAAGCTCTTCCATTGAGCGGTTGGCGGTCATGTTTTTTCCTTTGTAACAGTACACTGTCCAATAGCGTCTTTTGACGAATACTATTTCGATCTCTAGAGGCGATTGCGGAGTTTTTGAACTGAAAGTTTTACCTTGGCTGGAGTTATATTTCTGGCTAGTCAGAGAATTCTGTCCGCCAATTGCACTGCGGTCATACCTAGAGGGGCACCACCAATAATGGCGAGGACGGAAGCTGTGGTCGCCTGGTCAAGAGAGGCTAGAGCGATGGCTGTGAAGCAGATTGCCACGAGGATAACCGAGCGAAGGATAAGAGTTATGAGCCTGATACCGTCGCATTGGTTTTTCTGAAAGTTACGAGTTCCCGCAAGAGCTTTGATAAATCCACCTCTGAGGTCAAAGCCGGCACATAATATTTCTGCCGCCATTTTCAGTGCCATGCCGACCAGGAAAGAGATCATCAGGAAATGTAATGTCGTAACTGTGGCCGCGATGTCGAAGGTGATTGTGATCATTTTGACCCTCTGTTGTTTTGTTGTGTGTGGGTGTAGTTTGCCAAAAGCGAAAACGCCTTTTGCTGTCATTAATTGACAGTGGAAGGCGCGAGAGCAGCGCTGCTATAGATGGTTGTGCTTTTGTTGGGTGATTGTTCTGGGGGCAGCTCGAAAGAAAAATATTGATACTTAAACTGATAATTGCATATATTTATTCTTGTTTCTAAGCAATTCTTGGCTCATCACAACTCAAATGAGCGTTCTTCGCATATCGCGGCTAGGTCTAACTGAGCTAGCGGTATCAGTTATGGTTCTATATAAGCCAAAGACAGCAAACGAGCTGATTATATAGCGCTCAAGGCTATGAAAATGTTGTGCAGCTAAGTCAGCTACGCGCAGCTATAATTTCGGATTAGCATCAGCGATCTTGTAGCCCAAACCTTTGACTGTAACAATTGGTCCAGTGTTCTCACCTTCGCTCAGCTTGCTACGCAGGCGCGCTATACACTGCCGAACAGCGTCTTCTGAAGAATCAGATTCTGAACTCCAGAGACGATTGAGCAATTCTTGGACTGAAAAAATCTGATTGGGATGACGCATCAAAAATTCTAAGACTGTGCGCTCTTTTTTTAGCAGTCGCACTTCTTTGCCATGAAAAGTTGCTGTACCTTCGCGCACGTTGAGACTCAAATTGCCAATTGTTATCGAGTCGGGCAGTGTTTGTTGGGGTCTGCGAAGCAACACTCGAACCCGTGCAATTAGTTCGCGCACATCGAAGGGTTTGGTTAAGTAGTCGTCGACACCAGAGTCAAAGCCAGATTCTTTATCAGATATATCGCCCCGCCCAGTGAGCATAAGCAGGGGGAGCATGCCGCCAGAGGCTCGATAATTTCGAGCTATCTCTATACCGGTCATACTGGGAAGATTTAGATCTAGAATAGCAATATCATATTGGTACAGTAGAAGTCTATCTAAGCCTTCTTTGCCATCATCGACACACTCGACAATGTGTTGGGCAAACTTTAAGGCGTCAACTACCGCTTGAGCTACCAGTCTATCGTCTTCTACAACGAGTATTTTAGCCATCTCAGCACAGTTTCCTTACTACCGTCCATACTGTTTGCAGTTGATGAAAAGTGAACCTGACCCATTCTACAGGTAGAAAGTAACCGAACTGATAACATTCGTCAATGGGCAGGTAATGAGAAGAAGGTGGACATGCTTTGATGTTCCACCTCTTTTGAAATACTTAGTTTAGTTAAGAGCTTAAAAGACCGTCGCTATGTTTGACATGCCCGCTTGAGCATAGGGATTGACACCGATTATGTCTTGTACGATGCGACAGTCAACTCCGCCGCGCATTAGCCTTGAGGCAACTGTCTGCTGAAGCACCATCGGAGAAAGATCTAGGCCGGCTTCCAATCCAATATTTTTTACGATACCACCTATGGTGGTTGGCTTTACTCTTTCGCCCCAGCGATTGACGAAGAGAGCTTGGCCGCTGTCGACCTCGATGAGTTTGCGCAAGCCTAGCCATTGCAGTAAACACTTATAAGTAAAGTCATTCAACGGAATTGAAGAGCGCCTTCCATTGATTTTTGTTATGGTCAAAATAGCATCTACGAGATTTAAATTTTCTATGTTGAGAGAGGCGCATTCAATGGCTGTGATACCAGTAAAGGCAAAGAGGCACCCTATACTTCGGTTGCGTGAAGATGTCTGCTTCTCACTGGCATGAATGAATCTCTGCCACTCGTCGTCAGTTAAAGTACGAGTTTGACAGTCAACCAAGCCCGTTCTTCTAGTTTCAGCCACTTGCACCCCAACAAACGTCAAGAAATGCTGAACAGTAGATAGTGTAGCCGTGATCGAGGAAGTGCAAGAACGGCCAGACTGAGCCAGGTGCGAGGCATAGCTGTGAATCAAATGAATCTGGTTGTGTTCGATCTGCTGTCCTGGTTCTAAGAGTATCCCCAACTCTTTTAGAAAGGCAAGATACTTCTTTATGCGTGATCTATAGACCACTTTTGTTGATTCGGAGAATTCTTGACTGCTCAAGAATTCTATGTACGATTGCAGCAGGTATTTGTGATTCATGTATTGTTCGCTCTGGTGTGGTGAGCCACCCTTAAGCTAACAAGTCAAACTAACATAATCACAACATTTCAGGCGAGCTCAACGTGCTCGCTTTTGCCAAAATTCTGCCAAAACTTTGACCCTATTCGGCCAAGGCTTTGATATAGATTGCCTATGTCGATGACGTTACCAGAGTAATTGAGGCCTGAGCAATGAGTTTAAGACTAAAGATAGCCATCTCTTGTTTTACTATCACCTGCGTTAATCTGGTTGGCCACAATGGCAATACGGCTCTTGCTCAAGGCGCTCAGTTCGATACTGCTTCTATCCTCAGTGCTGCCGCCCAAGGCCTAGGCCTAACAAGTGGCCGCCAGCCGTTGCCAGTTGTCTCCACTGGTTCAGTCGACATTAACTCTTGCGACATGCCCTTCTTGCGCAGCGCCGGCGGCTCTGGAGCCTTCCCTGGTAGCTCCGGAAGCGGTTCTGGTGGAAGCGGCGGCTCTGGCGGCCATACTATTACTCCTGCCCCGGCTCTACCCCCAGGCTACGTGGGCATGACTAATACTCACTCCGGCGATTACATGGGCTACATTCCACCAGGTGGAAATCTCTATGATTGGTCTCGCGGAGCCTACGGTCTCACCCCCGGCCAAGAGGCTGAAGCTACCTATCTATGGAGTAGCGGACAGTTGGCCCAGGGTTATAACAGTGGCATGTTCGCCGGTACTGGTATTAGCTTGGGCGGCCCTTAGCAAAAAACTGCTTGAGTAAGGCGCTGCACTCGGCTTCTAATATCCCGCCCAGTACTTCTGGAATGGGGTAGATGCGTTTGCCACTGTAAAGATTGAAGGCCGAACCAAGGGCTCCGGAGAGCGGGTCGTAGGCCCCAAAAACCACTTTTGACACACGGCTTTGGATAATTGCCTCGGCGCACATTGGGCAGGGCTCTAGGGTCGTATAGAGCACTGTGCCGGCTAGTCGCCATGTTCCTTTGATAGTGGCTGCTTGGCGCAGTGCCACAATTTCAGCGTGGGCCGTGGCATCGTTGAGCAGCTCTTTGCGGTTTTGGCCTGTACAAATTAGTTGGCCATTTTCGACAATAACAGCTCCGACGGGAATGTCTTTGGTTGTTTTGTCAGAATTATCGCCAGTTTTCTGATTTTCACTTTTATTTTGAGTTTCTCCTGCCGCCTTTAGCGCCAAAAGCATCCATTCTTGGTCGGTTTTGAGAATTTCCATAATTATTTTGATTTTTTTCTGAAAATCTGTCGAGAAATTTTGGGGCCAGTATATATGCGTATGTCAAACAACGGAAGCGCTAAATCAAGAGCAGGGGTGTATCGAGATTTAGACTGTGGAACTAGCAGGGTCAGGGGTGTCCTTGCTGAAGAAACAACCGTTAGTACAGTGTTAATACAGTGAAAACGCAAACTGCCAGACAGGGGTGTAAGGCAGTGAGCGAAGCGAATTAAAGGAGACGCACTACTTATCCGATTTTTTCTTTTAATATTCGAACCAATAATATTGGAACAGGATGCGAGCGACAGACAAGTTGCTCGCATCTTTTTCACTTAGAGGTATTTCTTGGTTACGCCAAGGTCTAGAGCAAAACGATAGCCAATCAATTTGTACAGCAGTTTTGCTGCCAAGAAATTGGGAGCGTGCAAGCCCTTGATTGGAGAGAGTTCGGTGATATCGGCAGCTACGACGTTTTTGCGAACACAAACGAGTTTAATTACTTCCATCAATTGATACCAGTCAATGCCTCCAGGTTCAGGAGCACCCGTTGCCGGCATCACCCCGCAATCAAGGGCGTCTACTGAAATTGAAAGATAGACATCGTTAGAAAGAGTATTGATGATTTCGCTGACGTCCCACTTGTTTTGATTTCTGGCCCAGAAGATGCTGATGTTTGGCTCTTCTTCTTCCATCCAAGCTACTTCTTCCCAGCTGATATTGCGAATACCGACTTGAGTCATTGCCGGATTGGCTAGAGCTTTGTAGACTTGGAAGCCTACTGAAGCGTGGCTATGCGAATTCCCCTCGTATGATGAGCGCAAGTTGCTGTGAGCAGCAATTTGCAATACTGAAAGATTGGGATATTTTTCGAGGCAACCTTTGACCCCGCCGAGGGTGAGTGAATGTTCGCCACCGAGCAAGATGGGGAATTTATCGCTATGTATTAGAGGCTTGATTGAGTCGGCCAAGCCGCTAAATGCATCTTCACTTTTAGTTTCGCTAGTTGCTGCTTCAACTTGCACCGCTTCCATGGTGTGAATGCCGATCTTGAACGGCTCAATCCATAGCTCATCATCAAATAATTCTACTTGTTGACTAGCCTCAAGTATGGCACTAGGACCATCTTTTGTACCTTTGCCGTAGCTGGTTGTGGCCTCATAGGGAACCGGCACGATCGCTACTCTTGAATTATCTCTACTAGAGTAGTCTTCGGAAAGCCCGAAATAGTTTTTTGAATTGCTTGACGACATTTGACCTTCGCTTTGGAGCGTGCAAAACAGGTACAGGGATCCGGAAAGAGAGGTTCCTGCCAAGGGTTGGCGAGTTCCCATAAGAAAGTTTAGTTTTTATAGCACTTTAGAGATGTGATTGGCTACACATTGCCGCTTTGCAACACGCCTAACGTTGATAACTGCGGCCATCGGGCACGGGGTGTCATGCTAGACTTTTGCACTGTGTGTTTTTGCTAGGTTGAAGAAAGACCATCATGATTAAACTCGAAAAAGCCAGTCTAAAATTGCCCTGTCGAAATTCGATTAGATTTTCTTGCCTGACGCTTGCGTTTTCCGCCCTTGTAACTGTGTTAACTACGGCGCAGCCAGCCCATGCGCTGTTCTTTGGCTATAACCAACAAGCAGAAGCCTACAAGCAGCAAGGTGAGGCTGCTCAAGAAGCTCAAAACTATGATATGGCTGTCAATTATTTCACTAGCGCCATAAATTGTTTGCCTTACGACGCTGCTCAGAATTTGGCCGATCTCTACTATGTGCGAGCCATTGCTACTGACGCCACTGGTCAATACGATAGGGCCACCCGTGACTGGCAGGCCTCCCATGACAATTATCAAAAGTGCGTGGATCAAGCGCAGTACAATCCAGGCACTAATGTGGCCTATGACAAACAATACGCCGATGATTTGCAGCGCATGTTGAATTGGCGCTCCACTGAAAATCCCAATACTCCAAATTATATGGAGTGTGGTCCGATGAAGCGCTTCGCTGCACCTTCTAGCGTCAAAGTTTATGTTGACACGACTGAGCAGGCTGGTTTTTCTTACGATTTGCGCTACTTGATTTTTCAGGCCATGAACCAATGGTGCAGTTTCTCTGGTTCACCTATCCGGATGGAGCAATGGTCCACTGCTGATGGCGCTAACATCATAGTGCAGAGGGCCAACGCGCCTGGGCAAATTGGGTTTGGCGCCGGTGGTCAGACCAATAACCAAGATAGTGTCAACGCTGCCGGGCAAGACATTATGACCAAGAGTTTTGTGCGATTGACAAGTCCTGGTTACAATGGCAACAGCATGTCTCAGGTCGACAAAAACAAACTTTATAATTTGGCTTTGCACGAAACTGGGCATGCACTAGGAATTGGTGGCCATTCGCCCTCGGGCCTAGACGCAATGTATTTTAAGGCGCCGGTGCTTAAATTAAGCGACCGAGACAAGGCAACCATGCGCATGATGTATCAGTAATATCAGCAGTGAGAACATAATCAGTAGTGACTATGAGGCCGACTAAGCAAAATGATAAGTAGTTTGAGATCGAGCTGGAAAGTGAGTTTGTCGACCTGCCTAGTGGCTGGTTTGGTTTCTTTAGTTGGAATCTCTGTCGCAGTTGTTGGGCTTGGTTCCTTCGACCCCGTATCAGCTACTCCAGATGTTTTTTCGACTGCCAAAAGCAAATACGAGAAAAAAGACTATCAGGGTGCTCTCAACGACTTCAAAGTCCTCTCTGCCAAATACCCAACTAACGTGCTTTGTCATTACTACATGGCCTTGTGCAACCAATGCCTGTCTCGCGTTGGTGAAGCAAAAAAAGAGTATCAGTGGGTAATTGCCAATGATAGAGGTAATTTGTCGGGCCAAGCGACAGCTGGCTTGAATCAGCTTTCTGGTCTTAGCGGCGGCTCTGCTTCTTCTGGCTCGGCTACTGCCGGTGCCTATACTGCTATCGGTTCTTCTGCTGGAAGATCGGCTGCTGGTGGACAGATAAAAATGGTGCTGGATTTCTACACCAAGTGGTGCCAACCGTGCAAAGAGATGGAGCCTGCCTTTGAGGCAGCCAAAGGGCGCTATAAGTCGATTTCTTTTAAGCGTTATGACGCTGAAGATAAAGCTAATGCCTCTCTTGTGAGACAGTTCAATGTTCGAGGCTTTCCTACTATCGTCATGATCGATGCTAAAGGCAAAGTGCTTTACAATGAGCCTGGGGGCCTGCCCGGCGAAGAATTGGCCCAAATGATTGACCAGGTCAACGGCAAGTAAGCTCAATAGTTCTGGCTTAGTTCTAGTGTAGTTCTAGTGTATTACGAGGCGCCCAATGTTCATCTGCTCGCGCAGATATGGTGTCAGGTGGGAGAATTGGCCATCCGGGCTAATCGCTACCGTTTTGATTTTGCTTAATTTCAGTAAGCGCTCTAGTCCGCTCGGTGAAACTTTGGTGCCACTGAGGTCCAGATCTCTTAGACTCTTGATCTGCAAAAATAGAGGGATAGAAACGTCGCTGATCTTGCCGCGAGTAACTGTAAGTTGCTCTAGGTGTGGCAGTTTCGTTAGCCATTTGATACCGGCATCGCTTATATCAGAGCCCTCTAAAACCAAGTTTTTTAGCTGGCTACAGTTGCTCAAGCGTTGAGTAATCAAATCGGTATTAACTATCTTTGCCTTGTGATTAGAGTTGAAAGCACGCATGCCAGTGAATGACAGCTCAGTTAGCCACTCTGTGGGCGGTTCCTTGGCAAAGAAGCGCCCGTCAACTTGGCCGTTTTCCATTTGTAGACTGAACAGCCTTTTTGCATTGCCTAAAGTGCTAAAGACTTTAGGCGTGAGGTAACTACAGCCAATAATCGATAGGTTTCGCAGACCGGCCATTTTAAATATTGCCGCCATGCCACCGTCATCGATATCACCCCATTTGACATAAACTTCCGAAATTGGCAGGGCCTGAAGTTCTCTAAGGCTATCTGCATCTAGACCGCTACAGCCCTCTATTTCAAGCTTTTTTAGGCTTTGGCCGGCTTTGGCGATGGCCACAAAATCTGGCTTTTTCAGTTTGTTGCCTCTAGGTAACTTGAGTGATTCTTTGCCCTTTTTTAGCTCATGTTCAATCAGTGTGAGGCGCGATTGATCTGATGGATTCATCACTTGATCAATTAAACCAAGTTCGCTTGGTGCCTCATTGTAAATGGGGTGCTCTTGAGCAGCCAGCGGCGTCACCGCCTTATCTTTCCCCTCGGCTGTGTTGCCTGCAGTACTTAAAGCTTTGGTTTTGGCTAGCGAATTTGGGGCCTTGTCTTGCAGCAGAAAAGCGGCAATTCCCCCTGCTGTAATTACTCCTGCTAGCACGGCAGCTACAATTAGTTTCTTATCGTTTGCTGCGCTGGTTGCTGGCGCGTTGTCGCTCTGTCCTTGCTGACCGAGGCGGCGTTTAACCGTTGTGCTCAGTGAGTTAAGTTCGGCCAATCCAGTTTTGTTCTCGTCCATAATGGCTTGCAGCAAACGCACTAGTTGATCCGCTGATTGCAGCCTGTCATCACGCTCTTTCGCTAGTAAGAGGTCTAACAATTGCTGCACAGCTGGTGGATATTTTAGTGTGGGACAAGCGACGGCAAGCCTTAGTGGAGCCTCTGAAACATGCTTGAAAATTGTCTCCATGGCTGATTGACCTACTATTGGCGGTTTGCCTACAAGCATTTCATAGAGCACGCAACCGAGTGAATATAGGTCTGAGCGCTCATCAAGGCTTTTGCCCAGGGCTTGCTCTGGGCTCATATAGAGCGGACTGCCAAAAATCTCGCCGGTTTTGGTTAAGTCGGCCCGGGCACCAGGATCGTCCATGAAGAACAATTTGGCGATACCAAAATCGAAGACCTTTACCAGTGGTCCTTCTCGGCTCTTAGTAACGAATATATTGCCCGGCTTTATGTCGCGGTGCACAGCGCCAAAGCTGTGAGCGTGAGCCAAGCCAGCTGCTGCTTGTTTGGTTAAGTCGAGGGCCAGGTCGAGATCTAAGATACCTTCTTCTTTGAGCATCTCAGCCAGGCTTTCGCCCTGCAAATATTCCAGGACCATGTAAGGCTCTTGCGCTTGATTGACTCCAAAATCCATAACAGAGACTAAATTTGGGTGCACTAACTTTGCTAGCAACTTCCCTTCTTGTTGAAATCGCAATAGCTCTTTCTCGTTGTAGCGTTTGCCCTTTAGAGTTTTGATAGCAACAATTTTGTCGAGATAAGAATTGAGCGCTTTGTAGACGACACCCATTCCGCCCACGCCAAGGAGGCCTTTGTAGACATAGTGACCAACTAAAGGTTCGTCTAGTATTGGCAAGGGGGTTAGGGCATTGCCATCTTTCGAGCAGTATGGCTTTTCACCAGGCCGCACCTTATAGACTTTGCCACAGGCCATACAGAGACCGTCTCGCGCCAATTTGTCGCTTGAGTTGGCAATTGAGTCTGCAATTTTTCTGGTGGCATCCTGCCCGTCATTCATTAATTTGCCTTGGCCTGCGCAGATGCGGATTACGGACTACGGATACTTATTTAACCATTTAAAAAGGACAAAATTTGACAAATATCTGCCAGCTAGCGTGGATTGCTAATTTTAGGACCAGATCTCTATTGAGTTTAAAAATCGTTCTGTGTCCGATGAGAATACCCTGGAGCGCTCACCAGCGGCACCAACTACGGCCATTTTCTTCTTATGGTAGTTGCAGTAGAAGCGCAGTTTATAGCTAGTTTTGCCATCTTTTGAGTGGGCTGTTATTTCTCTGCCGCTAAAGAGACCACCTTTGAAGGCAATAGGAACCTTGCTATCTAAAATAGCCCCCCGGTCAGCAAGCCAACTAGCGCAGAAGGCGTCAAGGCTGTTTTGGATTTGCAGTGGCTCTGAATTAAAGTTCGATGAGCTGACGAGGCTATTGTTGCCAGCAGGAGTGGCACTGCTGGAAGAACCCCAGAGACTTTTTTTGTATTCAATTGGTGCAACAGTGACAGTTGAAGCCTGAATTGGCAGCGCTGGTAGTCTGAATTCACTGAGGTAATAGACTTGCTTCGAGTCGGCCAGAACTCGGTTCTCTCCTGATTGAAAGGGCGCAACAAACAATTGCTGAGAAAAAGACGGCGGGTGGGGGGTGATGGGGCCGGGAAAGGACGCTTTGCAGTGTCCGTGGGGTAAGGCGAAAACGACTAGCGGTTTTCCTTGTAGATTGTCAGCATCAACGCTTTCGAAAGCGAATAAACCTTTGTTGAGAGTTGCTGTAATGGCGCTGATATTGAGGCAGGCATAGGCTGTAATGGCAAGAAGTACAAGCAAAACAAATAGTTTCATCTTGTCACCTATCGATTATTTTGTAGTTGCTGTCTCACTCGCTCAAAGTCGCCTCGCACCTTACTTCGTAACTCATCAGATTTTCGTTGTTGTTCTTTTCTTGCGGCTTCAAAATCAAACTTGGTGCCTGAATTGCTTAAGCCTGGCCAGGTCGAATTAGTGATAGAGTTAGGCTTGAGGCTCGAAGAACTGCGATTTTGAGCAGAACTTCGTTGGCTAAAATTACTTGAACTAAAACCATTTTGACCAATATTGCTATTTCGAGAGGCCGGTGCCGCGGCATATCCTGATTCTGGAATAATCTCAAGCGAGCTTTCAAATTGACTGAAGAGTTTAGACTTAAAGAAGTCAGCGCTGCCTTGACCGCCGACAAGATAGAGCCTGCGACCGCTGGCAATCATGCGACTGCGGAAGTATGTGGCTTGATTGGTCATACCGTTTTTGCTTGGTAGTTTGCAACTAAGCTGCATAACAGCGTTTTGAGTGCTGCTAGCGTTGGCAATTGGCAGACAGGTCGCGTTTGTGCCCTTCATGTTTTTAAGGATAGCGCTAGCGACTAGCTGCATAAATTGCTGTTGCTTCTCAGCACTTTGTATGGCTGAGGGTAAGACGATATAAGATACAGCCATTACTCCACCTAAATTTGAGTAGGCGTAGTCGACCATGCGAATGCCGTTCACTGTCTCATATTTTACCTCTGGCTCAGCGGGAAGCATGATGCGAAACAAGCCTTCTGGAAAATAGAGTGGTTTGAGATTGTTGCCACCGAAATTGATACTGCTAGTGGCTTTCTTTTGCGCGGTTGTTAATTGCTCAATTGAAAAATTTTCTCCTTTTAGTTTTGCTAATAGGCCTTGTTCGCCTACTAGATGTGCTGCACCTACCGCAACCATAGTGGTGCTGCTTTCGGGCAGATTCTTTTTTACATCGTTGAGCATCGATTGATTTCTCTTGTCTAGAATGGCTACTCGTGCAGCCTCTAGGTCTTTGTCTTTATCTTGGTCTTTGCCTGTGACGTCGACACAGCATGCTGCCAGTGCCTCGGCGTCGCCACTCTTCCAGCTGTTCTCAATCTTTTCTAGTTGTGTTTTTACGTCACGTAGAGAGAGAATGCTGCCCAGCAATTGTTTGTCTTGGGTATCCTTGTTGAAGCCACCCATAAGGTTTAGTTGTGAGTCTACCGACTCAAGAGGGATAATTTTCTTACCGCTGTCGTGAGCGCTGGCTAGCAGGTGTCGATCTATGCCTAGTTCACTCTTATAGCCAGCTTTTCGCAGGGCTGCACTGGTTAATATTTGCGATACCACCCAGGGCTTGTAGGGCTGATACATTGAAAGAGACTCGCCTGACCATTCTAGGTATTGGTTTAGGGCGTCTTTTGTCGTATCAGATAGGTGTTCAGAAAGTGAGTCTCCAGGTGGATAAATGCCAACTCGCTTGAGCGTTTCTGTGATTTTTTCGGGACCGACCTGAAGGGCATCAGCTTCGACAAAGAGAATTTTGCTCTCTGCTAGTGCCTTCTGCATTTCTAGTGGCAGAGGGTAAAAACCAGGCCTAGCCACATGGATGGTGCCAACTAAATAAATAGTTTGATTACCCTTCTTGCATTTCCACAAAAAGATTGGTTTTAGGTCAGTCTTCTTTTCAGTAGTTGCTTGGCTGGCGCTAGCCGATTCTAATGTTGAGCTTTCTAAGGCAAGACCTAGATTGTTGCAGCTTAAAGCTATCGAAGATGCCAAAAGAACCCTAAGAAAGATACCTTCTCTTCTTAAATTCATTGCATTGCAACCGCCTAGGAATTGTCGTTAGTTTCGTACCCGCTTTCTGCAAATAATCCACTTTGCTTCTGATTGATTTTTTTCTGTTTAGCCAGGGTATCGCTCTTCTGTTTGTTGATACCGAATTTGGTGCTTATGATAAAGTATAGTATTAGCGAAAAAAAGAAAAATTTAGTTGGCTAAAACCCCTGGGGCTGCCCGGCCTCCAAAGAGGATAGGCAGCCCCGAGGCTAGTCAAAAGTGCAAACAACTTACCAGTAATCACTGGTAAGTCGAGTTCTGGCTAACTGATCGAGCCAATCACCAGCAGTGCCACGCCCCATTCCGGACAAACCAGAAGGGCGCAGACCATGCCGATGGCCGCCAGAAGAGCCAGGCCGAAGAGCATCACCGAAACGGTGAACTGCCAGAGCGAGAGATGGGCAATGAGGTTGCCATCTTTCACTTCCACCGAATGTAAGAACATGCGGATGGTTTGGCCCTTCAAGGTGTCGGGTATCTTGTAGACCGGCGTCACCGCAAGCACTGCTTCGGCAGACCGTTGCACCAGCTTTTGGCCGGCCACTTCGGCAGCTTCGACGATTTCTTGCTTGTTGGCGGTGATCTTGGGCGAATCCACCCATTTGTCGAGCAGGCCACCGACTTTGTCGCCGATATTGAGACCTGCGCCATTGGCTTTGAAGTCTTTCAACTCAAGCTTTTCCGGCTTGAAGAAGAAAGCACCGCGGCTGTTGTCGTAGGTGAGGACACCCTTGCCGACGCCGTTGAGCGAATACTCCTTGCCGAACTTCTGGGTCGAGGCGACGAAATCGAGAGTGATGTCGTTGCCCAGGATGACCGTGGCCTTCGATACTGTCACCCCGTGCTTGGCGGTGAAGGGCATCTTGGCGTCGATGCGGCTCTGCAAGTCGCTTTGCGAGATCGTGATCGATTGCTCAGCGAAGAAATTCCAGTAGACGCCTACTGCACCCACCAGAAGGAGGATGGTAGCAAGCGTCCAGGCTAACATTCGTTTGGTCATAGGCTGTTTTCCTTTGGCGTTCTGTCGCGCCTTGTGCTCGCGTATTTGGTTGAGGGGAATGGTGTCAGCTGGCCTTTGCCGGGCTGTTGAGCAGCACGCCAGCGGGCAGCTCGTCGATATTGACGGCGCCGCCGCTGAGCAGCTGTTCGCTGATGGCGTCGCGCCACGACCAGCTGGTGTTGCTCACCGTGGCTTCGGGGTCGATCCAGGCCAGCACCGCCGGCAGTGCGCGAGCGACTTCGCCTTCCATGGTCAAGGCGCCGAAGGGGCGGAACGCCAGGGCGGACGGTTCGCCGTCGTCGAGCTTGATCACCGAAGCGTGGCTGATGATTTCACCAGCCGAAAACGGGCAGAGCAGCGCCGCCGGGATGGGCTTGCGCTGGCAGCGGGCATAGGTCTTGGTGCCGGAGCTGTTGTCGATACGGGCGGGGCTATTGGAAGCGTTCATGGTAGACCTCAAAGTTGGCTGATGAAGAGAGAAAAGAGGCATGTGCCTCTTGGGTTTGGACAGGCTGTTGCTAGTGAACAGCCTGTCGACCAGTTAAACGGCCTAGACCAGCTAGGCTTGCCTGCTTAGGCGCCGATGACCGTGGCTGCCGTGTTGACGGCGCTTTCGGCTTCGCCGATCAGGCGTTCGACGGTGATCAGTTCCTTCGGGCTGAAGGTGCCGAACTGGCTGTCGAGGCCTTCGACCTGCTGCCGGGCATAGCCGAAGTGCCAGGCCAGCGACGGCCGCATGGCGGCGGTGATGCGCTGGTCGATTTCGAGGCTGGCGATGCGTTCACGCACGGTGGCGAGGCGGGTTTGCAGCGCCAGTTCGGCGGTGCTCATGTTGGAGATGCTGGAAACGGTGGTGGCGGTGTTCATATGGTCCTTTGGTGGCAGTGAAGTTCTCGCTAGGCTAGATTTGGCTAGTCGAGATTGGTTGAAGAACAGATTTGCTTAAGAAAATGCTGATTGCTGGCTCACAGGGGCGTGAGTGCTAACCAGGCCAGGAGGAAAAGCACACCAGCGACGGTCAGTGGTGTGGTGACGACGCCCAGGGTGAGGCAGGCGAAGATGCCGACGGCAGCTCCTGCGACCACCGCCAGTGCGAAGCGCGGCATGTTGGTGTAGGTCTGCTCCTTGGGTGGCAGCACGACGAACATGAGCAGCAGCCAGACTGCTTCCACTGTGGCGAAGGCCAGCAGCAGCGGAGTGGTAGAGACGTCCCTCCAGTAGCACTGCACTAGGCCGGTGCCTACTCCCACTGCAATGGCAGTGAGAACGTGCAACTCACGGCAGAGCAGCTGCTTTTTCATGAAGTTGGCCCAGTAAGCGTCGTTCGACTCGAAGTCGAGAGACGAGCTGCCTGGGAAGAGGCGGGAGAACAAGAAACTGGCTCCGACGAGGATGGCGATGAAGGTTGCTGCAGTAGTTAAGAAAAGAGGCATTATTTTTCTCGTTGATTGACTTAGTGGTTGTTTATGGCAAAAGCGAAGTCAGACGAACGCGATTGCTCGCGTTCGTCTATAACTTCGACAGCCTACATGCCGCCGTGGTACTGCTCGGTGGCGATCTTGTCGTCGTACTTGTTGATGCCAGCCGGTACGCTGAATTGTGTCAGCACGCGGTGAGAGGCGGGCACGGTGAAGTTGGGTCCAGCGCCCGGTGCCACGATCACTTCCGGCAATTCCTTGCCTTCTTCGTCGCGGGCCTTGTATGAGACCGTTTGGCCCTGCTTGTTGACGGTGTACTCGATGCGGCCCTTGATGTACTCGTCGTTCTTGTAGAGCGTCACCTTTTCGATGGTGCCGTCCGGGCGCATGTCGAACTCGCGGATGTGCCGGCCCTTGTCGTTGGTCTCGATGGACTTCACGAGGGTCATGGTCCGGTAGCCGTTGCCGTCCACTGGACCGCTCTTGCTCTCCATCCAACGGGTTTCGAGGTAGGGCTTCCCGGCCTCGTTGTAGTGGTTGAAAGTGATCGAGCGGTTCGACCACATCTGCACTTGAAGCTCATCGCTGCCATCGGGGCGGTGGAACTTGAGGGAGGTGTACTGGATGCCGCGAGAGGCCTCGAAGTGAGGCTTGCCGTTGGCGTACATCTCGGCCATGGTGTAGTTCCCGAAGCTGCGGGTCTCCTTGCTCACCACCACTTGGCCGTCGGCCGAGAAGTGTTCGCGCGTGAAGCTGGTATCAGTCGGATTGAGCGCCTGGCGCACCAGAGCCGTGCCATCGGGGCGATAGAGTGTCTCGCTCTCGACGCTGTTGCTGGTGAGGTTGTAGGTCTCGGAGCGGGTGGTGAGACCGGCTGTGCTGAAGAAGTCGGTCTGAAACTTGCTGCCGTCCTCCACCAGATTGCCCGCCGAAACCAGCTTGCCATCGAGGTCGTACTTGCGTTCACGCACTGGCTTGCGGCCGGTGATGTCGCGTTCGACGGTGGTGAAGAGCGGGCCGTGCTTGCTGACCGTGACCGGGCCATCCTTGGCGAACGATTCGCAGTCTTTACGGTCACTGACAGGGTAGTAGGTGGTTTCACTGTGAATCAGGGGCAGGCGCTTGAACACCACCACTCGGGTCTTGCCGTCGGTCAGGTCGATGTTGTCGATGGCACCGTCAAAGTCGTCGAGCACGCGGCGGCGCTGACATTCACCACCGGCGGCAGGGAGTAGAAGAATCTTCGGCATGGCGACTTCGGCAGACGTGAACGAGACGGTGATGTCCTTGTTGAACATTCCGCTCATGTAAGTTGCTGAAGCCAGGATTGTTGCCAGAGAGACGACAGCCAAAGCTGCCGCAGACAAAATAAGCTTTCTCATGTGAGTGCTCCATTACAGGGTTATAAGAGCCGTGATTGACTCCTAACTGGTCATGGTGGCTGCATAGACAGTCGCAATCGAGCTTGCCTTGATGCAGCGAGAAGTAGAATTACGTTCGTTCAGGGGAGTGTTTTTGCTTTTGTTTTGTTTTTTTTGGTTTTAAGTAAGAACGGACATACTTCATTAGATATCAAGAGCAAGATCGAAGTAACAACTTAAGATTTGTATAGGACGCTCTTTACAATTGTTGCCATCTGATTGCGCAGCTAGCGTAAGTACTGAAATCTTCAGCTAAATGACCACCAGTTCATATTCTTGCTTGACCTGCGTTTGGTTGCCGCGAGCTTACGCGAGGTTGCTTAGAATTGCTTGAACTTGTTTTAGCTCAGCTTCTAAATCGTCCATCGTGCTGAATCGTTTGTCTGGATCTTTTTGCAGACATTTGAAAAGCAGGGGCTCCATGATGTCTGGAAGTTCAATGTCAGCTTTGATTGAGCGTGGTTGTGCCGGCATATCGTGTACATGCCTGAAAATCAACTGCACGGCATTCTCGCCTTTTAGGGGAGTAACACCAACGAGAGCCTGATACATGACGCAACCCAGAGAGTAGATGTCTGAACGAGCGTCCATTTTGTTGCCCATGCACTGTTCTGGGCTCATGTAGAGCGGGCTGCCCAGAATGTCGCCGGTACGGGTGAGATTCATCGAGTCTTCGCTTTCATCAGTGAGCACTTTAGCTATGCCAAAGTCGACTATTTTGACGAAATCAGGCTTTTCTGGAGTGGTGGCGAGAATTATATTGCTCGGCTTGATATCGCGGTGTATGACACCTTTGCGGTGAGCATGGGCTAGAGCGCTGGTGGCCTGAATGAAAATATGAAGGAAGCGTGCCAGGCTTATGGTGCCGCCAATTCTAATGACTGGATCAAGATTGGAACCATCCAGCCATTCCATCACCAAATAAGCAATTGATTTGGGTGTAATGCCAAAATCGTGCACCACCACAATGTTAGGGTGGTCCAATGTGCTAGCTGTGCGAGCCTCTTGCTCAAAGCGGCGTAAGTGCAATTGGTTTGCTGATAGGTGCGGATGCATGACTTTGATAGCCAGGCGCGCTCCAGTTCTCTTATGGCGGCCGCGGAAAATTACACCCATGCCACCTTCGCTCACCTGTTCAAAGATCTCGTAGTGCTCCGGCAGGTCAATGATGTCGATTAGAGGGCGCTGGTCAAATGGCATGATGAAAGGCATGTCTGCCGTTGGTTTGCTGCCGGCAATTGGCCCCATGCCTGTGATTTGGGTGGCTCCAGACAAGTCTGCTGCCTGCGGCGATGGCGAGAGTTTGCCAAAGTTTGGTGGCGCGGCTTGCCCTGCTGCTCTGGGCATAGTGGGAGCTTCTCCGGGACCTCTAATAGTGAACGGTGCACTGGTTTGACTGCCCTTGGTGTTTGCCCCATTGGCTGGCTGGGCTGCCACTAGTACTGGTTCGTCTAAGGCGGCTACAGCGCGATTGATAAGTCTCTTTGCCAGTAGGGCAACTGTGAGTGAGAGCGCCCCTGGGCAGTTTTCATCGGCATAGTGTTTGTAGCGAAAATGGGCGTAGGCTAGTCGGCGCAAGTCTAGAACGCTATCCCAGAGCGATTCTAGTGAGTCTTTGCGACCCTTGCGAGCGGGTAATTTGAATTCTTTGGCGGCGGGCAAACTGCGCAGCTGTACAAAGAAATCAGCTGCTAGAGCCGCTACCAGGCAAACCAGGAAAAGCACTAAAGGTAGCCAACCACTGGCTGAGACTAGGTTGAAAAATGAAGCTCCCCAGGGTAATGCACCTTGGGTTTGATTGTAGTTGAGGGCTAGGTGGTCAGTGGTGGAAATGACCAGACCAAGGCCGCAAGACACTAGGAGGAAGATTTTGCCGAGATGTCTAAAGAGCCATCCTAAGCCAATCGTTGCCGCTGCCAGACCAGTCCAAATGGCGTGCCCGGAGACAATGCGACCATTGATAAGCTCTGAAGATGGCAGCCAGACTGATAAGTTGTTCAGTGCCGAGTGGTTGGCGGCGTGGGCGTAAGCGTCTTCGACGAAGGCAAATCCAGCTCCAGTAATTGCACCCATGAGCAATATGTCGGTGGCACCGAGTGTGAAACTGCTAAATTTGCGCCCGCGCCATAGTATTAACAAGAGAGGGAATAACTTGAAAATCTCTTCCAGCGGCACTGTGACAAATGGCCTCAAAGGCGAAGCACCAAGCATTTTCATTAATGGCATACAGATCAGTACTGTTAGACCCATGGTCAGGCCGCCAGCAAAGAAAAAAGTGCCAATTTTTTGAATGGTGATGCTGCGAAATGGTGTGGCAATGATCGTCAGAATCAAGACAAAAGCAAGGTTGAAGGCGAACCAGGCGATGCCTTGTATGCCGGTAACGACAAGGGTTGGTACGAGCCAAAGGGCGACTCCAAGCCAGAGCACGATATGACGCACTTGCAGCCGACTGGTGCCAAAAGGCACTGTGCCCCATGAGTTAACTTGTCCCTCTGCGTTCAAGCCTTACCTCTCTTCTCTGGGAGAGACGTTTGTTTGTTTTGATATTTACCGAAGGCTTCCAGAGCCATGTAGGCTGCCGGATTGGTCTTTAGTGCTGTGAGCAAGCCCTTAACCCCCTCTGGGCTGGCATTGCTGGCATCTTCTAACTGTCTGAAAGCCAGTAAATACTTGGCTTGTAGCGCCTCTGGGTCGCCCGGAAATTGTTTGGGCAGACTTTTGCGCTGAATTTTCGCCACTCCAGATAATAGGGCAAACATGGCTAAGCCTGCAGCTATGGCGCCTATCACCCCAGGGTTGCCAACTTTTTCGGCAACATCGTGCATAAAGAGGTGATTAAAGAAGTAATTGATGTAATTCATGGCTATTCTTCACCGAAGAGGCGCTGGAGAATCCCTTGGTAGATATTGCTCAATTTACTGAGATCGTTTATCGAGCAGCATTCGTCGACTTTGTGAATGGTGTCATTGACGAGCCCCAGCTCGATCACTTCAGCACCAGTTGGGGCAATGAAGCGGCCATCCGATGTGCCACCACTTGTCGATAGTTCTGTGGTTAGGCCGGTTTCGGCTAAAATCGACTGCTGTACAGCTTCTAGTAGCTTTCCTGTGGCAGTTAAGAATGGTACTCCTGAGAGTCGCCATTCAATTTCGTAGTCGACATTGTGTTTGCTTAAAATGGCTTCAACAGTTGCTTTTAGGCTGTCGGCGGTTGACTCGGTGGAGTAGCGGAAATTGATCCAGGCTTCTAACTGCCCGGGAGTAACGTTTTCGGCCCCCGTGCCAGAATTGAGATTGGTTACTTGAAAAGTTGTGGGCGGAAAAAATTGATTGCCCTTGTCCCACTGACCTTGGCACAATTCAGATAGGGCTGCGGCGAAGATATGAATAGGATTAATTGCCTTGTGCGGGTAGGCTGCGTGACCTTGCACTCCTTTGACGTATATGCGGCCATTGAGAGAGCCTCGCCGGCCGTTTTTGACCATGTCGCCTACGGCATTGACCGAACTGGGTTCACCTACGATGCAATAATCGATTTTTTCTTGGCGTTTTAATAGTGCTTCTACAGCCTTGACTGTTCCGTCCACACTGGGACCTTCTTCGTCACTGGTGAGCAGTAAGGCAATAGATCCATTTTTTGTCGGACTGAAGCTCTGCGGATGCGCATGGCAGAAGCGCTCGAGGGCAGTAACGAAGGCGGCAATATTGGCCTTCATGTCAGCTGTGCCCCGGCCATACAAGTAACCGTCTCTTTCGCTTGGTTCAAAGGGTGGGCTTTGCCAATTACTTTCTGGACCTGTGGGCACCACGTCGGTGTGACCAAGAAAGACAAGAAGGGGGCCGCTGTTACCTTTTTTTGACCAGAGGTTTTTCACCTCGCCAAATTGCATGGTCTCGTTAGTAAAGCCAAGAGCGCTTAGTCTTTTGCTAAGTAGATTTTGACAGCCCGCGTCATCTGGTGTGATTGAAGGCAATCGCACTAGCTGTTTGGTCAATTCCAGGGTGTCCGTTTTGTCTATTGCCCTTATCCTCTTTCTGGATTTGATTCAGCGTTTTATTCAGTTTCTATTCCAGCTCTGAGCAGTTCGTTGATGCTTACTTTGCCGCGGGTTTTGGCATCGACTTGTTTGACTATAACAGCGCAATAGAGGCTGTATTTGCCATCTGCCGAAGGCAGATTGCCTGATACTACCACTGAGCCTGCTGGAATTCTGCCGTAACTTACTTCGCCAGTCATACGGTTGTAGATGCGGGTGCTCTGGCCAAGAAAGACTCCCATTGAAATAACAGAGCCTTCTTCGACGATTACTCCTTCTACCACTTCAGAACGAGCACCAATGAAGCAGTTGTCTTCAATGATTGTCGGGCTCGCTTGCAAAGGCTCAAGTACGCCGCCAATACCCGCCCCGCCGGAGAGGTGAACGTTCTTGCCAATTTGGGCACAAGAGCCTACCGTGGCCCAGGTGTCGATCATTGTGCCTGAATCAACGTAGGCGCCAATATTGACGAAGGCAGGCATGCATATGACGTCGCTGCCAATATAGGCTCCCTTTCGCACTGCAGCTGGTGGCACAATGCGAAAACCGCCAGCGCGAAAGTCTGCTTCGGTGTAGTTCTCAAATTTGCTTGGTACTTTGTCGTAAAAATTAGTCGATTGGCCAGGCATAACGACATTATCGTGGGTTCTGAAAGAGAGTAAAACAGCTTTCTTTATCCATTCGTTTACTTGCCACTGGCCCGCTTTCTTCTCTGCTACTCGCAAAGAGCCGTTGTCGAGGCCGTCAATTACGTCACTAACTGCTTGGCGCACTTTGGTATCGACATTTTTGGCATTGATATCAGCTCTTCTTTCAAAGGCTTCTTCAATTGTCGCTTTTAGTGCGCTAGATGCAGTGTGTTCGGCCTGGGCAGTATTTTTCGTATCCATTTGTCGGCTTTCCTTCATTAGTGATCAATTTTAGTTTCTACAAGCTTTCTACAAAATTTCTCAGGCGCTGGGCTCCTTCAATACATTCTTCTAACGGTGCTACCAATGCCATACGCACATGATTGGCACCAGGGTTTGAGCCGTGAGCTGGGCGCGATAGATAGGTGCCAGGAACGACAGTTAAATTTTCGCGGGCAAATAGTAGGCGGGTAAATTCAGTTTCGTCAATTTCAGTACCTTCAATATTTGTCTCTGGCCAGAGATAAAAGGCACCTTGAGCTGGCGCTACTGTCATTACTGGAGTAATGGTCTCAAGCACGGCATTGAATTTTTGCCGATAGAGCACGCGATTGGCAACTACATGGGCCTCGTCGCGCCAGGCGGCGGTGCTGGCCTTTTGGAAAGGCGGTGACATAGCGCAGCCATGGTAGGTGCGGTAAAGCTTGAATTGGGCAATTATGTCAGCGTCACCGGCAATGAAGCCTGAGCGCATCCCTGGTAAGTTAGAGCGTTTTGACAGACTGTGAAAAACAATGCAGTTTTTGTAGTCTACTCTACCCATGCCGGCACAGACTTCTAATAAGCCTACTGGTGGCTGATCTTCGTTGGGGTATAGTTCAGAGTAGCATTCATCAGAGGCAAGGATAAAGTTGTATTGGTCGGCCAGCCTAACTAGCTTTTCTATTTGCTCAGCTGGCATTACGGCCCCGGTTGGATTACCTGGGGTGCAAATAATGAGGAGCTGACATTGCTGCCAAATTGCTTCGGGCACACTGTCAAAGTCGGGCAAGAGTGACTGGGCATCAACATTGAGAAAGTATGGCTTGGCTCCAGCTAGTAGTGCCGCTCCTTCATAAATTTGGTAAAAAGGGTTGGGCATTAGTACTAGCGCATCTGGGCCTGGAGTTACCGCTGCCTGTACAAAAGCAAATAGGGCCTCACGGCTGCCATTGCAGGGCAAAATGTGTTTGTCTTTTGATAGTGAATCGGGTTCTAGCTTGAAGCGCACCTTGAGCCAGTCGCAGATTGCTTCACGTAATTCACCCTCGCCGATAGTGAGGGGATAGTTGCTCAGGCCGCCGATTTCTTTGGCGATAATTTCAGCGATAAACGGAGGAGCTGCGTGTTTCGGTTCGCCAATCGACCAGTGAATTGCCTTTTTTGCCGCAGGGGTCGTACCTGCCAGCAATTTAGCCAGTCTTTCAAAGGGATATGGTTGTAGCTCAGCTAGATGGGGATTCACTTTCGCATGTTCTCACTTGCCTTTGTAGTATTGAGCAAGTCTGCGAGCGGTTTCTGCTAGCACTGCTGAGCCGATGAACAGCCCAGACTCATCGAGGTCGAAAGTGGGACTGTGATGACTGCGAGTGCTACCCTCGATTTCAGCGCCTAAGAACATAAATGCACCTGGTACTTTTTCGGCAAACATCGAGAAATCTTCGCTCCATGTTTTCGGTTGAATCGCTATAACATTGTCTTTGCCAATTAAGTCTATGGCCGCTTGACGCATAACCTCGGTTACTTCAGGATGATTAACCGTGGTGGGGTAGCCTAGTTCGTAGTCAATTTTGTAGTCGCCGCCTAAAATTCTGGCCAACTGGCAGGCTTTGTCAAGTTCTTGCATGATTTGCTCGCGCACGGCCTGGCTAAATGAGCGGAATGTTCCTTCAAGCTTTACGCTTTCTGAAATGATATTGCCCCTGGTGCTAGAACTATGGAAAGAACCAATCGTAACAATGGCTGGATCGAGAGCTGAGATGCGGCGCGAGATGATTTGTTGAATTGCTTGCACTACTTGAGAGCCTAAGACAACAGCATCGACTGTGCTTTCAGGATAGGCGCCATGGCCGCCTTTGCCAATAATGTGAATAGTGAAACTATCGGCTGCTGCCATGATCGGCCCAGGGATAATGCCTACTTTTCCCGCTGGCAGGCTAGCGTCCATGTGCAGGCCAATGATGGCTGATACACCATCTAGTGCATCATCTTCAAGCATTCTGCAGGCGCCAGATTTACCCTCTTCGTCGCCAAATTCTTCAGCTGGTTGCAGCACCATACGAATGCGACCAGGTATTTCAGTTTCTGCTAGCAGCTTTGCTGCAGTGAGGCCGCAGGCCATGTGACCGTCGTGGCCGCAGGCATGCATCACGCCTTGATTCTTGGAAACATAACTGGCTTGGTTGTCTTCATCAATAGGTAAACCATCCATGTCAGCGCGAATGGCTATTAGTGGCCCTTGTTTGCCAAGGTCGCCAATAACACCAGTTTTGCCCACGCCTTTTTTTGTTTTGTAGCCAAGACCTTCTAGACGGTCGTTCATTAATTTGGCAGTTTTTAGCTCATGAAAACTCAGTTCAGGATGTTCATGCAAGTGTCGGCGCATCTCAATTGTCTCGCGCTCTAATCTCTTGGCATTGGTAAGAAAGTGCTTGTCGCTCTCAGTCTTGTCTGTCGTCGGCATGTCCTGTACCTGTACTTGTTGCTGTTGTTGTTGCTGCTGTTTGCTTGACTGTTGTCTTTATGCACCATGGCGTTAAAGTCTTCGCTGCCTTTTGGGCCTCGAAGACTTCGAACTTTACTACGATTTCGACGACGACGACAAGTGCCTAATATTGGCCGCGGCCGCCAGAACTTGGTCTGAAGTTTGCTAGCGATTCATCAACGGTAGTTTGGGTGATGCGCAGAAACATTTGGGTGAGAGCCTCGATCTGCTCATCAGTAAACTTTGCATTTGTATCTTCTACTATGTTTTTGATGATTCTTGTGGCTTCAGATTTCAGCATGGCGCCTCCAGTATGGTCTTGTAATGGCTGTGACGCTCTTGAGTTTAGCGCGTTTTACCGATAGCTTTTTATATATGGCTTGATTTAGATATTTAGGCTAGTGCAAGCTGGTCAAGCAGATTAGAGAGCTGCTGCATTTGTTGGGCAAAAACGTTCTTAACGTTCTTCCAGGCAAGTGCAAAGCCACTCTTGGAGTGTTGGTTCTTGCGGCAAGTAGAGGCGCTCAACAATTTTTGGTGTGTCTTTCTGTGAGCAATTTGCTCTCTGCGCTTAGAGTTAGTAAATTCGACTAGGGCACGCAGTTCAGTTGGAGAGCTCACTGGCAACATGCCTGTTTTGGCCGCTGGTAGTAATTTGCGGCTACGAGCCGGTGCGGCCATGATTGGCAGAGCTTGCAGTTTTGTTTGTGAAGTGCCAACGGCTAGTACTAAAGGTGAGGCAATGGCTGGTAATTTGTCGCTGGTGGCGAGGATTTGTTGGTCGTCGTTATCTAGTGATGCTAAAACTCTGGCTGTTCTCTTTAGGCGGACAACACTGTTGTCGGCATACATGTTACGCAAGGCCTCGTTAGAAGAGAATGATCCTGAACGGAACTCAAGCAATTGGCCAAAAGAAGGTTGGTCGCTGGTCATAGCTTGTTCACGGTGTAGTTTGCTGGCGCAGATGTTATCGAACTCTTGGCTCATCATCTCGGCACTTGGTAATGATAGGAAGCTTTTGGCGGAGGCATTTTCGCTTGTAGGGGCGCTAAAAGATGGCGAGCTCATTGGACTGTACCTCGACTGAATGCGTGTGTGATTAAGGATGCCTTGCTGTTTATTGTTTGCCATAATGACAACGAGGCCTAAACGTTGTCATCACCTCTTGGCACCACGTTTAATGTTTGCTAGTGATTTGGTTTGCCTAATTCCGTCCGATTCAACGTCTGTGTATAAAATGAGGTATAAAAGCTACAGATTTCTCTGGATTTCATTGGATTTCACTAGAATTGACGAGATAAGGACAAGCTGTGAATAGTTACATCAGAGCCATTGCCGCCATCACCCTTCTTCTCACTGGTATTCCCGCACATGCTGCGGAGAGTGCGTCGGCGCCCCCTGCTGCCACAACTGCCACTGTTGTTACATCTGCTACAACTGTTTCTCCTTCACCTGTGTCTAATCAAGTTGTAAATCAGGCAGCGGTTGCTGATAGTGTTAATAAGCCTGTACGCGATAAATGGGCACTGATTGTCGGTATTGGTGAATTTAATAGTGACAAAATTCCCAAACTGAAATATGCCACTAAAGACGCCCGCGATTTTTACACCTATTTGACCAAAGAAGCTAACTTCGCCCCTGATCATGTGCGCATATTGCTCGATGGTAAGGCCACCCAACGCCGTATTATGTCTGAGTTGGGTAGTAAGTTCTTGGCACGTTTAGCGCGGCCTGACGACATGATCGTGTTGTTCTTCTCCACCCACGGCAGCCCTTCACAAATGGATATTCGCGGCCGCAATTATATTGTTGCTGCTGATTCTGACCCAGAAGACTTGTTTGCTACTGGCATTGAAATGCAAAAGGTTCTTGAATCAATTCAAAGCCGCGTGCTTTCTGACAGGGTTTTGTTGGTGATGGATGCCTGCCATAGCGGTAGTGTTAGTGGCGAAGGAAAGGGCATTGCTCGCACCGGTAACTTTGATGCCGAAGTGCTGGCTGCCGGTTCAGGGCAGATGGTTATTTGTTCAAGTAAACCTGACGAGCAGTCGTGGGAATCTAAGCGTTATCAAAACGGTGTTTTCACTAAAAATCTGTTGGATGGTTTGCGCTCTGGTGGCTCATCTACCTCTATAGCTAAGGCGTTCGAGACCGCTCAGTCATCGATTCAAAACGAAGTAAAAGAAGATCATCCAGGTGCTAGGCAAACACCAGTCTTGCACAGCAAATGGTCTGGAAATGAACTGCTTCTGGCAATTAGACCAGCTGCGCCTGAGCGCATTCCACCCACTGTGTTTGAAGAGTTAGATTTGGATAGCACTGATGCGGCTACCGGTGTTGCTCCAGCGAAGCAAGCCGCTAAGCCTGTGAAGAAACCAGAATCTGGTTCTGAGGATTTCGCACCGGCTACTTCTGGTTCCCGCGCCAACACTGGGTCTTATGCTCCCCGCTATAGTGCTGAGGGTGCTGCTTCCGAAGATAGCGATAAAAAACTGGTACTGACCAGGGCTTATTTTTCTAATGACCCTACGCCAGAGAAGTCATATCAGTACGCTTGCGAGGCATCAGGAGCCAATTTTAACAATACTGACCTCTATTATCGCAAGGCCGCATTGTTGATCCAAATGGGCAAGTACGGCAAGGCGATGCAACAGCTAACTGGTGTTTTGGTGGATGATCCAAACAATGAGCACTATCGCCTCGCTCGCGCATTTTGCTATGCCAAGCAAGGCATGAGAGCTTTGGCTGCTGAAGATATCCGCACAGCGCAGTTTAAGAATCCCAAATTGCCAACCAAGATAGAATTCGGCGATTAACTCTTGGCATTCTTTTGTTATCTTTGATCGATATCTGTCTGAACATTTGGCAGTCTAACCCCTGGTAGGGGTCATACCACTGCGCTAGGGAAAACCCCAGTAGATGAGTCGCCTATTAAGCGATTTTTGGGTGTTTATAAGGCGCTTCTAAGGCTAAGTGAAGGTTGGGCTGTTGTTTGCTGTCGTGCCAGGCGGTTATGTTCTGTGCTGTATTTATCTATTTCTACTTCTAATAAATTTTTAGGCGCTTCTCGTACAACCCACATCTGACGTTCTTTTTCTAGTTCTTTCGTAAGACATAAGTCTTGAGAGCTAGCAGCGTCGGCCATCTCTTTGTCAAGGGAAGCCTCTTCAACCCCGCCTCGCCAACTTCAACTCTGGAGTAAATCATGAATCACGCAGATCACATGGAGCACATGCAGCATATGCACGAGCATGCCTCCTCTTTCCCTTTTCTCTCGCTCCTGGCTGGATTCTTCTTGCTGGGCGCGCTGTATTACGGCTTTCGTCTGTTCAGCCCCAAGTATCTGACCAAGGTCAATGGCTATCTAGACCGTGAAAACGAAGTCTGGCACGGCGCTTGCATGGTTGGTATGGTGAGCTGTCTGGCCCCTTCCTGGTTCGGCATTGCTGACTTGTTCTGGCAAATTGCCTTTGCTGTCGGCACGGCCTGGTACCTCGTTCGCGCTTTCACCTACGGTCGTTCATTGCCCTTCAACAAGCAGTGGTACGACTTTGCCCATGCCGCCATGATGTTTGGTATGTGGTGGATGTTCGCAGCTCCGGTGAGTGGCATCGTCGTTACGGTTGTCTTTACTGCTTACTGGACCTGGTTTGGTTCTTACTACGCCATGCGCCTCTATAACGACTTTAAGAAGCCTCACTGGCTCTCTTTTGGTCAGGACATCGCTCACTTTGTCATGGCTGTAGTCATGGCTTTGATGATGGTGTTTCCTGCTACTTTCATGGGTCATCAGCACAACATGGCTGGTCATAACATGCCTGGCCATGACATGAAAGACCCGTCAATTTGCACGAGTCCGGCTTCTCCCCCTGATCCTACGCCTTCTTCTGGGCCTGATACTGCGGCTCCCTCCCCGGATAGCTCTGGCGGTCACGTTCACGGTCATGGTCACTAAGTAGCAGCGACTGCGGCCAAGTAAAACTAGCAGTGAGAGCTGAAATGTCCACCTGTGTGGCTTTCAGCTCTCATTGTTTTTTTGTTTTTTTCTCGACTACTATAATATGTCGTGTAGCAGCCCTTTGGCTCAGGCTAGTCATTCCTAAATCAGTGACCATCGTTGTTTGCACTAAATGAGTTAGCTGTAACTAGGTCTTCTTCTGCTTCTAGATCCATGCCAAGCTCGCGGTAAATTGAAGCCCGTTGCTCGTAGGCGATAGCTTCGCGGTCATGAATTTTGACGTGCTCATTGGCCATGTCTAGAGCCAGTGGCCAGTCTTTGTTGTAAACCGCTGTATCGGCTAGGGTGTTCCACAAATAGCCATCCTTGCCATAGCGCTTCTTGTATTTGTTGGTAAGAGTCTGAAATTCTTGGTCTCGCTCGGGCAGTCTGCCGAGCACTCCCAGTCGCCTAATTTTCCAGCGGCTATCGCGGCGGTTAAAGCGTATAACTTTGTCTGCCATTTTCACAGCAAGATCATTGGAGCCTACTTCCTTTGTTCTCTCGAAGAGTCTCTTGGCCGCTTCTGTGTTTAGAGGTGAAATTGTTGCTGCTAGCTCAACTTGTTCTTTTTTCAAGATTTCGTAGTTGGCCGGGCTCATGCTGCTGGAATAACGGGGGTAATTTCCTTCTATCCAGATGTAGTCGACGGCGTAGGTAAGGCAGTTCCAGCCTGCTACTAAGATAGCCAAAAGCGGCGCTGCTAGAGCGGTGCGGCGGATGATTTTTTGAGCACGTTCTGAGAGAACATCTGATTGGCTACTTGGTCGGCGATGGCATACTGCATAGATGGCGGCTGCTGTCCCTAATGCCGCGAACAAGCAGAGGCCTACGATGGAGGTCTTGTACAAGTAGCCGCTAGTTTGAGCGATGACGCAGCAAGCCGCACCGCCTAGAGCAAAGTAGATGAGGTTGAATATCTGCTTGCCCGGCCCATCCCACCACTTACGAAAGCGGTGATCGTCGGCGAACTTTCCTGGGCCGCTAAAATCATAGACTGATGTCCAAATGTGTTCTTTGTGGCTTTCTTGAAATTGTTTCTCTTGCGCCTTTCTAGCTCCTTCTTTTTCGGCTTCTGATTTGGCAAGCTGTGCGCGGATTACATCGCCGAGAGACGGTAATGTGTCTTCGCCGCCGCACAGACAGTTTTGTTTTGTTGTGGATAGTGCTGTTGCTTGCGCTTCTGCTTGATCTGCTGGCACTTCAACCAGCTCTGGGCTGACAGGTTTAAAGTCTTGCATTTGCTCTTTGTAGACTCTGTCCGCCATCAGTAATTTCTCTCCAACCCAGCGGGGTTCTCCAGCTCAACGGCGCTCTCCAAGTCAGCGGCAAAGGCATGTCTGAGCCGTTGCTCCCTATCGACATCTTACCCCTAGAACGAGAAAGAGAGAACTTAATTTCGCTCTCGGGCGAATTTGCGCTTATTGCCGCTTAACTCGGGGCGATTGTGCTCGCTCATGCAGGGGTTTGGAAATCTATAGCTTGTGACTACCACCGCTCGTTACTGCCGAAAGCTTTTTGAAAGGTTTGGAGCGTGCCCATTGCAAGATTTTCGCAAGATTCTTCTGTCTGAATAGTCATAGGTAACCCGAGAGTAAATTTTATGAGCGCACTATCTGACGATGAAATTCGTGAACGGCTAATTTCATACACTTGTCTGCGCAACTGTTGCGGCGTTGCCGAACAGTCTGGAGTTTGTTGCACTTTAGCCGATAAAGACTGGATTTTAGGCCCAATCGAAGACTTTGCTGAGGTCTTGAAGCGTCTAGAAGAACGTCTTGGTAGGCCGGTCCCTTTTGCCGAAGTCTTTATTGACTATGAAGAAGGGCGACGGCTCTTCCCTGGTAAAAGTAGCTGGCAAGACCCAGCGCATTACCCTGCTATGAGGGTGGTGCCTGACGCTCCTGACGCTCCTGACACTCCTGACACTCCTGACACTTTAACCAGCTATTCCTGCGCCTTTCTCAAGAATGGAAAGTGCTCCATTCACGATATAAAGCCAAAAGTTTGTGCAGTCTTTCTTTGCGAGTACGTGCAGAAGGTTGTTCAGTCGGTGGTTGGTCGTTGATGTAGGGCTACTTGAAATTTCTATTTTTTGATGGGCATCTCTAATTCAACCACCACCGGTAGGTGATCGCTGCCAATTTCTTCGCCAATGTAGCGTTTGAGGGTAACAACGTCTTTGCTTACAAGGCAGTGATCAATGGGAAATAGGGCTATTTTTTGATGGGTGCTCCAGCTGGGCTGAGGCCCGAAGCCTTGTTCTGTGTCGACTAAGTGGCCGTCGCTCAGCAGTTTGCTAAAGTCGCTTGAAAAGGGAGTGCAGTTTAGGTCGCCAGCCAATATAACGGGGCCGCTCTTACTGGCTTCTACGGCTTCTTTAGCGTAGATTGCAAACTCTTCGTTTCTCATGGCAGTGTGTTTGAGTGGAATAAACGGATGAGCAAAAATAAGGGTGAAGTGGCCACCGGCCAGTTTGACTTTTGCAATAGCTCGCGGGCGTTTGAGAGGGCTGTAGTATCTAATTTCTTTGCTCTCTAAAGGCAGGCGGCTGAATATTGCAATGCCACCTCCAGTAGTGTCGGCAATCATGTAAGGATAGTTAGCCAAACCTGCCTTTAAGGCAATGAGCCAAGTTGGGGTTATTTCAGAAAAGCCGATTACATCAGGATTAGTCTGAATGATTGTTTGCACTACAGCAAAGTACTTTTTGTTTTTTCCGCCCCAAAGGTTGAATTGCATTATTTTGAGACGATGCATATCCTCGGCCGTAGGTGATGATTGGCTCTCTCTTTGGGCTGGTAAGTAGAGCGGGGCGATGGCAGCAATGTTTGCCAAAAAGGCCATGGCGGCAAGAATAATGGCTTTTTTGTTTTTCAGGGGCAGGGTGGCAAGCAGCAGAACTGCGCCGAGAAAGGCAAGCAAGATGCGGAAGTGGCTGAGTAGCTCCAGGGTCTGATTGGCCGAGCTACAGTAGGCAGCGATAGAGATTGCTAACAGCACTATTGATAGCAAATTGAGGCAGATTACTAGAGCGTTTTTCAAGGGAGATTCCGTTAGTTCTGGCTGCAAATCTATGCTGTCTGGAATGTAGTGGCATATTGTGGCATATTGAAGTAGCCATGACCAAATCAAACATTCAAAACCAAAACCTCCATATACGACCGCTCAACCCGTCAGACTTTGCTGTCTTTTGGCCGGTCCGGCTGTTGGCCTTGCAAGAGAGTCCTCAAGCTTTTGGTGCTTCTTACGAAGAGAGTCTGGCTCTGCCTGAGCATGAAGCCATCGGTCGGCTTAGCCCGAAAGATGGTGGTTTTGTACTGGGTGCCTTCCGCAATAATTTGCTTGGTAGTGATTTGCTTGGCATTGCTGGCTTGGCCCGGCATTCTGGTGCGAAAGTGAGACACAAGGCTTATATCTGGGGCGTTTATGTCGTGCCGTCAGCGCGCGGTACTGGTGTTGCTCGCAAGCTCATGGAGCGATTGTTGGAACAGTGCCGCAGTATTGACGGTCTTGAGGAAGTGACACTGAGCGTTGTTACCAGCAATGCTTCAGCTAAGCGGCTTTATCAATCATTGGGCTTTGCCGTCTATGGTTTGGAAAAAAGAGCCTTGAAAATTGACCGTGAATATTTTGATGAAGAGCTTATGGCACTGCGGTTTTAGACTGGCGGATCTTTCTTCTATCAGGTGATTAATAGACCGGTCTATTAGCTTGGCGCTCATTTTTTTGCTTGTGAAAAAAAGAAGGAGGGAAGCTGAAAGTTGCCAGGCAACTTCGAGACATTCCCCCCTTCTTGTGCGAAATTGCGGTTACTTACTAACTGACTTACTTAATGGCTGACTTACTTGATCAGCGCACTTTTCAGCACCATGAGCTTCTCACGGCTCATTTCTTTGGCGCTGTATGTGATACCGCCCATGCCCAGACCTGACTGATCCCGTCCGCCGAATGGCATCCAGTCGACGCGGAAGGCCGTATGGTCGTTCACCATCACGGCAGTGGCGTTGAGCCGCTTTACTGCATACATGGCAGTGTCCACGTTGGTCGTGAAAACTGCGGCCTGGAAGGCGTATGGCAGTGAATTGCTGAGAGCAATTGCTTCATCCAGAGTCTCGTAAGAATAGAGACAAACCACCGGGCCAAAGATCTCCATGGTAGAGACTTTAGCGCTGGCAGGCGGATTGAGCAGCACCGTGGGCTCGTAGGCAGTTTCTCCAATGGCTTTGCCACCACAGAGAAGCTTGGCCCCGGCTGCTACTGCTTCGTTCACCCATTGGCCAACGCGAGCGACCTCGCTCGGTTTGATCAATGGTCCAACTTCAGTTGTCTTGTCCGCTGGGTCACCAACTTTGAGTTGCTGCACCCGAGCGCTGAATTTGGCAGCGAAGCCATCGATCAGGTCTTTTGGTACGAAGACTCGTTGCACCGAAACACAGACCTGTCCGGCGTGATAGTAACCACCTTTGACCAACGGCGCGATGATGGCGTCGAGATCGGCGGTTTTGTCCACGATCACCGGGGCGGCCCCGCCATGCTCAAGGGCACAACGGGTTCCTGGTGCCAGTTTTGAGCGCAGATACCAGCCCACTTTAGCGGAGCCAATGAAAGAGAGGTAACCAACACGTGGGTCGGTGGCGAGCTTCTCGGCGTTGGCGTTGCTGAGATGGACGACTTGACACCACTCTTCTGGCAGACCAGCTTTGTGCAGCAGCTTGACGAAAGCTTGGCAGGAAGCGGGTGTGGCAATTGCTGGCTTGATCACAACAGGGCAGCCAGCGGCGATAGCCGGAATGGTCTGATGCACGATCAAGTTGAGCGGGTGGTTGAAGGCGCTCAGCGAGACGACTACACCGATGGGCTCCAAGAAGGTGAAGGCCATGCGATTACTGGAAGCGGCGGTGAGAGCCATCGGTACCTCTTCGCCATGCAACTGGTGAATGGCTTGGATACCCAGTTTTACTCCCTGGATAGCGCGGTCTACTTCCACCACTGTGTCGGTGTAAGGTTTGCCGCCTTCTTGCAGTGCAGTGCTAATCAGCTCTTCGCGCTGTTCCTGCATCAGTACTGCTAAGCGCTCCAGTATGGCGATACGCTCATAGGGCGGTAGCCAGCCATCGCGGTTGTCGAAGAGGGCCTTGGCCGTTGCCAGTACATGCTCGACGTGGTCAGCATTGTCGAGAGTAACAGTGCTGATCAGCGAGCGGTCGTGGGGGGAGCGAACTTCTACTGTTTCTGGTTCACCAGAACTAGACCCTGAACTTGCGCTCAGGCTGCTGCTGCTGTCGGTTGGCACAATCTTTTCCCCTTTCGGCTGTCTTTCTTCAAGCTGCTTTTCTTCAAGCTGCCTTTCTTCAAGCTGTTTCAGTGCAGAGTTTAGACCATGCAAGTCTAGTTTGCTGTCGACCGAGTAATCAATCGGTACATCAATGACATGCACGCCTTTGGCGTTAAGAGCTCGCTTGAGGGTGGGGAGCAGATCTTTAGTGCGTTTGATGCGCTGACCCTTCGCTCCATGAGCGCGGGCGAAGGCCACGAAATCTGGGTTTTTGAAGTCGAGGCCGAAATCCTGCAACTGCACTTCTGACTGCTTCCACTTGATCATGCCATAGGCGGAGTCGTTGAGAATCACTATGACCAGGTCAAGGTTTAGGCGAATAGCCGTTTCTAGCTCCTGGGCGTTCATCATGAAGCCGCCATCACCGCAGATCGAAACAACCTTGCGGCTTGGGTCGATCAGCTTGGCTGCGATGGCAGAGGGTAAGCCAGCGCCCATGGTCGCCAGGGCATTGTCTAAGAGAAGAGTGTTGGCTTCATGGGCTTGGTAGCTGCGAGCGAAGGCTAGCTTGTAGAGCCCGTTGTCGAGGGTGACAATGCCACTAGATGGCATTGCTGCGCGCACATCTGCCACCAGGCGAGATGGTATCACCGGGAAGGTTGACGATTGAGCGCTGCTTAGCAGGTGCTGTTCTCCCAGCTTTTTTACCCGCAGAAAGTGCTCAAAGTTCCAGTGATTGGCAGGGCACAGCTTTTTACCAAGTTCTTTGCCAAGCTCTTTGAGAGAATTGGCGATATCGCCAATGACTTCGTGCTGGGGAAAATAGACATCGTCGACTTTGGCCGAGAAGTAGTTGATGTGCAGCACCTTGGCGCCATTGCGCTCCATGAAGAAGGGCGGCTTTTCCACAACGTCGTGACCGACGTTGATAATCAAGTCGGCTTGACTGAGTGCCAGATGCACCACATCATTTGCCGACAGTGCGGCTGTGCCGATGTAGAGCGGGTGCCGTTCGTCGACAACACCAACACCCATCTGCGTGTTGAAAAACGGGATGCCGCTTTTCTCAACGAATTCGGTCAGGGCCAGGCAGGTTCTGTTGCGGTTGGCTCCGGCGCCGACAAGGATGATCGGCGATTGCGCCTGACAGATCATCTCTGCTGCTGTTGCGATGGCTACGGGGTCTGGGTATGGGCGTTTGACACGATGGATGGCAAACGGGGCTCCGTCCACTTGCTCAGCGGCAATGTCTTCCGGCAACTCTATGTGAGCAGCGCCGGGGCGTTCTTCAGCGGCGATGCGGAAGGCTTCGCGGACGATGGAGGGGATGCGGCTGCCATCAACGATTTGCCGGGCGTACTTGGTGATTGGTCTCATCATCTCGACGACGTCGATGATCTGAAACTGCCCCTGCTTGCTTTTCTTGATTGGCTTTTGGCCGGTGATCATGACCATGGGCATGCCACCGAGCTGAGCATAGGCAGCGGCAGTGACCAGGTTGGTGGCGCCGGGGCCAAGGGTCGATAGGCAGACACCTGGTTTGCCGGTGAGGCGGCCATAGGTGGCGGCCATGAATCCGGCAGCTTGTTCGTGCCGGGTGAGAATGAGCTTGATGCTGGATGTTCGTAGTGATTCCAGAAGGTCGAGGTTTTCTTCGCCTGGAATACCGAAAATATACTCAACGCCCTCGTTTTCGAGAGCTTTGACAAAGAGATCTGAGGCTTTCATAGTGTGTTTGTCCGCGCACAGTTGTGCGTCTTCAGTTGTGAGAATGTGAAAGGTTTAGTCGGTGTCCTTACCTGCCTAGGTTTAGGGTTGGGTTGGAGGCTTAGGCCAGCCAAATCACCAGGCCAGCGAGAGCCGCATGCATGGCGAAGATCAAGCTGCAGATCAGCCGGGTCTTGCCTTCTTTGGCGTAACGTGAGCCGAAGGTGTAAATCAGCGAGCCCTGCGAAAGGATGATTCCTGCCGCAAAGTATTTGATGACAGCGGCAGCCTGGGTTGAGGCTTCTGCCAGAGGTACGTTGCGAACCTCTGCGATGAATTGAGAGAGCATTTTCGAACTTTCTTTTGATTGTTAGTGTTCTCAATGCTGTCGTGACAGGCTGTAACGACAACAAGTAGTAGTCAAGCGGAAAGCAAGAAAAGAGAGGTTAGTGTCCAAAGACACGCCTCTCTTTCTTGTCTTCAGCAGCTTGGTTGCCCAAGCTCAGTGGCCATCAGTCGTCTTCGCGGGGGAAGAGAGTGATGATGGTGGGCACGCCCATGTACTCGAAGGGAACCTTGCCCATGTTGGCCGCGAACTGGTCGGGGTCGACCTGGTACTGGATGAAGCCGCGGCTGAGCCAGGCGTCCAGAACGTGCGAGCCGGGCTTGACGAATTCGGCCTTGAAAGCCTTGAGGGCGGCCTCTTCGTCGACTGCAGCGACAGGAGATGCGGTGGCGGGCACCTGGGAGGGGTCTTGGGTGTTCATTGAAGTGCTCCTGTTTCGTTTGGACCGAAACTGTAAGGAGTTTTGTTGGCCGGCGGCTGCTCTCTTTCGTTCGAGGGCTGCCACCGGGGCATTTGATGGAAAGTTTAGGCCAGGGGCCGATGCAGTGGGAAGGGAGAGCCGTCGCGAGCTATCGCTATGCTCCCCCTTCGCCGATGATTTCGAAGCGTAATTCTGTTCTTTGGTCGCTAGAGCCTTGATGAGGCTCTAGAGCAGTGCTGTGGGTAATAGCTGTTTCTTCAGCCGAAACTAACGACTAGCTACTGACCGTCGACAGGCAAGCGCGTGGTGGCGCAGGCCTGAGTGACGATAGCTTCGCGCACGACTTCAGTGACATTGTCAGAGGTCATGGGGTCGATGTCGTTGATGTAAATCGGCTTGCCGACGGTGATGGTGACACCACCGCGCCATTTGAAACCCATGGCTCCATAAGAGCCACCAGCGGTAGCTTCGTCACGTTTGCCGAAGCAAAGGTGGATGGGGACGATGCCGACCTTCTCTTTCTTCTCGAGCCGCTCGTAGGCGCCAATGGCGATTAGAGCTGAGCCCTTCTTGAAGGGAAGATAAGTGCCGGAGTTGGAGATCTTTCCTTCCGGAAAGACTACCAGCGTATCGCCGCCAACCAGCACTTTGATGGCCGGTTCGATGACGGTTTTACCTTTGGTGCGATCGACTGCGAAGCAGCCAAACGCGCCCATAACTATTGCTTTCAGTCCCCAGAGTCCGCGCATTTCTTCTTGCGCTGTCATATACCGAGGCATACGACGCATGATGGAGTAGACGACTGGCGCGTCGAACATCGAACTGTGGTTGGGGCAGAAAATGAGACGCCCAGGGGCGACCAGATTCTCCTTGCCGACAATGCGAATTCGACCGACCTGGATGTAAACCCAGAGGCGAGCCAGATATTTACCAACAAGCTGGAGGGGACGGAACGACTTCGGAATGAACCCGCTTGTAAGGCAGAGGTCCACATACTCGCGGAATTTCTTTCTCCATGTGGCGACGAATTCCTTGACGAGATGTGAGCCCCGGTTGAATGGGGTTTTCACGATAAGTCTCCTGTACTCACGGGTGTGAGTAGGTTTTTGTTTTTGATGAAAGTAGAGAAAGATTGAGGCTGGAACGTTCAAAAACCCTTTTGCTGCAAGCGCACAACACTTCTCACTCCACGAGGGAATGGTCGAAAAGTTGCCGTGACAATCTAAGCGCCTGTGAAGGAGCAGAGAGTGTCACAAGAAGTGCCAGGGGGCTTACGAGCTTTGAGGTTAATTCCAGAATTTGGTTGATTGAGTTGCGCTGCCAACCTAACCGAAGCTCATAGGAGCTATCAATGCTTCTATCTGGTGTTCTACTTAACCTTAGGTTTATGTATATAGAAAATCTTGAAACTAGTATCTAGTCTAAAAGCATAGCTAATGGCGTAGCTCTGCTAGGGTGCCCCGAAAATACTTTATGAGTAGGCTCTTAACCTTTGATGGTTACTGATTGACGAGATGCGCGAGCCTTTGCACATGCTCAGAGCTGGAAACCCCTGAGACCGCGGAATTTATTAGGTTTCCAAGAAGATAAAGGATAGGTTAAGTTATCACTTATACACCTTCAACAAAACCGGATAAATCAAAGACACAGACCCCTGACCCGCGCACCAACCAACCGAATCTTGAGGCATTCTTCTCGCCTTTTGATCGTTGCCGTCCTCTTCCCCCGGGGAGTTGTGCGAGTTAACCTAGTGTCTTAATCCAGATAGGAGCCATTATGGGAATCTTGTTAAAGTGCCTGTGGCGGCTCGTCTTTACGTGGCGCATGCCCGAACGACAAGCACCACAGACATCTACCAGCGCTGCAAAAAGCAATCCAGCTTCAGCACACCACGCTTCCACTCCTAACTTCGAAGTCGAACGCAAGTATCGTCTTCAGGATAGTGAGCTTGGTGCCGTGCGCGAACAACTCGTGCAAATGGGTTTTTCGCAAGGGCGTTTGATTGCTATGACCGACCAGTTTTTGCCCGTCAAAGTCAAAGGCGAAATGCTCCGTATTCGCGACGAAGTCGTGGGTAGTGAGAGTGTGACGCTTCTGACAATCAAAGAGTGGGTGAACATTGCTGGTGGCCGAGAGCGTCGTGAGACAGAAGGGCAACTTTCTGCCTTCACTCGGCGTTTTCTCCTGGCACTGGGCGGTCTGCTTAACGGCGGCAAGCTTATGTCATTCTCCAAGCAACGTCAGGAGCATCACAATGCTCAGTTGCCTGGAGTGGTGATTACGCTAGACGACGTTTCTGGCCTGGGTAAGCACTCGGGTCGCTACGCTGAAATTGAGGTCCTCGTTCCTCAAGACGGCGATGTTGAGTCTGCTCGCGCACAGATAGCGCAGCTTGCTCGAACTTTGTTTGACGAGGAACGCGCACCTGTCGAAATGTCGTACCAGCTCATGTTGGAAGACTCACTTCGTTAGGCGTTGATGTAACCAAGGTTTGGTTTAGTTAGACCAACCACAGGGGAAGGCATGTTGCCTTCCCCTCTTTTTCTTAATCGCTCCATCCGGTGTCAGCGTAAATGGCTTCGAGGTCTTTGACTCGTGGCTATTTGCGCTTGCGCGCGGTTTGGACTCAAAACCGTTCTCGGCTTAACGGCCGAGCACAAGGAGACTTGTTATGACTACGCAAATGAAACCAGCTATCAAGACCAAGACTGGTCGCAGGCTTGACCTGACCAGCCCAACCCGTTCCGAAATCGACATGACCGACTTCCTTGGTCAGCGTCTGATCGGACAGAGCGACGCCATTTCGGCTGCCGTTCGCATCAAGTCGCGTGCTTTGAGCCCTCTTCGCGATGGCAACAAGTGCGCTGGCTTTTACTACTTCATCGGTGAACCCGGCGTCGGCAAGACCGAGCTGATGAAGCTTTTGGCTCTCTACGTTCACGGCAACCCCAACGCCTACGTCAAGCTCGACGGCGGCTCGCTGGCAGAGAAGCATCAGGCAGCTCGTCTGATTGGTGCTCCCACCGGCTACAAGGGCTATCAGGAACCGGAAGACCAGGAGAAGGACAAGGCCGCCTTCGACAAGAAGCTGGAAGAGCTTCAGAAGACTGACCCGGAGAAGGCTGCCAAAACTTTCCGCCGCGATCCTCGCAAGCTGCTTTCCCGGGTCAACCTGGAAGCCTCGCGTCGTGGTTCGAAAGTGCCGGTGATCTTCCTCTTCATCGACGAGGCCGACAAGCTGCATCAGTCCATCGACGACTTGCTGCTCAACGCCATCGAAGACGGCATCCTCAACCTGGCCGACAACGAAGAAGTGCAGTTCTCTGACGTCGTCATCGTCATGGCCGGCAACACCGGTTCTGCCGACGTGGTCGACCGCAAGGAAAAGATCGGCTTCGTTCGCGAGACTGCCGTGCAGAAGCAGGATGCCTCGAAAGAGATCATTCTGTCGGCGATGAAGAGCCGTCACCGTCCTGAGTTCCTCGATCGTCTCGACGAGGTGATTTTCTTCCGCGCCCTGGGCAAGGAAGACCTCCGTTCGATCACGACTCTTCGCCTCAATGAAGTGGTCAACCGCTTCTTGAGCGTGATGGAGCGCGGTAGGGCTTTCACCGTTGCGGTGGAAGATTCTGCTCGCGACTTCATTCTCGATGAGGCGATGAAGGGCACGGGCAACGCTCGTAAGATCAAGCGTACGGTGAAGAAGTACTTCACTGACTCGCTGGATCGTCTGTGCACCAAGATCGCTGAAGGCGAAGAGGGTTTCGAAGATGTTCGCGCCGGCGACCTGGTCAAGGTCACGCATTCTTCCGGCAATGTGCTCGACTTCGATGTCTTCGAGGACGAAGGCGACCTTTCGGCCGCTGACTCGTTCGCTACTCACAAGCCTGACTCTACGGTGGCACAGCGTCACCTGGGAGAAGTTCGCAAAATCGACGCCGCTGCAAAGCGTGCCAAGGGTGCGAGCAAGAAGGTTTATTCGGTGACCGTCGCAGCAGAAAACGCTGGACAGATGATCATCGAGCGTGATGATGCAGTTCGGGTGCTGACTCAGCATCTGGGCTTGGAGCTGGTGTTCGTGGGTGCTGCTATGAAGGCGCCCTGGAAGATCACGGTTCACGTCGAAGCAACTGACGAACAGCTCGCCTTCATCAAGGATCGCTTCAGCACGAACGGCGTTGTTGCCCTCGTGTCGGACGGCGAGTAATTGGCGGTGGGTGAGACTGCATGAATGAGCCTTGGGATTGTGGTGTAGACAGAGAAATCTGTTCTACACCACTGCCCTTGGCTCATTCTTTTTTTTGTTTTGATACTATTGCGTACAGTAAGAATTCGGACTACTGGATTGTAAAGTGGAAATCTAGCGCGCCTGTGAGAACCTTGAACCTGCCATAATCACGCCTCTTGGCTTTGTTATAACAAAAAGTAATGAAGAACTGTTGCGCGCACATAGCTGGATGGATAGGTTCATTAGCATCACCCCCCTTAATTGCAAAACAGATTTTAAACGCCAATATCTGCTCTCTGCTCAGAACATCTCGAACTTTCATTTGCTGCCTCCGCAGTATGTGATGCACCTGATTTTTGAAGTAGTGCAGACGGGGATAACGGACAGAAAATTAAATGGAGACCCCTATGTTTGCCAAAGTAAAACTCATTGCCAGTGCGCTTCGCCGTCGGCTTTTTCTTGTGCATCGCGGAGGCCACAACCAGTTGCCTACCGATTCCAATTGCTTGCCCTTCGCCTCCCTTTCTCGGCAAGAGCAATTTGTGGTTACTCAGTATTTGATCAGTGTCTCCGAGCTTGTTGGCTTGTTGAACAGCATGCAGTCGCGTGGTCGAGCTGTAGATCATGATTTGGTGCTGGCAAATTTCGCTAAAGGCGAAGCCGACTATGTCAGCTCTGGTTTCATCCCTTTCATTCCTGGCGCTCTGAAGGCTTCTGGACTGACTTCGCTTGAGCCCCAAGCCATCGACCGCAGCCTTTTGGTTCGTCGCAGCACCGGTGAAAATCACGCTTGTTTTGCTGCAGCGATGCGCCAACAGGTCGAGCGTCTCTTGCGCAGCGGCAAAGTGATCAAGCTAGATTCCCGGGTGGTTGAACAGCGTCTGAAAGACCTGTGCGAGGCTTCTCGGGCAGATCGGTCTGGACTTCCTGATCAGTCCTGAGTTGGACTTGAAGGCGACGAGGCTTTTGTAGGTTTTGGTTTTGTTCGGTTAATCGCGTACATTTTCCTTTGCCTTCTCATTTGTCTTGTCTAATTTGCTGCCGGGGTGAGTAAGTGACGTGTCTAGGACCGTTTTCTTGCTTGCCCCGGATAGCAATATCAACCTTTTCACCCCACCCAAAAAAAAAGGTGTTGTTTTACTATGCTATGTCACAGATGCGAGTATTCTTTTTTCGGTTTGATCCTGCCCCAACGCTTTGGTTGAGAGCTGTTGCCGCTCATCGTAAAGGCTCAGTAACATTAGCTCTTAGGTTACAGAACATTGCCAAATGTATGTAAATATCACTTCAAGAAGGGCCTGGCTAGCGCCGCTTTCTAAGTATTTTGTTGAGATCTTTCGGAGTGTTAACTGAAATGACCCACCCAGATTGATTCTGCGCCCTGACATATTGAAAGGTAATGGTGCAATTCAATTTTTCCTCCTCAGGCATCCAATCACCTTTACCAAACCGAACTCAGCTAGTCAGTATCACCATCAGCCCTAACATGCAGCACACCAGTGCCGCAGTTGGTTGCCCGCCATGTCAAAAGCATGCACTGCAACTCTTTGCCATAAGCAATGAGGCCGATTCGATACTGCTGTTTTGGTTGAGGGCTGTCACAAGCGGCAAGCTGAGGTTTTGGTGGCGTGTTGCCAAAAGCATTATCGCCGCTAGATAGCGCCATTTTTCATTGGCGTTTGGCAGAGTTGAATTGCACCAACAAAACCGTCGAATTTGAAAACACAAAGAGGAAATATGCACAGCGCCAACACTTTGACCCTCGTTCTCTCCAGCTATGCTGAAGCAAGCAAGAGAGCTGACGACAGCATGAATGCCGCTCGTGAGCACATTGAAGCTCCCCTCATTGCCGCTCGCGAAGCCCTGAGACACGCCAAAGCGACGGCCCTGAAAGAACTAGCCAGCACTTGCGAGACTGCCTATCTGGCTGCTCACAAGACCTATGAGAACGAGTATCGTCGGGCCGGCAATAGTCATGGTCTGGCCATTACTCGCGCACTAGCAGGTCTCGACCAACGCAAGTTGGAAATCGACGTTGAACGTGCTGCCAGAGTTTCTCATGCACAAGCTCGCTATCAGCAAGTTTGTGCTGATGCCGGTTCGCCCGATCACATTTCGTGCTTGCCGGCTTTTGATGCTCTCAAGCTTGAAGAGCTCGAAGCTGACGAAGTTCGCGACGAACAGTTGCTCGTCAGCAATGAAATATATCTGGGTGAGAAGCGCGAGCAAGACATCATTTATGCTGACAGCTTGGTTGCAATCGAGCGCCAAAAGCGTGACAGTCTCGACCAGACCAAGCAAGTTTTTGACCTCGCCGTAAGTCAGTTGATTCCTCCTCTTGAAGCTGCTCTCGGCACGGCTCAGGCTGCTTTTAACGAAGAACTCTATATCGTCACCACCCTCTTCAATCAGGCGCGCAAAAAGCGCCTTGCTATTTATGAGGACTTCCAGAATGGCAACATCACTGCTGATCAGGCCGTTCGCTGGCTCGACCAGATAGACTGATCTATTTCACTATAGTGCTGGTTGTCTTGGCGCTGAGGTGAATTGGAAATAGAGTAATTTTGCTTTGTTTGCGGCGGCATACTCAATATCGAGTGTGTCGCCGTTTTTTTCTTCAGACCCACCCAAAAAAAACTTTCTATTTTTCTACTACATTCTATAATACGCCAAAACGTAGTACAAAATTAGTACCGAGGGCTTAATATGGCCTGATTTCATTTTTGGTAATTAGCTCCATTTTTAAGCCGTCTGGGTTACTAGTTCTTCTTGCTGTGTCTAGTGGTTGGCCGAAGAACTTGGATGCCATTTCAAAGACTAGCCGGCCTCCAATTTGGTCAATCCTTCCTTCGAAATGAAATCCGTTGACCTCATGCGTGAAAACTCTTTCTCCGTTGACCATTTTTGAGTTGGCAAAAATCGGCTGTTCTTCTGGTTGTAGCTCGCCAAAGTCTGCCGTTACTCCGCTGTCTAGCGATCCTGCCAGGTGCCTAATTAGTGAGCCGTTTTCATAGTAGGCATAGCCGAAAACATTGTTGCCACTGTGGAGGGTAAACATTAGAAGTCTGCCAGTGGGATAGATAGCTAGTACTTTTTGGAAGAAAGGGTGCTGTTCGAGATCATCCATGCATTCGAAAATTATCTCTTGATCGGCGATAAAGACCGCCTTATCGTAAGCGCCCAGCAAAAGAGTTTGTTCCTCTGGATAGACGTCCAGGATTGCTTCCGTTCGTGACTTATAGCCAACAAAGCCTAGTTTTTCCAAGATCTCATCGACTTTTTTCGGGTGGTGTTCAGGCAGTTCACCTAGGTAACCGGTTGGGCAGTCGCCAGTGATAATGCAAGCCGCTTTCCAGCCCATGTAGGAACTCCAATAGCCAAGGCCAATAGTTTATCTAACTTTGCCCTTCTTGGGTTGCTCTTTGACCTCAGTCGACGTGTTGGCTTGACTCGACGGTTGATTATTTATCCCATTGATAAACCCAGCCAGATTAGAGATGGCGAGCACCAGTAAGTAGCCACCTATAAACCAGGCTATGGTGGCGAGAAATTTCCGTGCTGACTTATTAGCAGTAGCCGCTGGAGTAAGTGGTGTGGTTGCTTGGTCTAAGGTTCTTAGCGGACTTACAATTTCACCGTTGGCAGTGACATATTGTTCGCTGACAAAATCTGGAACCTTTGGTGTCTCATAGGTTTTCATAATTTTGGTTCGATCGTCTTTGAGAGCGAGAATGACATCAAGTGTAATCATTTGGCTAGCCTCTAAACCGAGGTGGCCAGTCATACTGCGGCTGTGCATGCCGACGATTTCTTTGTTCTGAAAAATTGGCGATCCCGCCGCTGCTAGTGGCAGGTGAATATTGTGATTTAAGTATGTTGTGCTAGGGCCTCTGTCGGCCACTATCTCGCCGACCTTAGTAATCAAACGCATTGAAGTTGGTTCAATGCTGATGCTGGTAATGGGACATGTGTCGTCCAGTTCATTTTCCGAGAGAATGAAGCCGTTGAGGTCTTCTTTTTCATCAATCGGCCCAGGGTCAGCACCATGATTGCCTACTGAGACAATTTGACCGCTCCGACTGAGCTCAAACAGTGTGCGATAGACTGTATAGTCATCACAGCCGAGTACCATCCATAAGTCATCAGTCGGAGTTATTTCGTCGAGGGTGTGAAATAGCTTTTGGGCAAAGGGTTTTGCTTCGTCAGCTAATTCGCTTTCGTTGCACTGCTCTGTTTTTCTGGCAAATGTATTGATTCCTGCAGTAAGACCAGAGCGAATTCGCTGCAGTTCATCGAGCCTTCTGTAGCCTTCCAACAACAAAGTATCAGATGACCGATTGAGCATGGCATGCGGCCAAGTACCTTGATTAGTACTGGGGTGAAAGGCAAATTTCGTGGCAATATCTTTTTCAACAATCTGATAGATGGCCATTTCGTTCCAAAGGTTTTTGTATTGCGCCGTTACCACCTTGCCTTTTAAACAGAAAATCTGGGCCAGAGGGCGCATCAGGTCATCGCAGAGATAGAGAATCCCGTCCCGTTGGGCGCTGCTCAGGGTCTGTAGGACGAGCGGTAGATCAATATCGCAAAAATTGCCGCGAAAGCCCTCGTTGTTCAAGTCTAGAGGAAAGCGCAGAGCTTCACTGACTGTTTCGATTTGAGCAGGAGACAATGATTGAAATTCAGTATCTAGGTGTAGAAAACAGCAGTCGTATACTCTGGCTTTTGGTGGCGGTGGGGAACCCCCTAGCCAGTCGCGAATTGCTTCAGGCGAGTCGAAGTATTGGTGCAGAGTAATTGCCTTGACGGCATATTCAGTTGGTGAATTAAACAGAACTATTTTTAGCGCCTGGGGATTGCACTTGTATGGTGCTAACACTGAGGCTACTGAGACCACTAGTCCTTCATCAACTAGAAAACAGCCAGCCAGAGGTTGCTGTTCTGGTGAACAGCGATCATATATTAGGCCAATAGCAATGGCGCCACCGGCTTCGACTTTGGGGATTGTTACTTCCAAAAAAGCACCCAGACGGCCAAGTTCAAATACATTCTACCCAATACGCGGCCGAATCTTAGTACTCACGGCGATGACGGCACAGTGGTAGCGGGACTCGCAGTAGTAGCAGTAGTAGCAGGAGTAGCGGGGCTAGGGAGAGTGCTTGAATTTGCGGCATCTGATGTCGGTTGAGGAGGGCTGCTTGAGGTTGCAGTGCTTGAAGTTGTAGTATCGGCAGCTGGTTGGGCCGCTGCACTGCTCGAAGTTGTAGGATCGGCAGCCGCCTGTGTAGCTGGACTGCTCGAAGTTGTAGTATCGCTTGCAGTCGGGGTAGCAGCACTGCTCGAAGTTGAAGTATCGGCAGCAGGCTGGGCCGCGCCACTGCTTGACGTTGTAGTCGCGGTAGCAGGCTCGGTAGCAGCACTGCTTGAAGCTGTAGTATCGCTCGCTGGCTGAGTTGCTGGGCTTGTCGCCGCAGCGGCGCTAGGAGCTGAGCTGGGGCTGCTTGAATTTGCTGGAGTTGATGCAGCCGTGTCATTCTGAGCATTCTGGATAAGCTCAGATTCCACTGCTAGTGCTTCCTGAGTTTTATTTTGGGCTTTGTATACTTTGCCCAATACAACCAAAGATATTGTCCGTTCCTTTGCTAGTGCCGGTGCTTGCTTGGCTAAGGCTACTGATTGCTTCAAGAGATTTTCAGCTGCAGGATAGTCTTTGTCTTTGATCAATAAATTAGACAGAGAAACAGACTCTTGCACAACGGCGGCTCTTGCCGGTGTTTTTGCCGCTTTAGTCACCTTTAGAACATTGGTTTGATAGTAAATAGCTTGCTTTACTTTGTGCTGGGCGTCGCTTGCTGTGACCAGATGCTTAAGCGGTGTAATACTCTTCTGGCTATCGATGCCGTCTCGCATATTGATTATTTGCAGTACATAGGCGAATGTTCTTTCGGCATTCTCCCACTGTTTTTTCAGCTCGTACTGGTTCCCCAGTTTGGAGTACTGCTCTACTGCCCGGTTTTGCATGGCGAAATACTGCTGCGCTTGGGCCGGATTGACATAATTGGTTCTCTGCGGTCTCTGCTGGGTCATTGCCGCAGCTCCGGCTCCTACGCCGAACAGACCAGCGTTCAGTCCACCGAATTCACCAAGGGCTTGTCCACTTGCTGAAGGATGAGCCAAAGCAAGCATAGATATGACAGCACAGGTTTGTAGCGTAATTTTTTTCTGCGACATCGCCACTAGTGAAAGTCTGAAACTACTAAATTCACGTTACCACATCCCTGCAACGGCCATAATTAAAACCGTCGCTAACCCCCGCGCTCGTTCAAGATTCGACAATCTAGACTAAGGAGTCTAATTTATCAGTCTAAACATAGATTAGTTCGTTTTTCCTTAACAATCTATTGAACTATTTTTTTGTTCGAGCATAATGGATTGATGAACAAGAATTGCTACATGCTCCCCACCCAACAAATTGTCGCCGAAGGCGCCAAGCAGAGGAGCACGTCGCGAAGTATGCACTGACAAAATACAGAATTCAGAATTCCGCATTCAGTTCAGCTTATTCGACGGCTCCCAGTAAAACGGGAGCTTTTTTTTGCTGACATTTTGCCGAAGCATTGTTTGTTCTAGTCCGAAAATTGACCCTTATATTCCACCCTTAACGGAGAGAGAAAGTGCACTAATGAAGCCCTTAAAGAACGCTGTAGAAACTGACAATTTGAGAAAAGTATTTGAAATTAAACAAGGCCTCTTGCGCAGAAATGCCAAGACAGTCGTGGCCGTTGAAGGAATTTCACTTACTGTTCCCGCGGGGCAGTCAGTGGCGTTCATCGGGCCAAACGGAGCTGGTAAATCGACAACAATTAAGATGCTTACAGGCATTCTTAAGCCTAGCTCTGGCACTGCTTCTGTGTTGGGTTTAGATCCGTGGAAGCAGCGCTCTAAACTAGTGCGCCAAATTGGTGCTGTGTTTGGTCAGCGGTCGCAACTTTGGCTCCATTTGCCGCCTTCCGATAGCTTTGACTTGTTGGCTGAAATCTATGGCATTCCCAAAAATGACTATAGAAAAAGAAAGGCACTGCTGGTAGAGCGCTTTGATCTTGGTCGCTTTCTCTCAACTCCTGTGCGTAAACTCTCTCTGGGTGAGCGTATGCGAGCTGAAATAGCCGCCAGTCTCTTGCACAGGCCACAGTTGCTTTTGTTGGATGAACCAACAATCGGTGTTGATGTTATCGCTCGGCAAAACTTGCGCGATCTAGTCTGTGAGTGGAATAGAGAAGAAGGCGTAACTGTCTTTCTCACTAGCCACGACACCGGTGATATCGAATCTGTTGCCGATAGAGTTATTGTCATCAACCATGGTCGAGTAGTTTTAGACGACTCTCTATCTAGTGTCAGTGCCAATACTTTGATCGAAGGAAAGTCTGCTGGGCTAGAAGAAATAATTGCTCACTTGTTCAACAGTGCAGCCAGTTTGTCGATGCAAAACTGTATTTCGCCAAGTTAGACCTAGAAAATAGGAAATTGCATAATGAAAAATTCAATACGCCAAAGCTGGGCCGTTGCAAGGGTAGCGGCCCGGTCTAACCTGGCCTATCTAGGCGAAGTTGCCAGTCGTACTTTCTTCTTGGCTGTCATTCTCTTCATTTTTTTGAAGCTTTGGCAAGCTACGTATCGTGAGTCGGCTAGTACCGTTCTTGGTGGCTTGTCCCTCAATCAGATGCTTTGGTATTTGACTGTGACAGAAGCTATCTACATGTCGGCGCCCAGATTGGCTCAGCAAATCGATGAAGACGTGCGTTCTGGTGCTCTAGCTGTGCGATTGCTTAAGCCAATAAGCTATCCGCTTTATTGCTTGAGTAGCGCTTTGGGCGAGCGAATAGTTAGATTTTTAGCTAATTTCGCTACCGGTGCTGTAGTTACTTTCTGCCTAGTGGGGCCATTTAATTGCAGTGTAGAAGCGCCAATCATGCTGCTAGTGGCTGTGCTATTAGCCTTTGTTTTGGATGGTTTAGGTCATTTGATCATCGGCCTTTGGGCATTTTGGCTAGAAGATACGTCCGGCTTGCTGCTGATCTACACCAGGTTGAGCATGATTCTCGGTGGCATGCTCATTCCCATGGAACTGTTCCCTGATTGGTTGAAGAGCTTTGTGCTTTTCCTGCCTTTCCCTTATTTGATTTGGGGGCCGGCCCATCTGTTTGTTCATGCCGACTGGCTGCAATTTGCTCAACTAGTGGGCTTGCAGTGTCTGTACATCGTGGTTCTGCTTGCTGTCGTTAATCTGATTTATGGTTGGGCATTAGAGCGCATTTCAGCACATGGAGGTTAACTATGTGGTTCTCAAAATTCCTGAGCTACCTCAGGCTGGCTCGGGCTTATATAAAGCTCAATTGGTCGATGCAAATGGAATATCGCGGGGCATTTGTTTCGCAGGCCCTAGCGATGTTCCTCAATAACGGTACCTGGCTAGCTTTTTGGATGCTCTTCTTCAGTAGGTTCCCAGTCATCAAAGGCTGGGAGCAAGCTGACGTGGTAACCCTTTGGGCTATCAGTGCTGCTGGATTTGGCTTAGGCAACGCTTTTTGCTGGAATCTGCACAATTTGGCCGCCATGGTGTCTCGTGGTGAACTTGATGTTTGGATGCTCTATCCGCGATCGTTAATCCCGCATCTTGCCCTCGGTAAGATGAGTGCCACCGCTATTGGTGACTTGGCTTTTGGCTATTTTATCTATATCGTTATGGTTCGGCCGGATTTGCAGCATTTCTTGCTTTTCAACTTGCTGGTTGTTGCCGTTGCTCTGGTCTTTATTGGCTTCAATTTGTGGCGCGGTAGTTTGGCTTTTTACTTTGGTCAGGCAGAAGTATTGTCTGAGCAGTGGTTCTTCGCCATGATTACTTTCTCTACTTATCCTAATTGTCTCTTCGATGGATGGATGAAAGTAGTGCTCTACACCCTGATTCCGGCTGGCTTTGTCAGTGGTTTGCCAGTTGAAGCACTGCGCGATTTCGATTTTAGCGCTGCTGCTTTCACCTGGCTTGGTGCCCTTGCTGTACTGGCTTCTGGTGCGGCTTCGTTTGAGCTAGGCTTGCGCCGCTATCAATCTGGTAATTTGTTGGGCATGAGGTCGTGAGAGCGCCTCACGGGGCTAAATATGATTAATTCCTCTCAGAATGCGAGATTGGTACTTGTGCAAGTTCTCTCGAAATGAGAAATTGTCGATCATCTTGGCGACAACAAGTGGATTTTCAATATCGGCGGAGGCAACTATAGGCTGGCTGCTATGGTCTGGATAAGCAATGATCTTGTGTATGTTTTGAAAATCATGACTCACGCAGAATATGACAAGGAGACGTTTTGATGGCTACTGAGAAATACAAGAAACTAATTGATCGTCTTCCCTTGATTCCGATTAAAGATGATGTCCATCTTGATGCGGCCCACTGTATGGCCCAAAGTCTTATGGCGCTAAAGAATAAGTTGAGCACAGAAGAAGAAGGATATCTCGAAGTGTTGCTCAATGAGATTGTCAGGTATGAAGACAAGCACCACGGCATCGATTTGAGTGATGTTAGCCCGCTTGACGTGCTGATTTCGTTCATGGAAGATCATGACCTTAAGCAAGTTGATTTGTGCAGAATAATTGGCTGCTCGTCTGGCGTTGCCAGTGAAATTATTGGCGGAAAGAGAGAGTTGAGCAAAGGACAAGTGGTATTACTAGCTGAGCGCTTCAAAGTTTCACCAGCTGTTTTTCTTCCGAAGGCTGTTGCTCTCGCCTAATTGGTACTGCAACTTGTGATCGTTAAAATCGAGGGTGGCTATGACTAAGAAGAAAGTCAGTCTAGACGACGTCAGCATAGCCGCCCCCTGCCCGATTAAATGGGACGAAATGGACGGTGATGAGCGCAAACGTTTTTGCTCGCTGTGCTCGTTGCATGTCTACAATATTTCTGAGATGAAGCGCAAAGAGGCTGAAGATTTTCTCTCGATAAATACAGAGGGAGTCTGTCTTCGCCTATTCCGCCGAGCAGACGGAACGTTGATCACTAAAGATTGCCCCGTTGGTCGCCGCCTTGCTGATGCAGTAAAACGTAGAGTAAGAGCTGTTGCTGTGGCCCTGGTGGCGATGCTCAATGCTTCTGCTGTCTTTGGTCAGGATACTAAATTGAAGGTTCCGGATAGCGCCATAAGGACTGTGAGGCCACGCATGGGCTTTGTTTTTCAGCCTAATATATGGCCGAAGAATGCTGAACCTAATGAAGACGGTGAGCAAGGAGTCAAATCGGAAGAAATGGAGGGCGGTGCCCCCATGGTGACGGGTCCGTCCAGTCTTTGGAGAAATAGAGACCTCAATCAAAGAGCTGACACCGTTGCAATGGATGCATTTCGCTCCGCTCAAGCTCATCAGGCCGCCAAGCGCTGCACTGAGGCCGCTCAGTCATACGAAGTCGCTATCGAAGCTTTTCGTGCGGATAAAGACAAGTATGACCACAAATTTGAAATGACTGTGGCGAAAGAATATGCCAAACTATTGCGCCAACAGAAGCATTCGGCTAAAGCCAAGTTGATTGAGAAAGAATTCTGCCGCTCTTTCTGAAGTGCATCCGTTACTCCTCGGTAATGGTTGCTTCAACTCCCACTGGAACTCTAATGAATCGTTGTGCTTCGTTTTCTAGTTTGAAGGAGGCCTGGGCTTGTCTTCAAATTGATTCATGCGGTCTTCTAGCTTGACGATGCGTTTTTCTAGACGTCCAACATTGCGTTCTGAAGACAACATCAGTGACGAGATGCCGCTCAGCTTTGTGTTTACTTCTGAACGAAACTCATGCAATTCTTCAATGGTCTGATCAAGCTTAGCGTTTGTTTGCTTGAGGCTAGCATTGGTTTGACCAATACCATCTGCAAGCAAGGCAAAGCCTGACCGCATTTCTAGCTGCAACATTTCAATTAATTGCTTATCTTGGCTCATTGCATTCACCTCGTTAGTCCCACAATAGAGATAACGCTTAGAGCCTGTCAATAGTTCAATTGTCACTGAAGTTTTTTATTTTCCGGAGGTCACGGAAATCGCTCATTCCAAAATTTTAGCTGAGAGCTTTAATTTGAAGGTGGTCTAGGCTTGTCTTCAAATTGATTCATGCGGTCTTCTAGCTTGACGATGCGTTTTTCTAGACGTCCAACATTGCGTTCTGAAGACAACATCAGTGACGAGATGCCGCTCAGCTTTGTGTTTACTTCTGAGCGAAACTCATGCAATTCTTCAATGGTCTGATCGAGTTTGGCATTGGTTTGCTTGAGGCTAGCATTGGTTTGATCAAGCCTGGTATTGGTTTGACCAATACCATCTGCAAGCAAGGCAAAGCCTGCCCGCATTTCTAGCTGCAACATTTCAATCAATTGCTTATCTTGGCTCATTTCGCTCACCTCGTTAGTCCCACAATAGAGATAACGCTTAGAGCCTGTCAATAGTTCAATGAAAGTCGAAAGTTTTTTTTGCTCCACATTTGGCTGTAAAACAGCGCTGCAAAACAAAGCTTTGTCTTTGTGAAATTTGGGGTATAGCACTACAACATACAGTATAGCAAAGATCAAGAAATAGTCGCGGGTTCGAGGTCCGTCTAAAAACGATATCGAAGAAAAAAAGAAGGAGGTGTCCGAGTAACTCGAACACCCCCTCCAATTCAGTTTCTATCTATGTCAGTGCTTGGTTGTCTGGGTGGTTTTCCCTCTGTCCTAGCGGTTATTGTTGTTCTGGCTGATTGCCGGCTGCTGCTCTTAGAAAATCTTCCAGTAGCTGGGGTCGGACGGGTAGTCGTGGCCAGCTTCTGTGGCGGCAGTGAACGACAGTTCCAGAGAGAGGTCGCAGATGGCGCGGGCCTGCACCATGAAAGTCTGGTGTTGGTCCAGCTCGGCGCTGTGGCAAGCGATGCCGGCGCGAGCCTTGAGGTGCTTGGTGTCGGTCGGTACCAGAGGCACTTCGCTGGCGTTTTCACCCTTGCTGAGAGTTTCCTCAAGGGTTTCGGCCAGCCGCTTGTCGGCGTCCGCTTGAGCGTGAGCACAGGCCTCTTCGGTACGTGCCACCACCGAGTTGGCCAGCGCTTGCAGTGCCTGCAGCTTGCTGAGCACATCGGCGGCACTGAGAGTCTTGGCCTCGTCAACGATGGCGCGAGCGTTGGCGGCCACGTCTTTCACGGCTTGTACCGTGAGGTAGATCTCGGGGTTGCGGCCCAGGTCAATGCCGTCGAAGTGCTCGGTCCCGAGATAGTAAATCGCCTGTGCCTGGGCATCCAGGGCGAGCAGTTGCGAACGCAAGACAGTCTTGCGAATCTGTTGCAGGTCAACTTTGTTTGTAGACATGGCTTGTTTCCTTTTGTCAGGTTAGTCGGAGGGATGATCACGCACCTCGCGCGATCATCCCTAGGGATAGTTCCAACGGTTCAGTCGGGGCTTAGGACGATGGCAGGCCTAGACCAGTTTGGGAATGTGGCATTCGTTGCAGAGCGTGTGGTCCACAGCGATGCCCTGTTCCAGGTGTTGCTTGGCCTGCGGGGCGCAGAGCAGACGAACTTCCTTGAGCGATGCGATGGCACCGCTTTTGGCTTTCTGATCCACCAGGCAGCGCAAGACAGCGCCGGTGCCCCGAAGGTTCATAACCGCTCCCGAGCTGCGCTGCGGGAAGATCGGAATGAGGATGGAGCGAGCCTTGTATTCGCTGGCCAGGGCCATTGAATAGTTGAACAGGGCGCACATGCGGCGACGGCTGATGTCATCGGCTTTGCCGAGACCGACCACGACGATGTGCCGGGGACGGCCGCCAGCTTCGATGGCTGGTACTTCCACCGCGAGATGCTCACCAACGTTGCCTTGGAAGTTGTGAGCGGCCATGGCTGCGCTGACGGCGCCGTTGTGATGGGCGTCAAAAGCCATGGGGCCAGCTCCCAAGTCGCTGCCAAGCACCTTGGTGAGAATCAGCAGATCGGCAGTGTCATATTGCACGCCGTGCTGGTGGCGCGGGTTGACGCCGCCAATCACCGAGATTGTCGGAGAGAGATGGGCGCCAGCGCTAGCGTTGACGCTAGTGCAGCCGGTGCAGCCCTCGCAGCGCTGGCTTGAAGGGCCAGGGCAGACGGGGGCAATAACCAAAGATTTCTTACCAGTAGTCATAATTTTCTCCTAAGAGTTAGTGTTGCTTCTCGCGTCTATTGTTTGGAGCGCGAGATGTTGATGATGGCCGTGCGCGGATGGCTACAGCTGCCACAGAGAGGGCCAGCAATGTCGACGCCGCGACAAATGGCTGGTACCTGTTCGCTTTCGACGATCAAGGTGAGGTGAGAAAGAACGAGAGCGGCTTGCTCTTCAAGCAGGGCGACGGTGAGGCGACAGCGCGTCAGGGCCGCGATTTGCTGACCAATGTTGGGAGCACTGTTGAAGTCAGAGGCGGCAATCACAAGGTGGTTGTGCAAGCCGCTTACTGCTCCATCGAGGGCGCTGCCAACCAAACCGCACATGCCTTTGGTTTCAACAGTGGTGCGATCGCCAAGGCCGACAAGAAGAATGTGCAACGTTGGTTCGATGGCATCTTGAGCGGCGCTGGTTTTGGCATCGTTGGTTTGGTCATCAACCGACGGGCTGGCGGGCAAGTCGATCAGGTGAGTCTGAGCGCTGGCGCCTTGAAAGTCGGGGATGGACAGTTTGCCATCTTTGAGTACTTCCGGGGCGCGGGCAGCAAGCAGAGCGCTGCCGTAGGTGCCCAGGCCAGTGTCAGCGAAAACAGGCAAGACCACAAGAATGCTGGGCTTGGCGTCGCTGCTGTTGTCGGTCACGCTATGGCTGCCGAGTAAGTGCGATTTGCTCTGGTCGAGGGCCGGTGTCGAAAAATCGCTCAACGCTTGGGGCAGAGTGGTCATGTCGACTTCCACGCGAAAACCGGCAGCGCAGAGGTTGTGATGGGGCGAACTGCAATGGGGACAAAGCATAGGATTAGCTCCTTTTTTTTGTTTTTTGATTGAAGGCGAAGGCCGAGACCCAAAGGAAAATTCACCTAATTCCGAAGCGAAAACGCCACTCAAAGCTCACGGCAAAATCCAGCAGCTAACACTCCAGCAAATCTGGAAGAGAAAGAGCAGAACTTGGTGCAGTGGTTGGGAAAAGGGTGAAGTAACCTGGGTTGATTGGAAGAAATAAAAGAACGTATCCACACCATAGTGTTATGGGGTGCCGATGTTAAATCTCAGAAGAGTTGATGTTAAGAAGAGTTATGCAAGCTATGAGAGCATGATCAACCGCAAGAGCTAGATATACTTATCTCTCTTAAAGCGGCTTCAGATTTTCCTTTTGGTAAGAGTCGAGTGCTAGAAGCGCTGGCAGATTCGCTCTTACTCTCGTTTTCCCTTCGCTAGCTGCGTAATCATCCGTTTGAATGATTTTGTTCATAATTGGCTATTCGTTTACAAAGAGTAGATTGCGCGCGAATTCAAGATCGATCCGTGCGGCTCTGGTTAGCGATGTTGCTTGGGCGAGCTGTTCCAATTTTTGTTGAGAGTTAGTAGTTGTCTTAGCTTGACTAGTTTGTTCCGCTTGGCCGTCAGTCTTATGTGCGGCTTTTCGGTATGAGTGTACAGCGCCAAGATAATATTGCAGCGCTGCATCTAGGCGACGTCTAGCTAACTCGGCTTGGGAGGCTCTTTTGTTGATAAGGCGCTGCAATAGAACGATTCTAGTTTTGAATTGTTTGGTGCGCTTTTCTAGTTCATCGAGTGCTTTAGCTTGATTCTTGGCTGTTTCTTCTCCAGCAGTGGAACAGTTGGCCAGTGATTTTTCCGCTAACTCAGCTTGTATTTTGCCTGTGACAGCAAGCTTTTCGGCAATATCATCTTGTTCGCGAACAAAGGCCTCAAGGGCTGCATCGAAATTTCCTAAGGCAACTTCCAGTTGGCTCGTTACTCTTGCCGGAACGGGGCTTGAGCTGATAGAGCAGGTCTCTTTTAAGCGATAGATAGTCTTGAATGAGTCAATTAGCGGTTTAGATTCCCTTGAATTGATTGCCCAGTCATGTTGCAAATCTATGATTGTTTCTTTGTTGTCTAGTTCTATCTCTAATTTGACTAGATAAAGCATGAATAGGGCGGCTTCAACTTTGCGCTTTATTTGGTCTTGATAGTTTGAACGCAACAGTTCGACTGCTTCGTTGAACATTTTTACTACAGTGAAAAGCCTCAAACTAGTGGTTTCTTTGATAACACAATTGCTAAATTCAAGTGCCATTTTTGTTTGTATGATTGCACCAGAAAGCTCTAAAACGCTATGCTCGGCTGTTTCTATAGGAAAATTTGGCGGGCATATTTGGGCGTGTTCGGCCGTCAGCTGTTGCTTTGCTAGCTCTAGTCTGAAGAGACCAAATAGAATGCGGCGCATGCACTCTTCGTTGCTGCTCTTGTCATTGAATTTGAAGTTCTCTAAGGCGGCATTGCAATCTGCTTCAGCCATAGAAATGTGTTGTCGCACAAGGGCGCTGAGTGTATCTTCTCTCCCTTGAATCAGTGAGTTGATCTCACCGATTGTGCTAACAAGCTGCTCCATTTTGGCTTTCGGGCTCTTTCTTTCAAGCCAATCTAGTAGAGATTTTGATAGTTTAATTGGCATGGCTATTGCTCGCTAACGGCGGCTGACAGCTCGTCTATATCGGCACGAAGCAACTGAATTTCTTGTTCTAGCTGATCTATGAGGGCCAGAGCTTTTCCTTCCCATGGTATCGATATTTCGCTTAGCTCTATATAGTCGCTTTCGCCGAGCATATGTTCAATTGCTTCGGCATCTAAAATTTGTCGACCAAAATCGGCATAGAGCCAAGCCATGCCAGCCAGGTCAAAGCTCTCTTCTAAGTTGCCCGTAAATAAGTAATCTAGAGCTGCTTTTAGCTCATTGCTGGCATTCTTAATGCAATCAGCGATCAATTCATTTTGTCGGTATGTGGTTGTTTTAAAGTCTTCTGTGAGCTTTGCCAGAGTCAGTTCGACGGACGCTAGTCGAGTTTTGACTTGATTTCTGCTTGGCTGCTGTTTTGCTTTTGCCACCAATTACACCGTTTTGTTCGGCTCAGAAAGTGTGTAAGTCAAAACCAAATCATTTTTAGTTTGGGAGTAGGCCTTGTATTTTCCCGCTCCGTTGGCGCCGCTGATGACAATTAAGTCGCTGTCTTGGTTCGATTCTACAATTTCAAATTTACTTGCTTCGAATTTGCCAAGATGGGCTTTGTACATTGATTCTTTTGCTGTCCAAATTCTTGTTATCTCTGTATTTAGAGCGGCACTAGGACATGAAGCTAGATGTTTTAGTTCGGCGGGCTGCATAAATGAGGAGGCAAAATCGCTGTCGCGTTCGCTAATAGTTTCGGCGTCTATACCAGGATTGCCAGTATTGCTAGCATCGACAAAGCTTGCTAGAGCAATTCCTTTACCATTTGTGTGAGTGATAGAAATTGAGACTGGCGGAGTTGACTTGTCTTTGATGACGGCATAAGGAGAGCGGTCAGGATTGTTATGTATTTCGACATCGTGGGGGCCGAGTATGCCGCCGATGCCGTTGCGCACTAGCATTCTTACAGCATCTTTGGCGGCAATGCGACCCAGTAGCCAGTCGGTTTTTCTCTTCTTTGATTGGCCGACGTTGCGCCACTGGCCCAGTTCGTTTTTAGTTAAAAGATAGTCTAGGCACCATTCTAAAATTACATCGTCTTCGCTGAGAACGTCTTGCGAAACTTGCACTATGGCACAGCGTTCGCGCAACTGTTTGCTAAGAAGCTCGGTGGTGAGGATGCTTGTGCCTAAGAACGACGAAGGCGGATTAGCCACAAAGTTTTGCCAGGTATCGCTTAAAACTACCCGACGGCTATTAATACTGTTGACTCTCAGAGCTACCTGCCCGCCACTCATTACTTCGACCTCGGCTTCTGTGGCTCGTTCAGTGAGAGCTGGTAAGGTCGCTGCTACTTCTACTTCAGCGTCTAGAGCTGCTGGGTTTGAGTAAAAATCAATAGACTCGATAAAGAATGGCAGTAGCGCTGTGGCCGAGAGATTCTTCTCGTAGAGATAGAAGAGTACAAATTGACTAGAGTTATCTAGCAAAAGTGGATTGATAAGAAAATTGGCTTGGGCGAGATTGGGCATCCAATTCGCTGCTGGGCTGGCGGCAGCTTTGCCAGCAATGGCTTTGTTGCCCACTTGATCTAGCGATTTAACGGCCTGCATACTGGGGCCGTGGAACATTGCTTGCGGGCTATAGAGCTGCGAGTGTTCTTTGAGATTGCTGGCGGCTGGTCCGGACACTGCAAGTCTGCTCTTGTTTGTTTGATCTGATAGATAAGTTTCTTGCGGTGCGCAGCATTGGGAATATTGTCTGGCAAAGATGTAGTCGGCCATCATCAGCACGGTTTCTGGACTTTCAACCTCGGTCATTTCTACATGAACTTTGTCATCAAAACCGGTGACTGTCATCTTTAGTGACAGTTCGTTGTGATCCACTACTAGGCGTTTAAAGGCTTTGACCTGCTCAAGTCTGACAATAACTCCACTACCAGACTCAGTATTGCTTCTGACATGGTGCGCCACGGCCGCTTCTGCCATGATCTCTAGAGATACCATTAGCGGTACTAAGTGAACTCTGGTATTTTCTACCGCACTGACTATGCCACCGATGGCATGGTCAAGCAAATAGAGGTCTGTATCTAGGTTTAGTGTGATAAAGAGTTCTGTGTTATCGCTACCAGGAAAGACCTGGCAGCGCTTGAGAAAAGGCAAATCTTCCGCCTGCTCATTGTTGCCTACAGAAGTGCCTACAGAAGTATCTACAGAGGCGTCTGCGCCCGCTGATATGCCTGTTTGCTGCTCCTCTTGGTTCTCTATGTAAGAGCGCATGACTTGCTCTGAGACAGCGCTGACACGGCTATAAAACTCAGCGTTGGTGCTGAGGAAGCGCTGCACAACTAAGTCTTGTTCTGCCAGGTCTTGCTTTACTAGGTCTTGCTCAGGGCGATCCTGTTCTGGCAGATTTCGCTCGGGCGAGTAGTCTTGCTTAGCCAGGGGGAAGTGCACTTCAGGTAGTTTGCTGGTATCAATTTTCAATCCCGCATAGGCCAACAGCAGTGGAGTGTTGCTAGTAACAGCCTTGGCTGTGGGAGTTTGCCAGTTGACTATAGTAGGCTGGCGGCGCTGATATAGATAGTCAAGTTTTGCCGGTACTTCTTGCACAAATAGTGCGGCCAGAAGATGATGAATTTGGGTCAAGCCTGACTTGGAGGCGAGATTCGTAGCAACTGCCAGATGGTCGTGCTTTGGCAATATGCCAGGTATCAACGAACTCAATATGCCACTAGGGCCCACTTCGATAAATTTGCGCACACCTTGATCGTACATTGCCTGAATGGTTTGGCGCAGTGCTACTGGCTTAGTAAAGAGTTCAGTGAAGAAAGTGCGGATGCCTTCGATGTCGTCTGGATAGCGCTCGGCTGTTGAACATGACCAGCCAGGAATAGCTAAGGGGCTGACGTCTACGGCGCGAACAGCTGCTTCTTTTCCTACCATGACTGCTTTGACTAGCGGTGTGTGATAAGGGATGGCCACAGGTAAAAGGTGGCAGGGCAGCCGCTGATCGCGCAAAGCATTATTGAGATTTTCAATGGCTTTGGCACTGCCAGTGACTATTGTATGTTCAGCGCCGAGGTCGGCGCTGAGGTGAACTTCGTTGCGATCAGCCAAGCTCACCAAATTCATTACTGTAGCTGTTGGAGCCAAGATGCGCAGAGAACGCAAGTCAGCTAGGCTTTCAGCCGGAAGAGAGCGGGCTACTTCAGTGCTGACTTCGTAGAAAGTCTGTGCTACTGACAGCACATCGACTGAGCCACCAGTGGTAATGGCGGCAAATTCTCCGGTGCTGCATCCCATAATGGCGTCAGGCTTAATTTCTAGGTGGGCAAGAAAATGGCAGAGAGCGTATTCGGCCAGTAGAACAGCTACTACTGCAAAATCAGCAGCAGCGAGAGATGGCGAACCCGTTCTTTCTCCTGCGGTAAATGGAGGTGGGAAAATTGTCTTGCTCGGTCGCTCTGTGGCTCCGGCGGCTAGGGCAATATTGTCGACAATTTCAAATACTTCCCGAATTTCAGGGAAGAGCACACATAGGTCGCCAAGCATATTGGTATAGGCCGAGCCTAGGCCCGGGTAGATAAATGCTGTTTGGCCCCCAAGCAGAGCTTCTGGGGCCGTGAAGTAAATCCCTTTTTTTGTCTCACTAATTATCGTTGTGGTGCTGTCGCTGATTTGTTCTGCGGCGCTGGCCAGTCGCAAAGCTAGCTCATCGCTAGACCCTGCCACAAGTGCTAGCCTGTAGCCACTCTGTGGAGCCGCTCCAGATGAGCAGTTAAGGGTATAGGCTAAGTCTTTCAAGACTACTTTGTGGTGGCTAATCGTGTGGGCGAGGGTAGCGATCGTTTCCAGCAGGCCTTCTCGGCTAGTGCTAGAGAGCATGAATACTTCGTTTTCCCACTCTTGCATTAGCGAGACCGTGTGGCTGTCTTTCTCTTCTAGGCAATCGCTCTCTTCTAAAATCATGTGGGCATTGATACCGCCAAAGCCAAAAGCACTGACGGCTCCGCGTCGAGGGTGCTTACGATCATTGGTCTTGAGCCATGGTCGTGTCTGTGAGTTGACATAGCAAGGGTGCTTGGCCCAATTGATCTTGCTATTGGGCGTTGTCACGTTCAGTGTTGGGGGCAAAATCTTGTGATGCAAAGCCAGGGTAGTTTTGATGATACCGGCTATGGCGCTGGCTGATTGTAAGTGGCCAATCATAGATTTGACTGAGCCGAGGGCGCACCAAGGCTCTAGATCTTTCTGGCTGAGGTCGGCATCTCTAAATACTTTTTCGACAGCTTGCAGTTCGACTACATCTCCGGCAGGTGTGCCGGTTCCATGAGCTTCTAATAGTTCGATGGTTGTTGGCGAAATACCGGCCATGGCGTAAGCGTTGCGCATGGCTAGAGCCTCTCCATCAGCGGAGGGGGCAATGACGCTGCCGCCATGACCATCACTTGATGATGCTACTCCGCAAATGGTGGCATAAACTTTGTCGCCATCTGCTTCGGCGTCTTCTAGGCGTTTCAAGCAGATCATGCCCACACCTTCGCCCAGCATAGTGCCGTCTGCACTTTGGTCAAATGGCTTGATGCTATCGGTGTGAGAGAGAGCGCCTAGACCACAGAACATCTGGAAAAATACTGCCGATGAGTTGATGTGTACGCCACCAGCTAGGGCAAAATCGCAACGCTTGTCTAATAAGTCGTTGACTGCTGTTTCTACTGCCACCATAGACGATGCACAGGCAGCGTCTATTATCAGGTTGCGGCCACGAAAACCTAGTTTCGCTGCTAGTCTTCCTGCTGTCACACTGGGCATGGTGCCAGGAATAGTATCTGAGTTTACTGGTTGGAGATTGCCTTGAATTTGCGCTGCTAATTGCGTCAATAGCTCTTCATTGTGCTCGGGCAGCACTGCTCGCAAAATAGCTGCAATTTCATTGACTGTTTTGCATTGCTGCACTAAGTTCAAACAACCAGCCCCGGGTGCTCCTATTCGCCCGATGATAATTTCTGCACGGTCGCGGTTGAAACCTTTGGTGAGATAGCCAGCGTCGGCCATGGCGTCTTGTGCCACTTTAAGGGTAAGCATTTGATCTGGGTCACTACCGACTACCGAGCTAGGCATGACGCCATACTTAAGGGGGTCGAACTGGGCGAACTCCGTAATGAATCCGCCTCGTTTGGCATAGCTCAGGCCAAATTTTGTGGCGTCTTTGTCGTAGTAGTCAGCTAGACTCCACTCTTTGTCTGTTACTTCTCTGGTGGCATCAAATCCGCGAACGATATTTGACCAGTAGCTGGCTAGATCTGGAGCACCAGGAAAGAGACAGGCCATGCCAATAATGGCAATTTTATTCATCGGGCTAATTCTTGCACCGGCGGTGACGAGGCGAATCTATTGAATGTCTTGCTAGCGATTCCGCCAAGCCCTTCCACAACAACTGCTAGTTCTCCGTTTTCGTTGTATATGGCCAGATCACAGAGCAAGTCGGTGGCAGAGGAGGCACCCAGGTAGACTCGAGCTTTGACAGTGCCGAGGCTTATGGGGCGTAAGAGGTACATGTTGCGGAAGCCGTTAGGTAGAACGGTGACATCTTGATGATGTCTGGCCCACACTCCGGCCAGTTGCATAGCACTATCGAGCAAGAGTGGGTCAACGGTCCAGGCGCTTGAGTCGGCGGTGGTGACGAAGTCGAGAGGTGCCGAACCGGTTATTTCTCCAGCAATATCGTTGGTCGCCAAACAGATTATTGAGGCTAGGCCTTGGAAGGCTGGACCGTGGAAGAGCCAAGTGCCATATAGATCTTTCGGCTGTGGCAGTTCAGAAGTTGAAGCTGGCAAGTCACGCAAATTGAACTTCGATTGAATTGGTGCGGCTAGCTCAGTGTTCCAGATTTCAGGGCAGAGAGCTGCTTGCTGCGAGAACTTAGCTTTGCAGCGGAAGTGCGCTTTTCTCGGGCTTGCCGATAGAAGTTGCACAGCAACTGTGTTTTCGTCGTCGGCGTCAATTCCGACTTCAATGATAAAGTCTTTTTCGGCGGTGTGGAAGACAATACCGGACGGAATATCTAGGTCTGAAACTTGCACTAACTGTCGATCAGGATAGACAGCCCGAGCCGCTTCAAGCATTAGCTCAAGGGCTACAGCCATCGGTAGCACTGGTATGCCATCAAATTTGTGATCTTGAAGATAGACATGCTTTTTAGTGTCTATCCGAAGTAAGAAGGAAGTGTTGTTCAGGTCAACTTGGGCTGTGTTGAGGAGGATGCCAGCCGGTACTAGAGTGGTTGACGGCGGTAGCAATGTCAGCGGCGGTTTTTTTGCCGCTAGCTGGGCGCGCACTATTGGTGCTGGTGCGATTGCCGCTGTTGATGCTGCTGTACCAGTGACCGCCCCGGCTCCGGTTATTTTTGAAGAGGCATCGCTTGGTTTGCTTGAAAGTTTGCCGACCAGCATCACTTCTACTTGCTCAGGGCAAGTTTTGCCTATTTCTTCTAAGAAGCAGAGGCTGCCGTCTTCAGGCTGAATCATTGACCAACCGTGGCTGGCAAATACTGCTTCTAGTTCTGGTGGAGCCATTCCGGCTTGCCACGGACCCCACATAAGAGAGGCAACTCGAGCTGTTGTGCGGGTTTTTAAGTTCAAGGCCAGCTTGTTCAACGCTTCGTTGGCAGAGACGTAGTCTGCTTGACCAGAGTTGCCTGTTCTTCCGACAACCGAAGAGAAGAAATACATAAATTGTAGGGTCTCAAAGCGCACTTTTTCAGCTAGGGTAATGGCACCTTTGATTTTGGTGTCATAGACGCGCTGAAAAGATTCTAGAGTCTTGTCTTTGATCAGTGCATCTTCGATTATTCCAGCACCATGGATGACGCCATCAATATTTGAAGTTTCATAGATAGAATCAATCAAGTCACCGAAAGCAGCAGCATCAGCAATATCGACAGAGTAATACTTAGCTGTGGCCCCGGCTGCTTGCAATGCTTCGAGCGACGAGCGCACTTCCCGCTCGCGCAGTAAGTGCTGATAGGTCTGTTCTATGTCTCTGACATTGATTGTCTGACCAGCTGCTTGGCGCTCGTCTATAAGAGCGGCTTTGATATCTTTGGCTGCAGTTAAACCAGCAGTGCTAGCCGATTCTGTCTCTTTCGGGCGGGGCAGGCGGCCAACAATGACAAATGTAGGTTTGTATTTCTTCGCCAGCTCCAGAGTGATTTTCGCTGTGATGCCACGGGCTCCGCCAGTCACTAAAACAACAGATGATGAATTCAGTGCTGGTTTGGTACTGGTCAAAATTGATTCGTATGGAGCTTCTTTGACTATCAAGCCAAGGCGTTTGCCAAGGACAAATCCGACTTCGACAATATCGTCATCGGCAAAAAGCTCAGACAGAATAGATTTGGCAGCCTCTTCGGCTGTAGTGTCGAGGTTCAAGTCGACAACTTTGACGTGCACTCCTGGCATTTCTTTGGCAATAGTTTTTGTCAGACCGACTACGCCGCCCTGATAAGCTAGCTGCGGAAGGTTGAGACCGGCTTGACCGCTCGAATTAGTGTTTGTCTGGCCAGTGCTGCCATTGAAGTCTCCACCTAGATAGGTGACGTTGACGAACGAGGCATGTCGACCTGCCATAGCATGACCTTTGAGGTCGTTCTCAACGGCCTTTGCTAGCAAGAATGTGCTCGAAAGCTGTGAAAGTTGTGCAAGATGCTGAGATTGTGGTGGTGAAGCCTGACTAGAGATGACATTGCAGATGTTAATTACGGCGCCAATTGGTCCGAAATTGTCTCTAATTTGTCCCATTACTTGCTTGAAGGCTTGCTCATCGACAAGGCTTTTGCGATTAATCAGAATGTTGTTTTTAGCGCCAAGACTTTTGTCGAGTCCATCAAGCAGTGCGGCAATTTGCTTGGCTGGTTCTTGCTGATCGGCAATGATTAGGGTCACTGGTGCTAGAGCTTTTGTTGTTGCTTTGGCTGGTGGCAGCTCAACTGGCACAACTACTCCCCGGGCAACCTTTTCTAGGTTGCCTGGTTTGTTGGAGTTTGTTAGGTTGTCTGCTTTTGCGCTGCTTGAAATAGCTGTCTGTCCCGCAGTGGATGCTGCATTTGGAGAAACTTGAGTTGCTGCTGAATCTTCAGTTCCCTCTGTTTCATCGATATCGTTGAGAGTATTAATCCAGTCAACAATACCCTGCAGTGTTTTGGTTCCAGCTAGTTTTTCGATGCCGGTTTCGAGCTTGGTTTGGGTAGATTCGGGCAGTAATTTTCTGAAGTTATTGAGAATTTCTACGCGCTTAATTGAGTCGATACCAAGGTCTGCTTCTAAGTCTAAAGTTGGGTCAAGCATCGATCGAGGATAGCCAGTGCGCTCACTGACTATTTCAAATAGACTTTCTGCCAGAGCTTCGGCGTCGATTAAGTTTGACTGTGCTGTGGGCTCAACCAAAGCTTGTGCAGCGCTGCCGTATGCACTTTCAGTTGTGTTGCTATTTTCGCCGTTTTTGCCATTGCCATTAGCGCCGTTGTAAACACTAGCGCCATTGTTAGCATTTAAACCGGAGCTTGGATTTGCACCGTTTCCGCCATAAGAGCCGTTGCCATTGCTGCCGGCATCATAGGCGGTGCCAGTTGCTTGCTCTGGGTATGGCAAGCCGGTGGTTTGCAGCATAGGGGCTTGAGCCATTGGCTGGGTATTTGTTGTTGTCTGTACTACTTGTGAGACAGGCAAAGAATTCATTTGCTGTGGCAGCTGCTGATTTAGCTGAGGTAATTGCGGCTGATAGCCAGTTCCACGGCCATTGGCTTGCAGATAGGCTAGCATGACATTCTGTTGCGTCTCGAGGAAGCGATTGGTCATTTCCAGCATGCTTTGCTGGAACTCGAGCATTACTTTGTCTACATTTTGATCGGGGCGACCGACTGGTTGTATCCCGTTCTTTCTGTTATTTGGGTCCATTGCTAGCTGTCCGTTTGTTTGTCTGGCTTTTACATCAATAAGATGTTGTGTGCTTGCTGTTATCGTGTTGCTCGGTGCTGTTGTGTTGTTTGGCGTTATAGTCTTGTTCTGTGCGGTAGGGGGCTGTGGTGCCACTACTGGGGGCGCCTTGAGAGCGCTTGTAGTCTGTGGTGCTGAAATTTGTGCTCTTAGATTTTTAGCTGGTGCTAATGCACTTGGCTCTCCTTCTTTTATGCGAGCGATGCTAACACTATTGACCTTATATAAAAGTTGTTTGCCAGCGGCAAAGTGACTACGAATTCTCGCTTTGCTGTTAAACAAACGATTCCAGAATAGTTTGCCTAAATCGATGTCGGCGCCATTAACAGCTAGCCGTCCCAGAGTCGATAGGAAATGCTCTAAGCTGTTTCTTCCGCTGCGGTCACAGTTGACAGCGACAAATTCGCGGTTAGCTAGAGAAGCTTCAGTTAAGCCGGTTAATACTGACCCTGGTCCAACTTCGATGAATAAGCGGGCACCAGCGTCGTGCATGGCTTTGAGCTGGTCTACGAACAAAACTGGCTTAAGGGCGTGCTGGCTAAGCTGCTTAACTATTTCAGCATTTTCAGAGCCATAAGGAAGGGTCGTGCTATTTGAGAATACTGGTGTTTTCGGACTGTGGCACTGCACTGAATGCAATACTTCCGCTAGTTGTTGGTCAGAGCCAGTCATTAGAGGACTATGGAACGCCGCCGATACAGCAATGCGTTTTGCTGCGATTTGCTTCGATTTGAAGACTTCTAGGGCCCCTTCTATTGCTTCTTCTGAGCCTGAAATAATTGATTGTGTCGGGGTGTTGATATTGGCTAGGTAGACGCCGGGCATTTGCTTCAATGCTTCTATCACTAGGTCTGGAGCGGCTGCTATGGCGGCCATTGCTCCAGGATTTTCCGCTGCACATTGGCCAAGAATGCGACCGCGCTCAATTGAGAGCATAAGTAGATCTTCGGCACTAAAGACACCACCGGCGTGCAAGGCGACGTATTCGCCATAGCTATGACCAGCTACCATATCTGCTTTCAGGCCAAAGCCGCTCAGTAGTCTTAACATCGCTAGATCGCAGACACCTAGAGCTGGTTGGGCGATGTCAGTGCTGGTCAGTTGTTCTTGCTGGTCAGCTCTTCGCGCATCTGAAAGAGTTGGTGCTGGGAAAATGTACTGCGAGAGAGCATCTTTATTAGCAAACTTAGCAAAGCCAGGCTTGTCAGCATTTTTCGCTATGTAGCGGTCTGCCTCTTCTACTGTTTCAAGAATTTCAGGGAAATAAATAGACAGTTCTTTGAGCATGTTCACTTTCTGTGAACCTTGACCCGGGAAGAGGAAAGCAATTTTATTCTGTTGAGCGGAACTGGTGCTCGTTGAGAGATTTGGCAAATTACTTGTCGATCTAAAATGAACACCGGTTGGCAAACTGAAATTGAAATTAGTAGCCGAATTGGTTTTCTGGTCTGCGCCCTGAGATAAATCTGACCCATCCTGCAGGTTTTCACTGAGAGCCGCTGAGAGCTTATCTCTTACTTGAGCAATTTTCTGCTCGAGATCATCAATGTTAGAAGCAACGATTGCCAGGCTAGCTGATGAACTCGCGGTTTTGTCACTAGTTTGGGAGCTAGTTTTGCTACTGCGTTTGAGGTTGTTCTTTTGATTTAAATTGCTTGCTAGTTCGAACAGTCGGCGACGTTTTTGACTGGTATCGTTGCTTTCAATGGCGTAGTCGAGGCGCATTTTCTTGACTAAAGATTCAGTCAGAGCAACGGCCTTGAGTAGTTCTTCTGTTGTATTGGCTTTCCAGACAAATAGTTCTGCTGGCCAAGCTTCCACCACCGGAGCCGTTTCTGCGGCGCATGGTGGTACATATTCTTCGAGAACTGCGTGGAAGTTAGTGCCACCAAAACCAAAGGCACTGACGCCTCCGCGTCGTGGCGTTTCCACTTCAGAGCTGTCGCCTTGAGATTTACTACCTTGGGATTTTATCCAGGGGCGGCACTCTGTGTTGACGTAGAACGGACCTTCAGAGAACTTGCAAGCTGGGCTTGGATCCGAGACATTAATGGTTGGTGGTAGCACTTTGTGATGCAGTGCTTTGGCAATTTTGATGATCGAGGCTAGGCCAGCGGCCGCTTTGCTGTGGCCGATGTTGGTTTTGACTGAACCAATAGCGCAACTTTCTATGGCAGCGCCAGAACTTCTAAAGACATTAGTTAAGGCTTCTACTTCAGCTTTGTCACCAGCTACGGTGCCTGTGCCGTGGGCTTCAACTATTTGCACAGTGGCTGGTGAAATGCCCGCATCGGCGTAGGCTCTATCTAGAGCAAGCATTTGTCCCGCTGGGCGTGGGGCCGTTAAGCTTAGATCGCGACCATCGCTTGAGCCGGCAATGCCTTTAATTACTGCATAAATGCGGTCGCCATCTCGCTCGGCGTCACTGAGACGCTTCAGTACAAGAATGGCAATGCCTTCGCTGATGGCGATACCATCTGCTTTGGCGTCAAATGTTTTGCAGCGGCCGCTCGGTGAAAGAGCATGGGTTTTGCTGAAGCTCAGGTAGTCTCCAGGCTGGTTGTGGGTATCGGTAGCTCCCAGTAAAACAACATCACTGGCGTGCGACCGCAGATCGCTCACCCCTACATATAATGCGGCAAGTGAACTGGCACAGGCAGCGTCTATAGAGAAGTTGATTCCTTTTAAGTCAAAGCGATTGGCGACGCGGCCAGCAGCAACGTTTCCAAGATAGCCAGCAAATGAGTCTTCAGTCCATTCTGGCAAAACTGATTTGATTTGATCAGTAGTTTCTTCGTCTAAGCCATCTAACTTCCAACCTAACATTGAGCGCAGAGAATACAAGGCTGTAATTGGCCCGTGGCCTGCGTTGGCGAGAATAACCGAAGTTTTGTCGCGGGGGAATTTGCGCTCGTTGTAGCCAGCATCAAGCAAGGCGCTGCGTGCGGCTTCAAGAATAAGCACTTGCATCGGATCGATTGAATCGAGGCTGCTTGGTGGAATGCCATAAGGTGCTGGATCGAACACCACATCACTAAGGAATCCGCCCCACTTCGAAATGATCTTGTCGCGGGCGAGAGGATTGGCATCAAAGTAGTTTTGCCAGTCGAAATGTGATTTGGGAATTTCGGTAATTGAGTCGACTTTATTGAGGATATTAGTCCAGTAGGTTTCGACGTCGTTGCTTTGGGGGAATTGGCACGACATGCCGACAATAGCGATAGCTTCTTGATTGTGCTTGTTCAGATTAGAATAATCGAGTATCTGATCTGCTATTTCTTTTTGCGCTCGTTGAGCTAACAAGTTATGTCCGTCTGCTGAAATGTTGTGGTGCAACTCGGCAACTGTCAGCACCTTATTATGCAAAGCTGCTACTTGGCCGATCATATACATGCCTTCCTGCCATTGCTGGTCATCAGGAATGGTGGCAAGTTCGCTAGACTTTCCTCGGCTCAGGCCTTTGCTCGCTATGCGCAAGCGACCTAAGTTCATCAACTCTAGCTCTTCGCGAATCTCATCGCGACTTTTGTTCTGGCCTTGCAGTTCGATGCGGCGCTTGTCAAAAATTTCTTTGTAAGGAGAATCGATACAACGGATTGAGTGTCCCGGACCGGTTTCAAGCAATACCGTTTGATCACATTGAATGGCTGCTTGCTGGAACTTGTTGACTATGGCACCGCTGCTCACTGCTTCCTCTGTGAAGAGGTAAGCTGTTCCTACTAAAAATCCAACTTTGATGCCGCGGGCACTTAGGGGTGCAGTGAGTGTGGCTACCATGGCGGCAGAGAGGCCGTCATGAATGCCTCCGGCAAATAGTACATGGAAGGCCGAGGCGTTATCGCGTGGGCCAATGGCATCGAGCATTACTTCGATCATTGACTGCCAAAGTACAAAGCTTGAGCGTGGGCCAACGTGACCACCGCACTCTTTGCCTTCAAAAATAAATCGGCGCGAACCCATTTCAATGAATGACTTGAGGAGAAGAGGTGAGGGCACGTGCAAGTAAGTTTTTGTGCCGGCTTCTTCCATAGCCTTAGCTTGATCAGGCCTACCACCAGCAATTAGTGCATAGGGAGGCTTGAATTTATCGACAACTGCCATCTGCTCTTGACGCAAGGCAGGAGGGACGAAACCGAGTAGACCAACACCCCATGGCATTGTCCCCAGTTTTTCTGTGGTTTCTTGGAGCAGCTGCTCGATGTCGGCGGCGCGCATAAGAGAAAGTGCTAAGAACGGTAGGCCGCCTGCTTTAGCTACTTCGTAGGCAAAATCACTGTTGTCGCTCACCCTGGTCATGGCGCCCTGAACAATTGGATAGCGAGTGCCGTGGGATTTTGCTAAGTCTGAATTTTCTGCCAGTGCCGAAGACTTGCTTGCTATGGCAACTTGTAGGCTGATTTGCTGTCTGATGGCGTCGATTGCGCCGGCGACGGTGCCGCCCACTCTGGCAAAATTACCGGCGAAGCAGGCATCTTGCCCAATAACCCAGAGCTGATCGTCTTCTTCAATATGAGCCGGTGCCTTGACGTTGGCTTGTAAGGCATGGACCAGAGCGTAGCTATTCTGACTGAGTAGGGCCGTATTGAGCTGGGCAAGACGGGGCGAACCATTTTCGGCAAATAGCCTGAACAAGCCATCTGGACCGCTTAAGACTGTAGTTTCGCTACCATCAAATTTTTCTAGACGCTGGCGGGCTTGCGGTGAAATCAATGAATCGCGACAAAGATAGAGCTGAGCGTCTAGCACTATGCCGCTGGCACCTGCTGCCACAACGGCGGCGGCCGTATATAGACCGATTCCACCTTGGGCCCAAACCGGCAGTGTAAGGCTGGCGACAAATTGTTGAACTAAAACAAAAGTTGTGCCGTCGCCAACGCGACCGGCTCCCTCGTGACCCTTGGCAATTACTGCTTCAGCGCCGCACTCTTGAGCGAGCAGAGCTTCTTTCAGGTCTATTGCTTCAACTACGGTGATGAAGCCAGCTAGCTTGCCTGCGGCGATGTCGCCTTTCAACCGAGCTTGCTCAAAGCGTCCGGCCGAAGCCGTCAGTATTAGAACGGGCTGGGCGGAATCTTTTTGGTTGTAAGCTGTCAATAGGCTCAGGTCGCCTACTTGTCCAGAACGGCAGCGGATGCCGATTTGGCCATTGTTGGCGTGTTTTGCCAGCTTCTCGTAAGCCTCAACCCAGGCCTCGGCTGAGATGTATTCCAGGTCTAGAATGCCAACAGCACCGGCTCTGGCGGCGGCAAGAGCGAGCGCAGGCTCTCGGAAAGCTTCGCGAGGAGCGGCGGGGGAAATAGCCATGATTGAAAGTGCCGGCACAGTTAGTTTGTTCTCATAGAGCCAGAACTTTTGTCTCGCATACTTGATAAGAGTTTACGCGTGATGCCAGAAAAGCATGTGCTCTCGCTGGGAAATATTGTCTTTGATATCAAAAGTATATGACCTCTTACCTGATTTTCCACTTGAAAGGTTTTAAATAACTGTCAGTTCCGCCAGTAATGCGCTTCAACGCTACATTAAGATGAGATTATTGAAGTTTCGGTCGGGCTTACAAGCTCGTAGGTGACCCCTCGCCATTGAATTCGGTTGGTTAAAACTGAATAGAGTGTCATCCACGGTAAAACCAGATGAGCTAAAGGTATTGCGGCGCAAGAAGTGAGAAAAGATTCTTCAATATACTGATGGTTGTCGGTTAAAACGCGCTTCCATAGGCCTCTTGCCTTAATCAGGAAGAATAATTCTAAGGGAAAAATGGTGAGACCAGCAACCAGGGCCATTGCCATTGATTGATCTCCCCACACGCCGTAACCGATAGCCGCACCCAGCATGGCTATGAGCCAAAGAGCCATGACCGTCGCTCTTGCTATGGCTCGGCCCCAGAGTTTGGGGTAGTAAACCTTGGTAAGAATCAGTTGGCGATTGGTCCATTCAAGAATTTCAGCAATAGAGGCGTCTCCGTCGCTTGCTACAAGGCATTGCGGCACGAAGTGCACTGACTGGCCAATGGCTTTGATGGCGGTGGTCAAAGACAAATCGTCATCGGCTGCGCGGTCCCAGGCCTCAACTACCTTTGCTTGCTCGAATATATTGCGCTTTGTTGCCATGGCTCCGCCCCAGGCGAAGGCGTAATCGGGATGCGCCATCTCCCAGGCTGTGACGCGATTCCATAGAGAGCGAAGCTGGGATGGCCAATTGGAGATGGAGGCGATGTAGAAACGATAGCCCGTTGTCACTCCCACTCCGTTCTCCTGTAATGGTTCGACAAGATGGCGCAAGAAGTCTTCTCTGGCAATCACATCTGAATCGACAAAAACCAAGACCTGGCTCTGGGGTGAAAGTTCCGTAAGGGCTTTTAGTTGATTATTAATTTTCTGAGCGCGACTCTGGTTAATGCCTGCTACCACTATCTTTGTAGGTATTTTGGCTGAATTTGAGAGTTCCACTAGGGTTTGATAAGCCGGGTCTTCAGTGCTTGCCACTGCGAAAATCACTTCAAAATTTGGGTAATCTTGGCTCAGTAGCTTCTCTACATTGCCTTTGAAACCCGGATCTAGGCCTTTGCATGGCAAAATGACTGAGGCAAAAGGGTGATATGGAGAGCGTGGGCGGTTCATCTCTTTATTGACATAGCGAAGCAATCGGCTAAACGCCATAGCCTGCAGGGCGCAGGTCAGCGCCGTTATGGTCAGTAAGAAGGCCGTGACAAGCATTTGTATACTCGCATTACCAACAAAAGAGCTAGCCAATATATGTTTTATTGGATTGATCTTTGGTTGTTGGTCGAAAAATCGTCGCCAAGCTACAGAGTATAATGCCTAAGCTAGTTTCTTGTTGATTCTTTCTCGTTCTCTCGGTCTTGTTCACACAGACTTGTTCATTCAGGTGCCCTGGAGGCGTTGCTCTTTATGATTCGGCGCGCGATGTACCGAGCTTTTGTTTTGTTTGCCCAAGGAAAGATTCGTGCGCTCAACGCTGCAAGTGAGGCTCCTCGTGAAACACAACAAGCAAAACTTTTTAAATTATTGGCTAAGAACGCCGAGACCCAATTCGGGCGTCAACATAATTTTTCGTCTATTAAGTCTGTAGCCGATTATCAACGGGCTTTGCCGATTAGAGACTACGAAGCCTTTCGGCCGTATATAGAAAAGGTTACTGCTGGTGAAAAGGGCGTTCTCACTAGTGAGAATCCTTTGATGTTTGCTACAACCAGTGGAACTACAGCCCAGCCTAAATATATTCCGATCACTCCTGGATATATGGAAGAGTTTCGATTGGCATCGATTGCTTCTGGCTACAACATCTATAAAGCATTTCCTCAGGTAGAGCACGGCGTCGCTCTTTCAGTGGTTTCACCGGCGATTGAAGGTCATACTGCGGCAGGTATACCCTATGGCGCTATATCTGGTCAGCTTTTCCAAAAAGAGCCTTACTGGGTGAAGAAATATATTTCGCCCATTCCTTATCAAGTATTTTTGATACGCGATTATGAGATTCGCTATTACACCCTGTTGCGTCTTGCTCTTGTATTGCCGATTTCTTGCTTCTACACACTGAACCCCAGCACCATCAGCCTGCTGCTTAGAAGGCTCAAGCACTACGCTCCCTCCCTGATTGAAGATGTGCGCAAAGGAACGATTTCTCCGCCTGGAGCTTTGCCGCCAGAGGCTTTTGCTGCTGTTCGTAAGTTCTTGTCTGCTGACCCAGAGCGGGCCGCTTTCTTAAATAGTCTGCTCAACGAAGGTCAGTTTGTCGCGCATAAGATTTGGCCTACACTCGAGCTTGTTACTTGTTGGACCAAGGCGGCCGCAGCCTTCTATCTCGCTGACTTCCCTGAGCAGTTCGGCAATATTCCTGTTTGTGATATTACCTATGGTGCTAGTGAAGGGCGCGGAACAGTGTTCATGGCGCCGGGCAAGCAGATGCTGGCTGTGCAGTCACACTTCTTTGAATTTGTTCCAGAAGCTGAAATGGCTAGCGAAAATCCCACTGTATTGTTAGCCGATCAGTTAGAAGTCGGGCAGAACTACTACATTTTATTTAGCACTTCTGGTGGTCTATACCGCTATAACATCAACGATGTGGTGGTTGTCACCGGATTCTATAACCGCACGCCAATGCTCGAGTTTCAATATAAGGGTGGAAACATTTCTTCCTTTACTGGTGAAAAAATTACGGAACTACAGGTGACAGCCTCCGTCGTCAGAGCGGCTAAGAGCGTAGGTCGTAATTTGAGATTCTTTACCGTAGTACCCCAATTTAGACCGGAGCCGCACTATGAGGTTTGGGTTGAGCCTGACCTTGGTCATGAATTTGACTGCCCTGACTCTGGGGAAGCACAGCAAAAATTGTATGAATTGGCCCGTGCAGTAGATTCTGAACTGGCAATTGAAAATGTCGAATACAAAACTAAACGCGACTCTCATAGGCTAGACAGTGTCGAAGTTCGTTTGCTTTCATCAGGTTCTTACGAGAACTTCCGCAAATATCTGACCAGTATTGGTGTCGGCGACGCTCAAATTAAGGTGAGCCATCTCAACCCCAAAGCCGAAGCGCGCCAATATTTTGAATCTAGACTAGTGAGTAGTCGAGAAGCAGCTAAGCGGGAAGTGATTAAACCCGAAGGCGAATGTCAAACCGTAAACTCGTGTGACTCTGCTGGTTCTATTGAAACAATGAGTGGCACCTAATATGGAACGAGAAGAATTGTCATCCAGTAGTCAGTCTCAGAATCAGACGCCTTTAAAGTTAGCCCTGATCAGCACCGGTCTAGGCCACATTAATCGTGGCTTTGAAATTTCTACGGCTCGTTGGTTTGAAGCCTTGAAACGCCATTCTAATCTTGATGTGCGCTTGTTTAGCGGTGGCGATTATCCCGGTGCCAAGGCCCTTTGGAATTTTCCCCGGGCGAGTCTTTGGACAAAGCCTATTCAATACATTCCTTTTATGTCAGAGCAACACCGCTGGGAATTTACCTATGGGGTTGAGCAAGTAAGTTTCTGGTCGGCATTGAATTTCGAGCTGATTAGCTGGAAGCCTGATGCTATTTGGGTAAAGGATGTGCCCCTGGCCCATATGTTATTGGCTTCTCGGGTCGCCTTTAACCTCAAGTTCAAAATAATCTTGGCCAATGGTGGTATGTTCCAGCCAAAGACCTATGAGTGTTTCGACTTGATTCAGCAACTCCAGCATAAGGCCTTTGACGAAGCAATTGAATACGGCATCCCGGCAGCGAAGATGGAAATACTAGGTAATTGTGTGCCAGCTCCGTCTGCTGTTCATGCCGATGAGAGAGCCCAAGTTCGTCAGTCGCTTGGTCTAAAAGATAGCGACTATGTAATTGTTTGCGTCGCTGCTTGGAATAAATATCATAAGCGCATTGACTATTTACTGAACGAAGTGGCGCGTCTGCCTGATTCTAATATCAAACTTTTGCTGTGTGGTGCTGCTGAAGTCGATAGCAGTGAACTGCAAGAGCAAGGCCAAGAACTGCTCGGCGATCGGGTGCAGTGGCTTACGGTAGAGCCCGAGAAGGTTGCCTCCATATTGCAGGCATCAGACATATTTGTTCTTCCCAGTTTGCGCGAATCTTTTGGTAATGTTTTGCTTGAAGCGGCGCTTTGTGGGCTGCCAGTGATTACTCATCCTCATGATGGCGCTCAGTTTGTCATTGCTGATGACTTTTGGATGACAGATTTGAGCGAAGAGGGAAATTTGACGAAGCGCTTGGCCTGGTTCAAGGAAAATGCTACAGCGGTTGCCGGCCACGTTCGGCAGTTAAAAGATGATGTGAACAAGCGCTTTAGTGAAGAGGCGTTGGTGCGACAGTTTCAGCAAATGGTGCGACGCACTGTTAATAACAATCCATACAATAGCGAATCTAATAACCCAGCGCGCATTGCCTTTGGTGCTTCGCAACCGGATTGACTTCGCTGGCGCTGACTGCTGATGCCTATTGCTGGAGTTTTTCTTGAAGCAGGCATTGCTTCTTAGATAGTTGATCTTTCTACCTAGATTCTTGTGCCTAGATTCTTGTTCGGCCGTGCTAGCATTGATACCTACTAATCATAATATTATTACTAGTAACAATGCCGGAGTAAAAATGGTCAAAGATTTCGTGGCTTTTCTCACCAAAACCAATGCCTTGGCTTTGGCTATTGGTGTGATTATCGGTGCTGCTACTCAAAAAGTGGTGACTGCCATCGTTGATGACCTTCTTATGCCAGTTGTTGGCTTGATTATGCCAGCTGGTGATTGGCGCGATGCTCAAATTGTTTTGTCTCAATCGGCTCCCGATGCTGCAGGCAAAATTACAATTAACGCTCTGAAATACGGTCATATTATCGGTTCGTTAATAGACTTTGTCATAATCGCTTTTGTGGTTTATATGATTACTAAGATGCTCATGCCGAAAGAACCGCCAGCGCCAGAAACTAAGCAGTGCCCACAGTGCCTAGAGTCTGTCTTAGCTGCTGCTACGAAATGCAAGGCATGCACGTCAGCTATTTAAGGTTCTATCTCAGTTGTTAACTAAGAACAATCTGGCAATTTTAGTTGGTTTGCAAATTGCTATCTTTCTCTCAGCCTTAGATCAAACTGTACTCAATGTTGCTATTCCGAAGATGGCTCAGGATCTGCTTGGCTTTGATAAGTCGGCCTGGATTATTACTGCTTATCTGCTTTCTTCGACTATAGCTACTCCTGTCTCTGGTAAGTTGGCCGATATTTATGGTGCCAAGTCTGTTCTGCTAGTTGCCACATTCTTCTTTGGCCTGGCATCAGCCCTTTGTGGTAGTGCTGGTCTGATAGATCCGCTTTTAGGTCTAGATGCCATCGACCAACTGATATTGGCACGCGCCCTTCAAGGCATCGCTGGTGGTGCCATGATTGGCCTTTGTTTCATTTCAATTGGTGATCTCTTTCCCGTGGCGGAACGGGGTAAGTATCAAGGCTTTCTTGCTGCAGCATTTATTGTTGCAGCTTTAGTTGGCCCCGCTTTAGGCGGTTGGCTCACCGACAGAAACAGTTGGCGGGTAATTTTTTATTTGAATATTCCCCTGAGCTTGCTTGGTTGTCTTTTGTTCAAGGTCTCCTTCCCTCTGTCGCTCAGGCCACGAGCCAAGGCCGTTATTGACTATGTCGGTATTCTCTTCTTTGTGCTCTTTATTACGCCCATGATTTTAGCTGCCTCTGAGATCGGCAAGATTGGCACTATTGGTCCTATTCCGACCCTTGAACTAGTCGGCTCTCTTGCTATGTTTCTGGCCTTTCTTTGGCGTGAGTCTAAAGCGCCAGAGCCCTTGATTCCACTTTCTCTATTCAAAGATAGGTTGATCGCCATATCTCTAGTGACGGTTTTTGTTACAGGCATTGGCCTGTTTGGCTCGATGCTCTTATTGGCAATGATTTTGCAGCAAATGGTGCAAATGTCGGGGATTGATTCTGGTCTAATACTTACTCCTCTAATGGTAGTGGTGGCGCTGGCCAGTATTGGCGGTGGTTTAATTGTCGCTAAAACCAAGCGTTACAAGCTTCTTTGCCTGGTTTCACTGCTTTTGCTTGGGGCCGGAAGCGCATTGCTTGCTTGGCATGTGCAAGTTGGGCCAATTAAGGTTTTTGACCTGCTACTCGATGCTGCCATAGGTGGAATTGGTCTGGGGCTGCTTTTACCTGTGCATACAATCTTGATACAGAATGTTGCTCCTCCTGAAAGTATGGGAGTAGCCACCTCTATGACACAATTTTTTCGATCTCTTGGCGGAACTATTGGTACGGGTTTAATGAGTGCTGTTATGCTTAGTCTGGTAAGACAGGGAACTTTACAGCAGGCCGTTGTTGAAGCTCTGGTTTTGTATGTTGTCACCGTTGCTTTGGCTGTTGTACTTAATCTCTTCTTGCCTGTAGTGCCTTTGGTTCGGGCATCTAAGACCGCGCAAAAAGAATCGAAAATTTGATCAAGGTATAGTCAAGAGTGAAGCCAGGTTACGGCAAGAGAAGATTTTTTGCAGCAGCGATGCTGCCAGTATTGCCTTTCAGCCTGTCTTTCAGTCTGTCTTTAGGTTTGGCGTGCCCTTCGTTAGCCGGTTCTGTTTATACCAATCAGTGCGATGTTGGCCAGCGGCTGATGATTCCGGTGCATTCCTGGAATAACCCAGACTTGCCTGTCAAGGGCGTGATCGTCGCTTTGCAAGGTCTAATTTTTAGTGGCAAAATGTTTGGCAATTTGGCCACCCACTTCACCGAAAAAGGCTACATCGTCTACGCCAATGATATGCGTGGTTTTGGCGATTGGCGCTCTGAAAACCACGGCTTTGCCGGTGATAGCGGAGTGCACTTCGGCCAGAGTAAAGAGGATTTGACCAGCATTCTCAAAATTTTGCGTAAAAAGTACCCTGACAAGCCCATTTTCTGCGTCGGTGAGAGCTTTGGCGCCAATATGGCCATTTGGGAAGCGTCCACAGAGCCAAGTTTAATGGATGGCTTTATTGCTTCCGGTGCGGTCTTCAGAACTCGCGTCCATCCCCGCCCGCTTTGGGTGAAGACATTCTTTCAAGGTATTCATAATCCTGACAACAATATAGATATCAAGCCCTACATGCAGCCAATTCTTTCAGAAGACAAGAATGTCGCTTTAGAACTTATGAACAATACTGAGACTTCAAAAGAGATGAGTATTACCAATCTGATCAAAGCGGCGGTGACCAATAAGAACTCTGTCAAAGAAATCGCCAATATTCCTGAATCGATGCCGATTTTATTGATTGCTGGTGAGAAAGATCGTATTCAAAAAACCGATACCCTCGAATTAATGGTGCCGCAAATGGGTTCCAAGCAAACTTCACTAATGGTCTTTCCCGGGAAGGGCCACATGCTTCTAGAGTGCAAGAATATCGACCCAGAGGTCGGAAAGGCGATTGACAACTGGCTTGACCGCGAACAAGAGCAGTTTGAGCTGAAGACTGCCGCCAATAAGCCTTCATCGGCAGCTTCACCCGGTATAGAATCCGACAGTGAGGATTCTATACCGGTGGACCCTATGCCAGCAGACGCCTTTTCGAAAAGCGACGACTCTGTATCGTCTAACTGATCTGCTATTGTCTTGACGTCGCTAGCAGCTTTGTTTGCTTTGTGTCGTCAGAATGGGGGAAGAATGTCTGTGACCTTAGGTTTGAGTCTTGCACTGACTGCTTTGACAGTGCTTATTTCTATTGCTGGACTGCTGATTTTTCGCAAATTTGAAATTAACGAAGATCTTAAAATGCAGCACGAAATTGCTGATCCATATTCGCAGTTTGTCGGGATGCTATTTGCTGTTTTGCTTGGATTTATGGTGGCAGATGCCATGCAAAGATTTTCGCTAGCACGGCAAACAGTTGAGCAAGAGGCTTCATCTTTAGGCAATATTTATCGAATGGCCGATGGCCTTCCCGATGATAATCGTAAAAAGGTTCAGGGTCTCTGTCTCGATTATGCCGAAGAAGTGATCAAGGCTTGGCCCCTTTTGGCTAAGAAGAAAACTAGTGCCGATACTTGGAATACTTATCGCGCTTTGTGGAAAGAGTGCACCACCTATGAACCGGTGACTGCGCGTCAGACTAACGCTCAGGCAGCAATGTTGCCAACTATGGCCAGTCTTGGCGATTGCCGGCGTTTGCGAGTCGACGCCATGCATAATGGCATGTCGCCAATTTTGTGGTGCATTTTGGCAGTTGGTGGTGTGGCAACAATATTGTTCTGCTACTTCTTTAGTGCCCACAATATTTATGTACAGATAGTGATGGTGGGAATCGTTAGTTTGGTTATTTGCTTGAATATCTTCTTGCTAGCTTGTTATGACGACCCGTTTTCTGGCGACATCATGGTTCAGCCTAGTGCTTTCGAAACTCAGTTGAAGTTGTTTAAGCTAGAGAGAGTCGATCGTGTTAGCCCTGCTGAAACTCCTTCTGTAGAGGGCGTTAACTAGAAGCGTTTATAGAATAATTGAAAGGGCCCCAAACGGGGCCCTTTCGCATTTAATTAGATGCCACAAACGGCTTGAATAGCTCGCTTAGCTATTACTTTTATCGATTTAGCCTTTGTCGCCCTTTTCGCAGCAAGTCGCGCACTCTAGGCAAGACTTGATGCAATCAGCCAATTTGGGATCGTTCATGTCTTTGCACATTTGGGCGCATTGCTTACAAATTTCACTGCAAAAGGCCATGATCTTTGAGCTGTTGGCTGATTTGCGTGATTGAAACTCAGCCGATGCTTTGCATGATGATATGCAGTCTTCGAGTATCTGGATGTTCTTTGCTTCAGTGTATTTGCCGCCCTTTTTCTTGAAGTAAGACAGGGTTTTTTCGCATTCTTTTTGACACTTACTGCAGTCCATTTTTGTGGCACAGCAGTCTTTGGCACTGGCTTTGGCAGCTTTGTCGCCAGCAAGAGCTGGTGACATCATCAGTGGTGCCAGGGCGAAAAGGAAGGCAGCAGCAAATAGCATCATAAATAGTTTTTTCATGACAATCATCCTTGATTTTTAATATGTAAAAGCAGACTAGATAATGTTTCTAGAGGCCGTTTTTAGATGAAACGGCCTGTGCTTTTTAAATCAGAAGTGATCGTTTGAGAATGTACAGTGGCCGTTGGCTTGCTAGAGCTTGTTTGGAAAAAGCTGGCTGGCCCAAGCCTTGCAACTTAGGGCTACTAGTTAGCCAATCGGTAATAACTGGTCTAGCAGTGCCTTTGATTGGGATAAATTTGGCATTTTGGTTAGACTGAACGCTGCTTTCTAGATTGCCAGGCTCAACTGGTGCAGGCGAGCAGCAGCATTGTTTTTCTACTTTGCAGCAATCCATAGTATTGCTAGCAGAAGTCTCGCTGGCTGAAATCCCGTTTGCCGGCATGCTGCATGTGGCAGCAGCAACAGCGGCAGGCATAACTTCGCTAGCTGGCAGAGCCAAGGCGCGCAAAGGTGCAATGACCGTGAGAACAAAGGCCAAAATTAATAGATATAGGTTTTTTTGTCTAAGCGATATTTTCACTTAAGCCCCTACCTTAACTATTTGATTGTACCCCCAGCGAAAACAAATCGCTGAAAAATCTTTTCTTTGAAAAGTGAAAGGTGAAATTACTCCAGGCTATAAAGGCTCCACTTGCCATTTTTTGTCTTGGCAATCAGCTTAGGTTCGCTGCTGAACCACTTCAGGCTCTCCATTACCTCGCGAGGAACAAGCAGCCAATGGGGTTTTGTGCCACCCTCTAAATACTTCTTCGCTTCGCTTGGATCGCGCAGCGCTTCTACTCGGCGATGTAAAAAATAGGAAAGCGATGGCGCTTCCACAACTACCGTAGCGATGTCGGCGTGGGCGCCTTGAATGCGTTGTATAAGCTCTTCGAAGGGCTTCTGACGCTCGTTATAGAAGGCGATATTGGCCATAGGTACAAGCAGTGCTGTCAAGCCAACGGTGAGCCCGGTTAGAACCGCTAGCGCTTGCTGGCGCTGATTGCGCATAGCTAAGACTAAATAGCAGAGCGAGGCGATAAATGCTCCGATTAAGACTGGTCGAGCATCAGTCAGAAACAGTTTTACCCAACCGTGACCGGAATTGCCGGCTATAAATGCACCAATTGTAGTGGCGCAAATAATTGCCGCACTGCTGATCAAGACCTTGCTAGTCTTTTCTCTACCTTCTTTATCTTTGTCTTGGTCTTTGTTCTCAAAGAAGGCCAAGAGCGTCGCCACAAGAACCGCTATGGGCGGTAAGCCTGGCAAAATATAGGTGGGAAGTTTGGTTTTAATAGCACTAAAAAGTACTAGTACAAAGACTGCCCAGATGGTCATGAAAAATAGATAGGCTGTGCGGTCGTTTAGTTGCTTGCGATTTTTGATTAGACTAACAAGGTTAGCCTTATTCTCGGTTAGTTTGCTAAAGGCCGCAACAGCAGCCAGTATAGCCACTAAGCTCCAGGGGAATAATCCTCCTAAAGCCACTGGTATATAGAACCAGAAAGGCTGTTGGTGATTGACTGTGCCAACCATTCTGCCAAAGTTTTGAGTGATGAAGAAGTCGCGAAAAAAGGCGCCATTGGTGCCAATGGTAGCCATGGTGTACCAGGGCAAATTGACTACTGCGATCAATGCCAAACCTAGAAAGGGACGGCAATCCAGAGTCTTCCGTAAAATTGCTGATGGCTTATTTGTAAGCAATAAGTAGAGCCCAAAGATTGCGCCGACAATAATTACGGCGATCGGCCCTTTGCACAGGAAAGCCAGTGCTAGCGCGAAGTAGGCAATAAGACAGGCCGACAAATTCTTTGATTTTTCAAAATGAAAAAGTGCAAAAAGTGCAGTGGCCATGAGCATTGATAGGGGCATGTCGGTCAGCGAGACGTGGCCAACTGCACTTGCTAAGGGAAGAGCCATGAAAACTAAGGCTGCCACTATTGATTGTTTGCGGCCAATGTAAGGCAGCGAAAAGAAATAGGTGACTAGCCCCAGTAGGACGCCGCTTAGGGCGCTCACAAGTCTTCCAGCGAAGGGATTTACACCCAGTAGATGGTAAGTGCCGGCCACCGACCAAAAGTATAGAATGGGCTTGTCTAGCCAGGGCTTGTAGTTTTGTAAGGGCAGCAAGTATTGATTGGTCTCAAATAGTTCGCGGCCTGATTCGATGAAAAAGCTGTCGGTCGGGTCCAGTGGGCCATAACTACCGAGAGCTGGAAGGTAAAGCAGCAATCCAATTACCAGAATAAAAACGGCCGCAGGCAGCGCTGGCTTTCTCTCTTGGGCCTGTTTGATTGGCTGGGCGGTGGAACTGGCTTCCATTTGCTTGAATACCTTGGCATACAGTCATTTAGACTGAAGGATAGACTATCAGCTTGGCTATGGTTTTTGGCTTAGCTGTGCTTGACCTTCGACTAAAGTGTCACATCATTGAGCCGTGAGGTTTTCCTTATACTCTTCTATTATGAAACTCGCGGTTGGACAATTTGACGAGGCGCTTCCAATACTCACAAGGAGTAATGTCTGAAAATAGGAATATTGATAATCGGCTCTTTGCTTTGGGATGACGGCAAAGCCGATATCCGTAAGAATTGGAGAGAAGACCGCCTTTTCATCAATGAAGCAATAGATGTTGCCGCACCAATTCGTTATGGAAGAAAATCCAGCTTGCGTGGCGACACTTATACAATGGTGCTGTCGATGAATGCAGCGCTAGGGCGCACCAAGATCGTTCCGTGTATCAAACCAATTAATGACTTCGATGGTTTGATAGAAGAAGCAGTGCAGCTGTGGCGCGCTGAATCACAAAGCGCGAGTGGTAATTCAGTTTCGGCGTCGTGGGGCTGTGTTGGTCTAAAGATTAGAGACGGCGTAGTTTGTCCCGATGGAATTCTGACGCAATGGGCTCAGGTAGCCAAAGATAACGGAGGTCATTTCAAAATTAGACATGCCCATGACGAATTGCCATTGCTAGACAATTCCGGAATGTTGCAGATTGCTTGGCCAGCGAAAGCAGATGGGCAGCCATTAACAGAAATTGATGCTTTCTTAGTATCGACCAACCAACCTACTCTCACGGCAAAGAATGAGTATGCTGACCCTTACGACATTGCCAGAGCATGGTTAAAATGCCCGGAACACGACAGATATTTTTACAAGAACACTGAGCACGGCATCAAAACATTTGAAGATGGCGCTGTTTTGGAGGAAATATGGGCGGCCCATCACGGCGGTTGCGGTGGTCCAATTGTTTGTTAAGCTTGATCTTTGATGGGATACAAACTATCTAGCTTCATCAAGTGTCGCACCAGGTTCCAAATGGCAAAAAGCTGACCGCCTGGAGGTAGTAAGGCTTCGTGTCGAGTCCCGTTTTCGTCTTCCCAAAAAAACCAGGGAGACCCACCTTTTATCCGCGCGATTTCTTTAGCCTTTTCCTCGTGATTTAGATTTTCCTCATTGAATAGTTTGTCCATCTCGGTCATCCCGTCACTCTTTATGTGGTTATAGGAAAGCTCCTTCTTAAAACCGGGTCTTGACCAAACGACCCGACGGGTCGTTGCCATTAGCCAAGTTTCTTCACTTTCAAATAAACCCAAAGCCGGTAGTTCATCTTGATCAAGAATTGATTGATCAAGGAGAAAATGCTGAAATTTTGGCTCCAGTGATTTAAAGACCAATTCCCTGTGATATGGCAACGCTTTATGCTCAAAGCGTCGAAGTTTATAAGCATCAGAGCCAGTTTTAGGCATGTTTTACCTAAACATTTTCGATTGTATTGCGCCCATTGCTATTATATACAGGCTCTTGCCAAAGCCTCTCAATCATCAGGCCGGTGCTATCAATCAAAGCCACTGCTTGCGCTTCGGTGCACGTCGAAATCAACATGTCTTTCTGCTCTAAATCTATAAGGTCGCCAAGTTAATAGTAGACCGGTCGGCTATAATTTGGATAAAAAAAGAGGAGGTGAACAGTAGCATCCAGACCATTGTCTGAAATGCACTGTTCGCCTCCTCTCTGCAAGCACAACTAAAAGAATTTGGCTGTTTCGTTTTCGACTTTCTGATGCCTGCTTAGACGTTCAGCTATTTCCTGCGAAAAGCTTCGCTCACTGAAACTGTGTCCAGTGCGGCGATACGTTCGCGCAGAAAGGCTGAAGCTTCGTCGTCAGTTCGTCTGCTTCCGTCTGCTTTGGTGAAAAGCTCGGTGGTACTGATCGGCTTGCCGGTCACTACTACAGCCTTTCTCCTGAACAAGGGGAAAGCCAAAAGAACCAAGCCAAATTGCACAGCGCGATCGAATTTCGACAGCCAAGGTCCGGGGTAACGGCCATAGCGAATGTAGTTGGGCACTACGTAGACGTCTTTGCCCAAACGCTCTGCAGCGCTGCGGGCGATGATGGCAACGCCGTTTTTAAACGGGCCCATCGTTGGTGAAAAGTTGGTCAGACCTTCCGGCAGAACTACCAGAGTGTCGTTGTTGACCACCATTTCAATAGCAGCTGCGCGTGTGCGTTCGCCACCATCTCTGATTTTGTCAGTGGCAGTGAAAATGCCACCACGTGAGAGCCAAACTCCAAGCAGTCCCCCAAAAGCTGTCATCACACGGTCAGTGGCCATGTAACGCGCAGGGCCCAGAATGAGCTGGGGCATTATGACGGCATCAGCCCAGTGAGGGTGATTAGCCGTAATGATGCGGGGACCGATTAGGTTATCGAGGTTCTCTCGGCCAACAAATTTGATAGCACCTACCTGGATGTTGGTGAGAGCCCGAGCCACTTTCAGCAAACGTGCTGTGGCGACCGGTCCGGCAGGTGGGGCTACATAGCCGCAGGTTGTCACCTTGGCGATTTCGTCTCTATGGTGTCTGCGTAGAGAAGCCATGTAGGTCTTGGAGATCGTCAGCAGTGCGGCTATCACCGTCAGTGCTAACAAGGCTGTGTAAACCATGTGTGTGTCCGTATATTCTTGTAGTGAATATTCCTGGTTAGAGAAGAGGAAGAATGTCGCCGTCGAAGACAGAGAGAGCAACAGAAGAGCGGGTCTCGATTGAGACCCGCTCTCTGTCAGTGTTGACTGCTGCTCTAACGCTTGGCGTTAGTTACGAAAGCCACCGATGCGCGTGAGCAGAGCCGTGGCTTCGCCCAGGTAGCGCTTGGTGTCGTGGGCGTTATGCGCAGTAACTGCTTTCTGAGCTTCGACCAGAATGCCCTGCAACTGCGTGCGTTCGGCTGCGCTGCCATATACGCCGTCGCTGTCCGTCGGCAGTTCACCGGCGTAGCGCAGCGCTTGTTCGGCGTAGAACAGAGCGGAATCCCACTCGGTGAGGAAGCTGAGAGCGCGACACTGCACGTGGCTGCGGGCGTTGCCGGTGGCGTGGTTGAGTGTGACCAGGCGCTGCAGCACGGTGCGGTCGATGCAGGTGCCTTCGGGTGCCAGAGCGACAATTTCCTTGCGAATCACCGCGAGGGTCTCGACAAACAGCTTGATTTCTTTCACCGGCGTGGGCAGGTTCACTGCCTCGTAGCTTTGGGTGACGAAGCGGCGGTAGAGGGTGTCGAGGTGCCCAGAGATGAAAGCGACCGTGTCGATGGCCGCAGTGATCTCTTTGCTGGTGCTGACATTGCCGGGTGCCGATGAAGTCAGCCGAGCCAGCAGCATTGCCGTTGCTTCACGCATCTGGGTGAGCCACTGGCCATGGACTTTGGTGAAGTTGCCACACTTGATGGCGAGGTCTTCACTGTAGGTGGCGGCATCGAAAATGATACCGAGCAGGCGAGAGTTGACTGCAGACGAGGTGTCGCGCTTCTGCTCTGCCGAATCGAGCTGAGCGGCAGTGTTGATCCAGACGAGGGCGACGCCGAGTTCACGGTGAGAACGGGCCTGGTCGGCTTGCTCTGCCAGTTTCGACGTAGGCTGGGGAGCCGGAGCCGAAGAGTGAGAAGTAGTCATAATTTACCTATCGAGAACATGTTGTCTGCCTGACTTGGTCGAGGAAAGACAACTGGTTGATGGTGTGCATTCATTGCTCGTTTGGGCTCTTTTGGTGAGCTTGGAGCATTGCCTGCGGAGAGGAAGAATTGCTTTGTACCGTCTTGCTCTGGAGATTTTGAGCTGTTGAACTTTTCGACTGGCGAACCTTGCAAATTTCGGGAAAGACCGTGAGCTAGATACAGACTGTGACATTCTCGGATCGGCCTAGCCTGTGCGGTTCTGCGCAGGTGGGTGGCTTTTCTAAGTGTGAGCGTGCGTCTAGGTCAGGTATTTATTGGTTCTTAAGTCGAGGAGGAAGTTAAAGGTACGCGCAGAATCTAACCTAGTCACTGCTTGAAAATCTCTGTTTAGAAGTAAAGAAGTGTCTAATGCAGATAAAAAGCGCTAAACAAGCCTTCTTGAGAGGGCGGATGTCAAGGTGGCGCGGCTCTGCGGGCCTGTTTTCGTGACATGCTCAGTCAGTTGCGCTAACCGCCAAAAATGGCAGTTTTTACCTTCTTTTAAACGCTAATAATCAAGAGCTTATTAGAGTTTAGCCATAGTTTTCAAGAACGCTGTATTTACGCTCTCTATTTTCTATAGGCTCATGAAGTCATATCTCACTCTTTCTTTCATTACAGAAATCCCGAACTCTTAATCTAATCTTCCAGCGCGAACTTATTCTTTGAAGTAACCACTTCAAGGTAGAGCCACGCATTGGTAGGTTCGAGTAATTGGTCGTTGCAAGAGTCTGTATGTGTGCTGTGCGACTTAGTGCTTAGTACGCAACATCAGTCTGTATTCCAGTGTTGAAGATATGAGCAAGTAATCACACGTGTCACGCGGACAGAGCCATGGAAAGCCCTGTCCATTGAAACCTTCTTTCAGGAGCCTATATGTTTACCAGATTCAAGACGAGCCTCCGCACGGTGGCTATCCTCGTCGCGTTCGTATGTCTTGGCTTGCTTTCCCAAGGTGGGGGTTTGGCCAGTGAGATATTCACGCGCTTCCAGACCTCCGACCTGGCCGGCCTCAAAGACAAACTCATGCCCATCGGCGTCAACTTGCTGATCGGCATGCTCTTTCTCTCCATCTCGTATCTGTTCTACCGCCCACTGCGCGCTGCTCTGCAGAGTACGCTTGAGCGTGCCGGTGCCAGCCCCCGTGGCAAGACCATGTTGCTGCGCACAATGCAACTCGGCTACTGGCTTGTGGTTGTCTTTGTGGTGGCCAGTGTGGTGGCACCAGACATTCTGAGCAAGCTCTTTCTCGGCGCCAGTATCCTCTCGGCTGCCATCGTCTTGTCGCTGCAAGGCGCAGCCGGTGATTTGCTCAGCGGGATATTTCTCAATGTCACCAAGCGCTTTCAGCCTGGAGACAACATTGAGGTGATCGGCATGGACAAAATCAAAGGCAAGGTTGTCGATATTGGATATCTCTCCACTATCGTCAGGCTGGCTGATGGTGAGGTCACCATTCCCAACAAAGATTTGTGGAGCAAACCCGTCAAGGTTGTTGCCGATGCAAAACCGGTTTCGCAAATCATCCTTCCGCCGGGTTACGACCCTGCGCGAAAGGACACTACCAGCCGCTTCAAGTAGCGGTCTAACCTCTGGCATGAGCCAGAAATAAAATCCAATCATGGAGAAAAATATGAAACTCAAAGTTCACACTATCGCCTCGCACGTTGACACTCGCACTCTCGCGGCGGTTCAGGCTGATGTTCTGTTGGTCGGCTGTTTCGAGGGCGAGGTAGCGAGCATTGCTTCGTCCAGCGACGGCTCTCTCAAGCTGCTGGCCGAAGTCACTTCCGGCGCCATCGCCACCCAAGCGCAGGCCGACGGTTTCACCGGTGCTGTGGGCGAGACTCTCGTTCACTTTGCTGGTGACCGCCTGTCCACCAAGAAGGTGGTGCTCTTCGGTCTGGGCGCGCGCGGCAAGGGCAACATCAACAGCTTCCGCAAGGCTATCACCGCTGCCTTGAAGAAGGCCAAGGCGCTTGGTGCGTCCGAAGTCGGCTTCTCTCAGCTCGACCCGGCCGCTGCCGCTGGCACCGATACCTACACCATGGCGCAGTCTCTGGCCAGCTATGCCGGCATGCTCGACTACGTCATCAATCACCAGAAGACTGCCCTCGGCGGTCACAAAGCAGAGAAGCGCTTCACCAAGCTGCACCTCGTCGGCACGATCGAAAGCGCGAACGAGATGTTCCGTGGCCTTCGTGCGGGCTTCCAGGTGGCGGCCTCCGTCAACCTCGCTCGCGACCTGGCCAATGAACCGGCCGGCACCCTCACTCCCACCAAGCTCGCCGCAGTGGCGAAGGCGGTGGCCGCGGGTAACGAACAGCTTTCGATCAAGGTGTTCGACCACAAGCAGCTGAAGAAGATGGGCGCCCATGCCCTGCTCGCCGTGGCCCAGGGCTCCGATGAGAAACCCTGTCTGATCGACATCGTCTACAGCCCGGTCGGCAGCAACGAGAGCGACCCTGTCGCCCTCACTCTGATCGGCAAGTCGGTCACTTTCGACAGCGGCGGTCTCGACATCAAGGCTGCCGATGGCATGCGCAACATGAAGCGCGACATGTCCGGTGGCGGCGTCACTCTGGCTGCCATTCAGGCGATCGCTGCTCTGGGGCTCAACATCAAGGTGCGCTGCGTCATGGCTGCCACCGAGAACATGATCAACGGCCGTGCTTACAAGCCGGGCGATGTTCTGCAGACGATGAAGGGTCTCACTGTCGAAGTCGACAACACCGATGCCGAAGGCCGCCTCACCTTGGCCGACGCCATCGAATACGCCAAGCGTCAGGGCGATACCACCATCGTCGATCTCGCCACCCTCACCGGTGCGGTCAAGATGATGACCGGCGACGTCGGTGCTTGCATCTTCGGCAACAACGACGAGTTCACCAATCAGGTCTTCTCGGCGGCCACGTCGCAGAACGAGCGCCTGCTGCCTGTGCCCATGTGGGAAGAGTTCAAGGACTCCAACCGCTCGGACATGGCCGACCTGAAGAACTCCGGTGGCGCGCCTGGCTCGACCACAGCGGCCTTCTTCCTCCGCGCTTTCGCCGGCGAGGAGATCAAGTGGTGCCATGTGGACATCGCTGGTGTCGCCTTCCGCGACCGTGATATGGGCCCTGACCCGCGCGGTGCCACGGGCTACGGTGTGCGTACCTTGGTGGAGCTGGCTACCCGCCTGGCTGCCAAAAAGTAGCGCCGCCCTTTCTAGAAGTAAAACCTAGCTCGAAGTAAAACCTAGGTACCAAGCTGGTGGAGCCGTGAGATTAGCTCATTGACGACGGCCTTAATCAGGTTGTCTACGGGACCAACTGTGGTTCCTTCAATGCCGCGACTCTTGCGCTCCACCAGCCAATCGAGGAAGAGCACCCGACTGAGCGCCTCGGCGTAAGGTAAGGTGGCGAGTACGTCTTTTTCTTGGCGGCCTGACTCGAAGCAGTAAGACTCAATCAACTCGTTGCGGTAACGCTCGAAGCCGCCGTTCTTGTGATGAGCCATTGTTAAAGTGGCGATATCCATGAGCGGCACACCGAGAGCGGTAAACCACGACCAGTCGATGATAAACAAACGTTGTCCGCGAAGGATGATGTTTTCTGCATAGAGATCGCCGTGAACAAGCGATATCGTCTCTCCGGCAAGAGGTTTGGCTAAGACATTGGCCAACTTGAGCAGGAGGGTTCTTTCTTCGTCGCTGATTAGCTGCCAGTTGGCTAGTTTCTCAGCAAAAGTGGAGACAAAAGTTTCATAGTCGATGGGCGAAAGGCAGCGCAAGATTCCAAGTTGCATCAGCTCGTCTGTGCGATAGGAATATGAGCGGTGCGTCTTTGCTAACTCTTCGCCGATGCGGTGGGCAATCTCAGGAGAACCCCCGCTTCGGTCTAGAGCTTCTCGGCCCAAATCTTCCATGAACATGGCCGTCACCTGACCCTGGTGAGCGGCCATGAAAAGTTGTGGAGAATTGGAAATAGACGGAATCAAGATGCGCTCGTGCAAGTCTTGCTCTACGTCCCAGGGCGGCAATACCAGCTTGTAAATAAGAGACTGCGGCAGAGCGTCTTCGAGCTCGATACGCTCGACGTACGACAGGTCACGGTGGCGGAGCAATTCGCGACTTTTGACTGTCACTGCCTTGCCGTAGAACTCTTGCAGCCAACCGATCAGCCTCTCTTCACCCACCGGTGTGAGCAGGTCGAGGGAGACATCTTCGCTCAGTGCTAACTGGCCTTGACCTGAATCACGGTTCAGCTCTGGGCTTGGCTCTGGTACTGGCGTAGGTGTTGGTTCTGGCATGAATTCTGGCATTTGCTCTGGCATGAAAAATAGGTCTCCTTGGCTCCATTTTACTCTCGTGACAAGGTCTTGCTCAGGCGCTAGACCTCTAACTTCTCATTTCTGCACTAAAACATAGGTCAAATTTTCTCGCCCCATCCAGGGCATTAACCTCAACAACGGAGATATCTTATGGACGGACATGATGGCGGACATGGCGCAGACCTTGGCGTAGGCCATGGTCACGGCGTCGATCTTGGCTTCGGTAGCCATGATCACGGAGTTTCACACGGCTTTGACCACGACGGCAACCATGCCGGTCACGTCACTGCCGAAGCAATGATGGTGGCGCATAGTCACTGTCACAGTCACGACGGCATGGTCGGTCACTTTGGTGGCGACCTTGACGGCGCTGACCTCAATATCGGCCACGTCGGTGGCTGGAGTCATGGCGAAGGCGTTGACCCGGCCAAGGCGCAGCGTATCAAGCGTATGCTCGCCGCCGTGGAAAAGGCCAAAGTCGACCCACAACGGCGCTACTACGGTGCGCACATTGTCGGTCACGGCTACACCGAGGTGCCTGCAATCTTCACTCGTGCAGCTCTCGAAGCCGGCATGATGCGGATCTGCAATACGGTGGCCAACTTCAACCCGGTGGACTTGACCGACACCCAGCTCAGTGACTGGAGTCGCTTCACGCCGCCTTACTCGCGCAAGAGCACTCCGGCTGGGTTCTACCCCAATGCCGTCGGTCTGACGCGAGTCTTCAAGCAGTACTGGCAGGTGGCCAACAAGAGCCCCTGGTGGAATGTCTTTGGCGGCAAGGCCAAGTTCGACCGTAGCAAGTCGACCTACATCGAAGTCAGCATCGTCACTTGGTTCTTTGCTGATATTGGCGACTACGAGACCCGTGTCGATATCACGGTGGTGTCGCTGCCGGTGCTGGATCAGACCGACAAGGTCTGGGCTCGTCGGCGCACGCCATTGGTTGATCACCAAGTGGCGGCCGAGAAGGTCTGCCACCAGCTGTTCGAGGCCCTCAAGGCTACTCCTCCGAGTGCTCTTGTCTTGGCCAAGCGCAGCAAGATTGTTGACCAGAAGCTTGAAGAGGCCCGCCGTGCTGAAGCGCGCCAGCAGGCAAACCTGCCGCGCGTGCCGAAAGTAGGGCAGTCTGGCGCTGATCTCGACTCGCTCTTCGGGGCCACTGATCCCCTTGAGCCCGATCCGGCTGCAGCTTCGGCTTCGGTCAAAGCTTCCCCGGCCAAGGCTGAAGCTGGTGCTGCAAAAAGCGCTGGCGGTGACAGCTCTGCTGCTCAGCCAGCGGCCGATATTCAGCCTGCGACTGACGCTCAGCCTGTGGCAGACGAGAAGATGGTGCCTGTCGAAGTCACCATTCCTCCACCGCGCATGAAGAAGCCGGATCAGGAAGCCTGAGCGTGTAAGTGGGAAGGTGGCGGAGCTTCTGCTCTGCTGCCTTCCTGTTTTTCAATATCAAAGCGCTAGTACTTCTTTTGGGGCTTAGCGCTCTGACAATAGGACAACTAGATGAGCCCGCATAAATTCATGCGGTTTCTCGTGCTGCTGTTGCTTCTTGTTGTAACTGCCGGTGGTATTACCTACGAGCAGTTCTACCGACAAGATTGGTTTGGATTTGCCCCCCAGGCCGCTGAATCTGCAGCACAAGGAGGCGCTAACAACGCATTGAAAAATCGCGTATCGAAAACAAATATATTCCCCTTTGTGCAAGGCATGCTCAACAAGCTGCCTTCGCCTACCAACCTTGATGCCAGTCGATTTGACCAGGTGCTCGGCATTGACGCCGGCAACTACCTGCGCACAGCACATGTGAGCAGAATTGAGGTCAAGGGCGATTTGATCAGCCTCGCTCTCAGCCAATCGCTGACGACCAATCTCAATGGTCAAGCCGATTTGAGAGTGGCGCAAAAGGTCACATTTACCTACCAGAAGGTCGTCAGCCCAGCAGGAAGCCATATCGTCTTGAGCAATATTGACGGTGTCGAAGTCAAGGCAACTTGGCTCCTGGGCTGGATGACAGTCAGTCAAGTAGACCTTTCGCTTGATGCCGCCGGTAATACCGTGCTGGTCGTCACAGTGAATACCTTCTTTGGCAAGACTGTTCGCACTTTCACCATTGGTCCGGATGGAAAACCTCGCAAATAGGAGTCAAACATATGGATCCCAACATTTTCAAACCGGGTTATCGCATCGAAATCAAAAACGAAGCTCAAGCCCGCATCTATCGACGCCTTCTCGTCGCCAAGATCGCTGTGCAGCTCGTCATTCTTGGCGGCCTGCTTGCCCTCAGTGGCTGGGACTGGAAGATGTTCTTGGGCGTCGCCGCCGTCGCCACGGTCTGGCAGTTCGGCCCGACAGTCTGGCGTAAGTTCAAGCATCGTCAGGCGCAAGCCTGATGACGGCCGCAAGTTTGACGGCAACAGGTAGAAAAGTTCTCTTGATTGAGGACGACCTCTCCCTGGGCGAATTGCTTGTTCTCTGTTTGACCCGAGACAGTGACGTGTCTGTCTCGTGGTTCGTGCGCGCGCGTTTGTCGGCCGACAGCCAAGACTTGGTCTTGATGGACGCCGATGGCCGGGAAGTGGTCTTCACTGCCAAGGCACTTGCCAGCGATTTTGACCTTGCCTTTGTTGACTATCGCCTGAAGATGAGCATCATGTCTGGTATCGAAGTGACGCGCAAGCTCGCTTCAGCCAAGCTCAAGGTGATTGCATCCAGCGGCCTGTTCACACTCAACGAAGAGTTGATTGCGGCCGGTGCCTCAGCTGCTATAGACAAAGACAAAATCATCGGGCGCGCTCTCAAAGAGCCCGACTTCATAGAGAAGCTCTGCTCGGCTGAGTAAGGCTTCTCCAAATCTTCATCGAAATCTGTATCACAGCCTGCCATCTGAGATGGCGGGTTCAACCACACGGTTAAGGATAAAGCTATGTCAAATCTCACGCTTTCATCGGGCTGCCACCACGCACAGTGCTGTGGCAGTCAGGGTGCTCGCGCTAAGGCCCTCACTCGGGCCGAGGCTGCCGCCCCGGAAAACAATGTCTTTCGCTTGCCGCGCACCGTGGTGCCTTCGCACTACGACTTGACCATCACTCCTGGTCCTGAGTCGCGCATCTTCCATGGCGACGTTGCCATCAATGTCGATGTGCTCAAGCCGACAAGCATCGTCAAGATCAACGCCAAGAATCTCGTCATTACCTCGGCTCTGGCCCGGCATGCCAGTGGCACTGTGCTCAACGGCACTGTCACCATCGACGGCGATAAGGAAATGGCCGAGATTGCTTTCTCTGGCACATTGGCTGCTTCTGCCTGGGTACTCGAACTTCAGTTCGCCGGCCAGCATGGCAACAACGGTCAGGGCTTCTTCGCCAACACCTGGGAAGACGCAGAGAAGAAGGTTCACACCGTTCTCTGCACCCAGTTCGAATCGGCTGATGCTCGCTCGGCTTTCCCTTGCTTCGATGAGCCCGAATTCAAGGCCACCTTCAAGGTGCGTCTGGTGGTGGCAAACGAGCTGGTGGCACTCAGCAATGGCGACATCGTTGGAGTTACCCCCAGCCTCGACTACCCCACCAAGAAAGTGGTCGAGTTCGAAGAGACGCTCAAGATCAGCACCTATGTGGTCTGCTTCGTCGTCGGTGAATTCGTTGCCACCGCTCCTTTTTATGTCAAAGGCAAGCGCATGCAGATCTGGTCCATTCCCGGTACCCAAGACCAGCATGCCTTCGCCCAGAAGTCTGCCGCCTTTGGTTTGGATTACTTCGAGAGCTATTTCGAAGTGCCCTACCCCTTCGGTAACAAAATCGACCTGGTGGCTATTCCCAAGTTTGCTTGGGGTGGCATGGAGAACGTCGGCCTGATTGTTTTTCAGCCGCGCCTCTTGCTGGTCGACGAGAATTCGAGTGACGAGAACAAGAAGCACGTTTGCCAGATCATTATGCATGAGCTGGCCCATCAGTGGTTCGGTGACCTGGTCACCATGCGCTGGTGGAACGGTCTGTGGCTGAACGAAAGTTTCGCTACCTTCATGCAGTACAAGGCTGCCGATGCTTTCAATAGCGAATGGGCCTGCTGGGATAGCTTCTGCTACAGTCGCGACAAGGCCTACTGGACCGATTCGGTGCGCAGTTCGCACCCCATCGAAGAGACTGTGGAACGCCCCGGCGATGCCATTCTCTTGGTGGATGCGATTTCGTATGAAAAGGGTTGCTCGGTGCTCTATCAGACCGAAAACCTGATTGGTGCGGAAGTGCTGCGGCAGGGCATCGCCCTCTACCTGAAGAAGCACGCCTTCGGCAACACCGAATCGTTCGACCTGTGGGACAGTCTGGAAGCGGCTTGCAAAGCCAATCAGATTGAGCTGCCCATTCGATCGATCATGGAAGCCTGGATTTTCCAGGTCGGTCACCCCGAGGTGATGGTCACCGTCGGCAAGAAGCCCGGCGAACTGGTGCTGACTCAGCGCCCCTTCCTCCTCTTGGAGAAAGGCCGCAAGGCCCACAAGCGCTGGCCGGTTCCGATCACCATGGCAGTCACCGCTGCTGATGGCACGGTTAGCGAGAGCAAGTTCGTGCTCTTCGAGCGCACCAAGCGCCTCAACGTTGGCGCTGGATACAAGCTGGTCAAGGTCAATTCGGGCGGGTTTGGTTTCTACCGCGTGCACTACGCACCGGAGTTGCTGGCCCTGCTCTCCGACAATATCAAAGACATCCATGGCGTTGAACTGGCTAGTCTCGTGGCCGACGCCAAGGCCTTCTTCACCGCTTGCTTGATGGATGCCGGCGAGTATGTTCGCTTTCTCTTCAAGATTGCTGTGCGCAACGATGCCTTCAGCTGGCATCACGTCATCGAAGGGCTCGATTTGGTCAGTCGTCTTTGCGACGACAAAGACCGTCTGGCTCTGAACAAGGTGGTGGTGGGAATGCTGCAGGAGTTGGCTGACAGTCAGGGTTGGAACCTCTCGCCCACAAGCGAGGAGTTGCTGCCTGTCTTCAGTGGCTTCAAGCCCTATCACCTCAACTTGAACCCGCTGGTGCGCAAGCTCAGCGGTGTGCTGTACCGCGACTGGCGCAAGAACGCCGAAGCTGTTGAACCCCTCAAGGCGGCTCAGGCAGCCATGGTGCTTCACTTCGCCCAGGCCAAGGTGGTGCCAGAGTTTTCGGCTCTGCAGCTTCAGGCCAAGCATGCCACGCCGCTCAACATTCAGCAGTACCTGTTGCAGTTGGATGTGCGTCACGGCGCTGCGGGCAAGGCGGGCATGGGTGGTAAGGCTGACATCTTCACGGTGTTGGCCAATATCATTCTCAGCCCGGGACGTTCGGCAGAAGGCTCTGTGCAGCGCTTCTTGGAGGAGTGGCCCGAAACCATTTCCCCTGAGACGCCACCGATTCAGGTGGTGTACAAGGTGTTGTACAGCGGCATCGTTGATTCTGACACGGCCGACCTTGAAGCTAAGCTGAAGCGCTGCTTCCGCCGCTACAAGTCGCACATTGCCCAGTCTGCCATCAACCGCACCATGGAACGCATTCGTGCCAACGTGGTGATGCGCGAGAAGCAGAGTGCGGCAATCAAAGTGCTGTGCAAAGTGCTGTTGAAAGAGCTGAAGGCCAAGCCCGGAAAAACCAAGCTCAAACTCTTCAAGGTTGAGCAGTAATTGGTTGGAAGCAAGGTTCTGTAGTCACTTCGGTGATTGCAGGACTTTGCTTTTTGCCTTTTAATACTATATGAGGTAGCTGATATTTCCAAGCACTTGCGATTGGCGGGTTTGGAGTATCCTTTAGCAGGAGGGATATTATGACAGTTCAGCAAAAACAAATCAGACTTTGGTCGTTCTTAGTGGGCATGCTCACTTTGTCTTTAGCGGCCCAGACTGTTTTTACTTCAGTGTTGGCTGCTCCTGTTCAGAGTAAAGCCCAGACGACGTCAACAGCCTCAAGTCCGTCAAAGCGTTTTGAGCGGTTGCGAAAACAAAGCGACCCGTGGAATGTGCTTCATGATCCCCAAGTCAAAGCCGCTATCCATGCCACTATGGGCAACCGTGACGAAGAGTATTGGGATCGCACACAGCTTCTCGATGATAGTTATTCTCGCGGAGATGATTTGTTGATTACCGGTGATGTGCGAGGGCTGGCCGGTTCGATGGTGTCACTCTTTTGTTTAAATTACTCCACGGGCAAGCTCTGTGTCGGCTATAACGATGGCACTGAGATTCATCTCTTCGGCGTCAAGAGCAAAAATGACGTGCCGCAAGTTATCAATGAGTATGCCAAAAAGAATCTAGCTGGAAAGCCTATTGTCTTCGAAGTGGCTGACTGGAAGTCGGCGAAAGCGACAGGCACTAAAACAAACAAAACGACGCCACTTAACTTAGCCAAGTTGACGGGAACCTATGAACGTAAGGGCAATAGATTTATCCGTGCGACGCTGCTTGTGGAGCAATTGCCAGGAAGCAAAATCAAATTTCAAATATATGCCAACAATGGCGGAAACAGTGGTCAGGCTGCAGGCACCATTAAAGTGGTCGATCATTGTGGCCGCTTCAAAGAAGCTGATAGTGAAATCGAGCTGAAGTTTAGTGGTGGCAAAATTGTAGTGTCAGGAAACGACTCTTATTTCTGTGGTAATGCCGTAACCTTACTGGGCACCTATGTTAAGACTAGCGATGGAGCACCGAAGTTTGACAATGACTAATGAAGTCTCTGAATTGATCGCAGCCCTTGATCTCAAACCCCATCCTGAAGGTGGTTATTACCGCGAGACTTACCGCTCTAGCAAGGTAGTCGGAGAGCCTGTGCGCGCTCTTTCTACTGCAATTTACTATCTTCTCGTACCAGATACTTTTTCGGAATTGCACAGGCTCACAGCTGACGAGATATTCCACTTTTATCTAGGCGATACTGTCGAGATGTTGCAACTCTTTGAAGATGGCGCGAGCAAAGTAGTTAAGCTCGGCCAGAACCTTGCTGCTGGCGAACAGCTACAGGTAGTCTTGCCTGCCGGTGTCTGGTTTGGTTCGCGCTTGCTGGCCGGTGGCACATATGCATTGATGGGCACCACAGTAGCTCCGGGCTTTGATTTCGCCGACTATGGGCGCGGTAACAGGGCCGAACTCATAGCAAAATATAGCCAAAGTGGCGAGGCCACAGAGATGAAAGACATAACTGAGATGATCACAGCCTTGACCAGAGGATAGAAAAATTGAACGATAAGATTGCACAGTTCGTGCAAGAGCGCCTATCAAGTTTAGCCGACCCTGCAAAAGCAGTTGAGATGGCGGCTTATATGAAGACCGATATGCCTTTCTATGGTGTGCAAAAGCCTGATCGCTTGCCGATCATTCAAGACTTGAAGCGCGATTTTAAGCCAAGTTCGTTGAGCGAATATCACGAAAATATTCTCAGCTTATGGCAGCAACCGAAGCGCGAAGAGAAATATTTGGCCATAAATTATGCCGAACTTTTCCCTCAATTTATTACTATTGATTCTCTGCCTCTTTATGAACAGATGGTGAGGGAGGGCGCCTGGTGGGATTATACAGACTCGATTGCCAGTCATTTAACTGGTCCGGTTTTACTCGCCAACGAAGCTGATGTTAGACCGATTGTTGATGGCTATGTCGATGATTCTGACTTCTGGATTCGGAGAACGGCACTGCTAAGTCATCTTGGTCACAAGAAAAACACTTCATTCAAACACTTATTCATTTACTGTCGAAAGCTTGCACCGGAAAAAGAGTTTTTCATTCGCAAAGCGATTGGCTGGGCACTGCGTGAATATAGCAAGAGTGAACCAGCTAGAGTGAAGCAATTTTTGGCTGAGAACAAAGGCAAGCTCTCGGCTTTGAGCTATAACGAAGGGGCAAAGCACTTGATCAAAGTTGGGGCAATGAAAGGCTAGAACCTAATGATCAAGTTGCGCTCGGCAAGAATGTTCTCTCGCCCATCTTTGCTAGTGGCAAGGATTTGTTTCGTTTTGTCTGTAGGTCTTGTTCTCCTGGTGTTGGAACCTTCGATTGTCGGCCCCTGTAATGTGATTTTGCCAGCGTCGGCTCGCTCGAAAGCAAAGCCCGAAATCGTTGATCGGGTCGATGAAAAAGACCAGGCTAAAATCAATGCTAAGTTGAAGAACACTAGCGCTGTAGCACATTACAAGAAGCCTGGTGACTATGTCTCTAGTCGCATTCTGATCAATGCCCCAGTAGAAATTGTATGGAAAATGGTGCATGAGGAAAGGGAGACAGCACCGAATCTGGTGTACAGCAAGCTGCATAAAGAAGACTCTAACTTGTTGGTATTTGAGCAGAAGTGGACGATTGTGCCTTTCATAGCGACCACTACCTGTGTCATTAGTGAGAATGAGATACCCTATAAGCGTATCGACTATAAAGTTATAAAGTCTAATCAGTTTAAAGTTATGGAAGGCGCTTGGATCTTTACGCCAATAAACCACGGCTCGGATGCCGCCAAGACAGAGCTAGAACTTACTACCCATCTGGAACTGCGGCGCTTGGCCCCGATGAAACTAGTAAATGCCATGGCTAAGAGAAAAATTGAGCAACGTTTGGCTCACATCAAAGAATTAGCTGAGAAACCGCACGCTAACTTAGATGTTGATGGTCGAGTGCTAGCGCCATAGTCCCTTGGTGCCATAGAGATTTTGAAACTGGATTCTGATGAGTCAATGCGTTTCCAAAAAGGGAAGATTTTTTCGAAAAAATCTTCCCTTTTTGAAAATGTTTAAGATCAAGTGATAGGTGAGCACGTTCCAAAGCCAAAGCTAATGCTAAATAAATCGCCTCGTGGGTTTTGACCCCGTTATGTTTAATCTATTCGAACTCGCCGATTGGGCCATTGCGCATGATTAACAGCTCGACGTCAGTCAATGCCAAATGCGGCCCTTGTCTCACGGCGCCAGGGGTATAGACAATACTGCCCTGTTCGTAGATTTTTTGATTGTCATCTTCTCCTGATTGCAATCTTCCTGAAATTATAAAAGCGCTTTCTTCAAGCACGTGTGTATGAGCTGAAATCAAAGCCCCAGCTTTCATGGAGATTTTATCTAGACTGCCGTTAGCAAATAATTCAGTCAAGTGAGTGACGGTTACTTCTTCAAACTCTTTCAGTGGCTGAGGTTTAGGCTCACCCGGAGATAGCCGACGTTGTCGCAAGTTCAGCTCTGCTAAATTTTGCTCGAGGTCTTGCTTGGCGCAGCCAAAGAGCAAAGTGTCTCTCCATGTGCCTTTCATGTTGATGTGTTTGCGCAGAAAGCCTTCGAGCTTCATGCCGGCTTTTTGCAAAACTTTGGCCGAACCAAAGTTGAATGGATCACAAGTAGCACCTACTTTTTGCAAGCCCAGGTGCTCAAAGCCAAAGCGAATCACTGCTTCGGCTGCTTCGGAGGCGTAGCCTTTGCCCCAAGCTTGGCGGCTATAGCAATAACCGATATCGCCAATTAGTGAGTCTTTCTTAACTATGCGTAAGGTAACTGAGCCGACGAAATCGGCAGTGTCAGCCATGACAACGGCAAAGTCGTAGGTTAGGCGCGGTTCTGCTTTTTGATTGGCAAAGCAAGTTTCCATAAACTGGCGAGTTTGCTCTTCAGTGTTTGGGCCCCACTGCATGAACTTGACGACTTCAGGATCGCTTGAATAGGCGTGAACCTGGTCAAAGTCGGATGGCAAAAACGGACGCATAATCAGCCTTGGGGAGCGGATTGGCGGCAGTACGGTGGACTTAGCGGGGGTATTAGACGAGCCCAATTTTCTATCTCAGTGAAATGAGCTATTACTTTATCACTTGCCGCGCTTTACTGCGGTTCAAGATTGCGGAAAGAACAAATAATCGCTGCCATCGGCCGAGGGGCGAATTACTACAACTTTGCCCTCTGTACGTTTTGGCCGACCGTTCTTATAAAGTTCGTTATACATGTTAGTAACGATGTCTTCTTCTACCGCACGCTCGCGATTGCGGTTGCGCTCTAGGCAGGTGGCGAGTGGAACATCTAAAAGCCAGAGCTGTACATCGTCGTAGGCAAAAGTTGCTGCCCTGTCGAGAATCTGCTTGCGATGTTTGGGGTTGAGATTGGTGTTGTCAATGACGATGCTAAGCTTCTCTGCCATTGCTTTTTCTAGCCTTTGAAAGAAGATTTCAAAGACTGCTGCTGGGTCACCTTGGGTTTTTTCGTCACCATATAGCTCAAGGCGAATGGAATCAGCGTTCATATAGTGAAAGCCCTTGGCGACAACTCTTTTCGACAGAGTGGTCTTGCCAGAGCCAGGCACTCCCACGAGTAGTATCAGCTTGGCCATTCTAAGCTCCCTTTTCTTCCTTGATCCACTTTAGCCAAATCGAGACAATGGCAATGGTGATGAGAATGTAGATGGCAATGAAAATGGTTTTCCAGAATTCTTTGTCGGCGGTTTGCAGTGCCATGCGGCTGTCTAGCCAGGGGTTTGTATAGAAAGTCATGCCTACCGTGCTGAAAAATATGCCAGTAGACAGGTAGCTAATTCTGGCCCATTTTGTAAATGTGCGCCATGACCAGATGGTCTGCAAAAGATAGCCTAGGCCAAAAATACTGATGGTGATGCCGTAGTGCTGGTAGCGGCCCATGGTGAAATATTTTTGCAACGGGGTCAGGTAGGCACCAATGGCGATGGCGCTAAAAATTCCAATCATGCAATAACGCTGGGCTTTGTGCCACAAGATAGCTGGTGTGCTTGGCTTGTTAACGCCTGCGGAGTGGCTAGAGGTCTTGTTTGAGCCTGTCATTTTAGAGCCAGGCCTTCAATGGCCAGCCAGCGGCTTGTGGCTGTCTCGAATTGATGCGCCACTTTGCCGTCGCATAAAGTCAGTATGGTCCGCCCCTTGATTGTGCGGCCATCGAATGGTGAGTTATTGCTCTTTGAAGTGGCTTTGCTGACCTGGTAAGTCCAGCTCATTTCAGGATCAAACAAGGAGAGATCGGCTGTGGCGCCAACTTCAATTTTTGGTTCTGCTAGGCCTAAAATGCGAGCGGGATCGCTTGTGAATTTGCGCACCACCTCGGCCACAGTCATGCGTGAAGACGTTGGTAGACTCTCATCGGAGAGGCGTTCTAGACACAAGGCAAAGGCTGTCTCTAAGCCAATTATGCCGCAGGGTGCGGCAATGAAGCCCATTTCTTTTTCTGTGGTTGTATGAGGCGCGTGGTCTGTGGCAATGGCATCCAGTATGCCCTTCTTCAGAGCTTCTACAAGAATATCTTGGTCTTTCTTTGAGCGCAAAGGCGGGTTCATCTTGTAGTTGGCATTGTAGCCAGGAATTTCGCTATCGGTGAGAGTTAAGTGGTGGGGAGTGGTGTCAGCTGTGACAGGTAAACCATCAGCTTTGGCCCTTTCAATTAGTTTGACTGAGGCTGCTGCTGATACGTGAGCAAAGTGTAGAGAGGCACCAGTCATTCTTACTACTTCTATTTCGCGAGCAATACAGGCTGCTTCTGAGGCGGTTGGTACACCGGGAAGGCCTTTGGCAGTGGCATAGGCCGATTCGTTCATGGCTCCTGTGCCCGAGAGATCTTTGTCTTCGGGGTGGCTAACAATAAAGGATCCCAGTGCCTTCGCTTGCTCTAGCGCGCGACGCATCACTGCTAAGTTAGTGACTGGCAAGCCGTCATCGGAAAAACCAACAGCACCTAATTCACTGAGAATGGCCATTTCAGTCAGTTCGCTGCCAGCCATGCCCTTAGTGACACAGGCAATGGGCAAGACTTTAATTACTGCTTTTTCTTTGATTATTTGCAAAAGTTGTGAAAAAATTCGGGCGTTGTCGATGGGCGGCACTGTATTGGCCATGGCTACAACAGTAGTGTATCCGCCAGAAGCTGCCGACTTTGTACCCGATGCCACGTCCTCTTTGGCCGTCTGACCCATATCACGCAAATGGGTATGGAGGTCGATAAAGCCTGGCAAAAGCCAGAGACCATCAGCGTCGAAGACAGTTTCGTCTCTCTGTGGTTTTAGCTCTTTGCCAGCGCTACTTATTTCTACAATCTTGCCACTGTCTATACGAATATCTATTTTAGATTCGCTTTCGTTGCTGCGCTCAGTATCTAGTAATTGACAGTTTTTGATCAGCATAATTTTAGGCCTGAGGTTTCGCAGTTGGTGTTGAAAATAGCAAAGTGAGAATGGCCATACGACAGAGTAATCCGTTTTCTACCTGGGTGAGAACACAAGAAATAATGGCATCTTCTACTAGTTCATTGGTTATTTCTACGCCCCGGTTAATCGGCCCAGGATGCAACACCCGCACATTGCCTTTGGCTAAACGAATGCGATCATGGTCGAGGCGGAATTGTTTGCGATACTCATCAATGCTGGCTATCAAGCCTTGCGCTTGGCGCTCTAGCTGAAGACGCAAGCAGATGATGAAATCGGCATTTTTAATGGCTGGCTCTAAGCGGTGATGCACGACTGCACCAAATTCTTCGTCGGCAAAAGTTTCGGGCAGCAGGGCTGGTGGCCCGGCTAGATGCACTTCGGCTCCTAGCTTTTTCAGTAACCAAAGATTAGAGCGCGCCACTCTTGAGTGAATAATGTCGCCGACAATTGCTACTTTTTTGCCTGCTAAAGTGCTCTCAGTCAGGCGCTTTTCTACTTTGCCGTTGGCGCCAAAAGATGGCAGCTGACCAGTGCTTTCGAGGATGGTATACAAATCGAGCAGGCCTTGCGATGGATGAGCGTGCCAGCCGTCGCCGGCATTGACGATGTGCAATTTATCGCCGAGATCGCGCACTAAGTCGTCGGGTGCTCCTGACTGACTGTGACGCATGATGATGCCGTTGACGCCCAGTGCCCACAAATTTAGGGCTGTGTCTTCTAGTGTTTCGCCTTTGGCCGCAGATGATGTATTGACATCAAGATTGACTACTGTGGCGCCAAGCTTGCGAGCAGCTAAGTCAAAGCTTGTCTTGGTACGTGTGGAGTTTTCGTAAAAAACAGTGGCGATAGTGTTGGCGGCCAGTATCGTCAGTGGTGGCTTTTTGTGAACTTGATTGTGCTTGTAATAGTGCGCCAGGGCCAGGCAGAGACTAATTTCGTCAATTGTTAGTTGGCGCGTATCTAATAGATGGCGGCGCTCTCGCCAGGCTTGAGCTTCGGCGACGCCGTCGAGAGCTTCCACCAGCTTGGAAACGGGGGAATTTATTTTAGTCAGCATAGGAAGAATTATGGAAGGCTGGCGAGCCCCTGTCAAATACATGGCAATGCTATATTTAAATGCGTTTAATAGGCGACCCGGAGAATAGACCGAAATCATTGGCGGCAGTCTACTCAGCAGAAGAAATAATCGAGCTTACGGGCGCCAGGGTGGCCGTCGGTATGGTGCCAGACGAAGTCGGCGAGATTGCCACTGACACCCGCAGTGATTTAACAGGCTCTTGGTTTGTTGCCCTAGTCGGTAAAACCTTCGACGGACACGACTTTATTGGCGATGCTTTCTCTGCTGGCGCCCTCGGTTGTATTGTTGCCGACCGCCCCAGCTATCCCATTGCCGCAACTTCTTTCCCCCTTTTGGCTGTTGATGATACTGAAGAAGCTCTGGCCGTATTAGCTCGCAATTGGCGGCGGCGCACTCGCAAGAAGTTAGTTTTGGTTGCTGCTACCGATTTAAACCGGGTTTCGCCGCTGGCCCAGGCTATGTACGAGGTGCTCGACGGCGCCCTCAGCCAGACTGTGGCCACGGTCAGTGCCTCTAATGACTTCTCTGCGCCGACTTCTACTGAGGCACCGGCTAGGGGCCCTCACTTCTCCACTCAGTTTTCTCTTGACCCAGCTGCGGCTTTCCCTCCGACCAATCCCTTGTTTTGTGGTGAAGAGCCCGTGCAGTCGGTTCTTTCAAACTGGAAGCTCAATGTCTCTGATATTCTTGGTCGCTTTCTCAATCTGCCTGACGAGGTTGAGTATCTGGTGGCCGACTTTTCGCCCCTGCCATTAGAGCGCGCGGTCTGGCTCGTCGAGGCTCTGACGCCTAATGCACTTTTGATTGGCGAAGACAGCTTTGCCTATTCCCGCATGTCGAAGGAAGCGCCCGATCCAGTCTTGTTGCAAGAGCAGCTCGTTGAGGCCGTGGGTCGCGGTAAAGGTAAAGCTTTTACTGATAGTCAGGCTTTGGCTGAGCGGCTGCAAATCAAACTCATAGGGGCAGATGTGAACGGGCAAAGTAGTTATCAGCCGGTGTTGGAGCAGTTGGGGCTTTAGGCAGCAAGGCCTGCTAGTAAGGACAGCTCTAAAGTGGAAAGGAAGGTGCGATTGCAATCGACATGGGCGGCATAAGCTGTCAATTTTGAGATTTGGTGTTCGCACAATTGGCCCGAGTTGCTGACCCTGGTATATAGTGGCACGCGCTGTACCATAAACCTTTTCAAAAAGGTTCGTAAACACCTCACCAACACCCTCGACTGTTCCTATCAACCGCCCCCAAGAGCGCTCCCGCTCGTGAGTCATGTACTGGTCCATTCCTGCGGTAAGGCCAGCTCCAATCACAAGCATTTGCTTGTCCAATGGCATTTGTGCGAGCATCTGACCGGCTTCTGACCACCCAGCAAAGGTGTTAGTGAGTAGTTTGCCTGGCAGCTCTTCATGAGTTTCAGATACTTGCCCCTGCAATGGCTTGGGGCTAAGAAGCTCATGAGCACTGGCTTGTTCTTGGCTAGCAGTAACTTGGATTGGCTCACGCTTTAAAAGCAATGCCTTCGTATCTGGAGACATGCGAGTAGTCTGGTCTCTCAATGATTGCCGGTCTAGGTTTTGTTGTTCACTAGGTAAGAGCGGTTCAGAATTGCCTTTTTTTGAGTTGGCCAATAACTCCTTCTCTGTGACTTTGTTGGCCCTAGAAGACGATTGATCGCCGTAGCTAATTTCAATGCTCTCGTCTTGTTCTGATATGCGGAGAACGCGATCTCGCAGTGAGCCATCGCTCTGATTTGTTCTACTTTTTTCAGCGGCGGTGATATCGGTTACTCCGGCGTTTCTTGCTTCGTGGGCGTCTTTGGATTTAAGAGCCAGGATTTCGGGCGATGTTTTTGGCAGGTCGCTTTTGTCGGTTGATTTGGCGTCGGACATGGGCGCACCGGCAATGGCAGGAGGGGGCAGGAGATATTTTCGCATATACCCGCAAGGGTCCGATAAGAAGCGGGGAGACCCATCGGCAGTGCTTCCTTCAGTGCCTTAAAGTGGCAAAAGTTTAGGGGTATGTACTTTGGCTGTGGTTTGATGAAACGGCAAGTTATTAAGGGGTACCGGGGCGGATTTCGGAGTGCCTGATAAGTTTTCAGATTTGCCGAGATCCTGGCGAGACGCTGAAAATTAGGGTGCCCCAAAAATAAAAGATCAAAAAAAGGGAGAGGGTGGGATTTAATTCAATCCGCAAAACCCTTTCCAAATAAGCTTCTACAGCCGCGTCAACCACTGACGAAACATAACATCAATTATCAGGACTGTCCCAACCAACTACCACCAAACGAACGATCTTGGCTGCTATTTTCCCCAAAAGTGGTATCATCGGCAAGGTCGGAGACGGCATCAACAGCCACCCAGAATCCGAGTGTGACACGCCCAAGTAATATTTTTATTGGAATGACAGGCAGGCTCACGATTTGTACAAATCTGCAAAGGCATGTACTGTGCCTGTCTGCCATCTTCCAAAGAAGTAGATATATGGGGAATATGGTTATTAACTGACCGGTCTATTAACTGTTGACACAAGAAAAAGCCAAGCAAGCAGAGTTAGCCACCGGTTTGAATATTAGGTTTACGATTCCTCGCACACGGTTCTCTGTGTAATTCCAAAACAACCTGACATTAGCTCACACAGCCGAAAGATTGTCTGGTGACGAATACTTTATTGACCAAACCACTTTTTGCAAAGTTGTCATCTGAATTGAAAGTGCTGAACAAAAATGTGCTTTGATAATTAAAGATGAGAACAAAATCTGAGAGGTCACAAAAATGTTTAGTAGAGACAATCGCTCAATGTACCTACTCCTAGGTATTTTATTTGTCTGTCTATTCCATACCGCAGCAATTGCCAAGAACCCAAATGAATTAGAACCTGTTCAAATTATCGACAAAAATATCAGTATCAAAATGATTGGAGAGCAAAGCGATATCAGTATTCCACTACACAATGCACGTCACCAAATCATTAGAGCCTGGTTTGCACCAAACATTACCAAAACCGACCGAGCAGCAACAGTTGCATTAGTCCTTTCGGTTCATGGGCAGCCCACATCCGTAAGGCTCTTACAGTCTTCTGGCGTAAAACTATTCGATGAGACGGCATTACGAGCGATTACGAATGCTGCGCCATACTTAAAACTGCCATCAAAGAAAAAAATCGTAGTGAAATTTGACAGCACTTATCCTCTATAGTTTTGAATAGTAAGAACGTCTTTTGTCATTTTTCTGCTTTCTAATCCAATTAACTGCAGGATCGCAGAAATAGTAATTTTGACTTACGCTTTGAACAGCTTCTCGTAAGAGATGCGGGACCGAAGTATCATCTAAATAATTTCGGCCAGTAGCGTTCTTAAACGAAAAGTTCAAATCGAGGTAGTATTTGGCTCTACACGCTGACTCTAATATGACTAAGATAGGAGCTGCTTGGCTCCTCAAAAGAAAATTAGTAACAATAATAGGATCTGAATCGATTTTCAATTGAACCACAAAGAGTTTGGGTTGGAAATTGCTCGGGTGATTATTCATGTGGACTTCGGCAAAGCGAGACAACTCCTGAACCAGTTTCTCATCCATCTCACCTCGTACAACGACCAGGGGAGACGGCTCGTCTAGTAGACCACTCGCGACTTTCATCATATGACCTTAAACTTTCCAATCACTGAATTCATCATATAAGAAAGGGAGAGAAACTTTACAGTTTCTCTCCCTAAACTATTTACCTCACTTTAATAAGACCACAGCGAAACGGATCCTTCAAAGGTAATCGAATCAACACTCGGGCCATAGATTGTCATGCCCGAGACACCCACAGTAGCCGTATTACCACTTGCTGTAGCTGTGAAAAAGCTTAACCCTACCTCCGGTTGACCAGTTCCGATTAATGTAAAGTTCGGTTCACCAGTACCATCCCAGGGAACGGTATTGCCCACACTTAGACCCATACTAAGATCCAGTCGCCCTGGTACCACAATTTCTGAATCGCTGTAACCATAAGCTGTGATATTGGAGTGAGCCTTGACGGCCAATTTAGTCCCTTCATTGCCATTAATGAAGACGCTACCGCCCCACGCATTAATGTTGGAGAAACTGGTAATGTCAATTGTTTCACCGCCAGCCATTATTTCTAAGTTTCCTGGGTGTCGAGTAAGTCCGGAGTCAAAGCCGACATTAATGGAATTTAGCGTCAAACTGTTATTGGTATCGAGCCTGAAAGTGCCACTTACATCAGATGTTTTTAGTATCAAATTCTCAGATTCCACATTTTCATTTCGGATGTAAGCTTCGCCTGATGCCGATTGGTTCGCAGTTACGGTGAGTGTTTCCACCGACACAGGAAATAGCCCATCCTCTGAATCCGATGAAAAAATTTGTCCACCGCTATCGAACGTGAGTTCTTCTGCTGTAATTGCGGTATTGCCGACACCACTTTTTGAAATGATGTCATAGCCGGAAGCAGTCACAATTTGCACCTTACCGATGGAATCAATCGATCCGATAGTAATTGACCCTTGAGCCATATTTATGACTACATCATAAATGTTTTCGAGAAAGACCGAACCAACAACAGTTCCAGCACCACTCATTTGAAAGTCTTCACGACTTGGAGGCTCAATTGCAACGTAGCCGTTTTCAGAGGAGAGCAGGCCATTAACGAAAACTCCGTTTTTATCATTAGCCTTATTGATAATAAAAATAGCCCCTCTGTCATTTTCATCGACAGGCTCAATAACTAATTGATCAGCTTTGACGATGCCGGTCGAGCCAATGGTAATCGGAGTTGTTCCACCTGTTGCGTCGATGTACTTCATCTCAATTGCACCAGCTACTCCAGCCGAATCCGTGGCACTTGCTGAAACGGTGCCATTAATTGTTAAGGTCGTGCTAGTATCCAAATTTATTTGACCGGCCCTGCCTCCGGAAGAAGAATTATCAGTATTTACAGAAGCATCCACCACCAACGGGCCTGCGGTAGTAATGTTTATTTGGCCACTTTTGGTTGTGCCATCCGATCCGCCGTTTGCCAGAATGCTCAGACCATCTGGAAGAGTGGTGGCAGTTGTTATGGAAGTGGCCTCAATAGCAATTGACACTGGTAAAATATCTCTGTCGATACTTCCGGAATGTCCAGCGCTAGCATCAATAGTTCCGATACCCAAATCGAGGGTATTACCAGTGAGAACAATTTTGCCCCCCGTACCCGCATTCTGACCAGTTGCAGTGATGGTCGAATTGGCAGCCATGGTCAGCTGCCCAGTAGTGGAATCAAGTGTGATCTCACCACCATCACCATCCGTGATACTGCCTATTGCAGCTAAATCGCCGTCAATATTGATTTGAGTACCTTCAATTTCGAGCTTGCCACCTTTGCCACCTGTTGGTCCGGCTGCAACGCTTACAGCACCTCCATACAGGTCAACAGATCCGCCAGCAACTATTTTAATCTCGCCACCATCCGAAGAACCATCTTCTGCGGCACCAAGACCATTTGCTTCCATGCTAATTGTGCCGGTACCATTTGCGGCTCCAAAATCGCCTTCGGTTTCAATATTAATTCGCCCACCCTTGTCTTTGCCGTTAGCAGAGAAGTGTGTGTTATCAGCGGCTACGGAGATGCTTTCCTTACCGACGAGGATGATCCAGCCACCCTCTCCAACCGACGAGCCGGAGCTAGCTTCAATTGTAGGAGATACAGTGGTCAATCCATCAAAAACGATATCATCAGCTTGGAGCCGAATGGTTCCAGCTACGCCTTCGGAACCAGGAACTGATGTAACAACACTCTCGTTTATTGTTAGTTTGGAACCTGTTGAACCAAATACATCAATAGTCGGAATGTCAACATCAATAGTTCTACCTTTAGCTGATAATTTCTCAAAATGAACTTCGCCAATTCCGATATTGACGGCAATGCCATTTACGCTGCTGTAACCCGTACCATGGGCATTCGCTGAAATCTTTGAAGTGTATACGGTCTCAGCCATATTTAATTCAGTAGAAGCGATCCTGACAATGCCACCCGAATAGTTTCCATCATCGGCAGCGTCAGCATTAACAACAAAACCCGATGAAGCAACGGTCATTTTATCAACTTCAATAGTTAGCTTTCCGCCTGGTCCGCTGACTCCACTAACGTCAATACTTACGTCACCATCGTTTGCAAAGATAAGACCATCAACGCCAGAAAAGCCACCGGTGTAGATAATTTCCACTTGATGATCTGTGGCACCTTTAGATTCTAGAGTGACAGCACCATTTGAAAATGTCACTGGCAGACCAGCAAGTTTCACAATGCTGTTGTTACCATTGGCCGTGGCTTTAAACGGAGCGCCTTCTCCAGTAATGCTTATCGGTCCATTGTTGAACTGAATGACACTCGTCCAATATGGGGCATTGGGATTTGTATTGTCAGCATGAAGAACCAGAGCGTTCCTTGGGACAAGATTAACAAACCCGCGAAGAGCTTGACTGGCACCATTCCCATTTGCATGCAATTCAGTACCAGCACCTGTCAGTGTGACTGTAGTAGCAGCCACAGTAATACCATGATAAGTTCCTGCGGCTGCACTCCCCTGGTTGGCAGTAATGATAGTCCCGCTATCGGTCGCGAGTGTATTGGCACGTAGTTCAATTACTCCAGCTCCACCGCCCGACCCATCAGCACTGAGACTTCCTGCTGGCAAGGTTAACGTACCATTTTGTGCATCGAGAATAATGATGCCTGATCGTGAAGCAGAGGAAACTACAGCTATGTCACTCATACTATTTACGGTGATGCCACCACTAGAACTGTAAGTTCCGTTGGTAACGCGCAGACCTCCGTGAATGAAATTATCAAGGGTGCCGCCGCCTAGACTGCTTGTGGTATCAACAGTACCATTAACACCGTTAGTGTGCCCACTGCCACCGATGGTGAACAGACTGCTATCACCTCCCTTGTTTGCATCAATCTGGATCGCACCTGTTTGATCACCAGCGCTTGTTTTGAGAGAACCAGCAGCAATTTCTTTGTCTGCTTCAAGCCAGATGGTTGCAGCAGGAGCTGTTATATCCTTAGAATCGATTTTTCCACCTGTGGAGTTGATGTGAATATAGCCATTATCCCCGGATGTCAACTTTTCGGTTTTGATGTCATTGTCGGCTTGCAAGTCGATATAACTATTAGCGCCACTAGTAACATCAGCTGTTTCAAGCTTCGCTGTACTCCGAATAAAGATGACACTCTCGGCATTTAATTCATCGGTGGTAACATCACCATCACCGCGAACATCCAAGTAGTCGCCTGATGTAAGCGCTCCTACCTCAATGCTATTACTACCGTTAATTACCAAAGTTCCGCCTGAATTCTGCTCAGCTGTGATGATTGCTCCTTCAGCAGTGATGTTTATATCGCTAGCAGCTGTCAGTGCAGCAGCATTGAGGCTATCACTACCATTGATCACCAAATTTCCACCGGCATTCAGGTCAACAGCGGTAATTGCACCAGATGAAGTGATGTGAATGTACCCGGTGGCAGTCAGAGCGTTAGGAAGACTGCAAGCGCCAGTATTATTGATGGTGACATTGCCAGTGCCGTTAAATGCGGATATACCAGCACAGTCGCCAGAATAATCAGCCGCATTCGCGGGTGAAGCAAAGCCTATTAGCGCGATTAGCGCTGGGCTGATGGCTAAGCCTAGCCATCGTTTCTTTATGTGTTTCATTACGTGTTTCTCCGAAAGAGGACGATCTGCTTTGTGTCGCGGATCGTGTGTGTGTGTAAATGGAATGCTGACCGAGTGTGCTTATGCTCCTCTGTAGTCAGACTTTAGATTTGAGGTGTTTCAAACTGCGTGGACGAAAATCATTCACTCAGATGAGACAGTGCGAGGTGAGCAAAGGTTAGCGCTCTAACCTTTATTAGGTCACAAGTGACTTAATAAGCCAGCTTTCATAAAAGACTTCTTCGCCAGTTGCTGACCATTCAATACTTGTCCAGTCAATCTACCGATGACATCCAATATATAGAGCACCTAAGTCCAATAGTTAGTACTCACCCGAAGAACAGCTACTACCAAGGAACAAGGGGAGTTCAAACTTACAGGCAATGCCAGTAAATTGAATTTCTTGTTTGGGTTGCTGGTTCAGAAGTTCAGGAAAAGGCTCATATAAAGGAGGAAAGGTAAATCGGTCCTTACCCTACGTGCGACAGAAGCAGGATTTATCGCATGACAGCCGAGCAGCTTTTTATATTGCAATGATACTTTTCTTGAATAAAAATCAACAAATAGCGGGCCCTGTGGGCCGAACAAGGAATCTACACCTTGCCTAGAAACTACTCCAAATGATAATTAGTTTCAGTATTACTCCTCAAAAAACCGTAATTTAGCTAGCGTATCTTGGCTGCCATAGCCAATCTAAGCGTGAGCATATTAACCGAAGCCGTTCATAGTCCGTTAACAATTCAATCTGAAGAAGTGCTTGGGTGGCTAGCGTAACAAACACTTCATTAGATTACTGAATAAGCCTCAGCTCAGAAAGACCCTCCGAAAGCAGCGCTAGAACAAAATTGTGAGTCGGTGGTCATGCCTCTACTCTGCTGCCTTCGGAAGAGCACAGCTAGCGTTTCCTAGTACGCGCATGCCATCTACCATTTCGGATGGTGTTGGCGACCAGCCGCTAGCAAGGCGGTACTTTAGAAGTTCGTCTGCTGTTGGTCGGTGTTGCCAGACGGCGACCGCCGTCAATGCCCCTAGTCAGGTGATAAACAGCACGAGAAAATTCTGCTGGTCAGGAAAGGGCAGAATCATGTCGTGGCTAAATTCGTCTTGCTGCACTAGTTCCATCAAGTTTAGGGGGAAGTTCTGAGTCTCAAGGAAGCGCAGTGCTTTCTCTAAATATTTGGTTTGGCGAACGGCAGTTACTAGTTCTGCAAACTCTGGGGAAATATCAAACATACGTCTAGCTCCAGCATACGTCTAGCTCCAGCATACGAAAGGCTCTAGGTTCTCCATTAAGCGATTCTTGGTTATGCCCAAACTCGAAAAGGTGGTCTACGCTGTTTGACTAGAAATTATCAGACGTGTGCGTGAAATCAGCTGATAAATCTGGCGGGTGAGCCACATCGTGCCAGGCAAAATGTATAAAACCGCAGCGAATCGGCCGAAGCGAAGATTTTTCAAGATCATTGGAATGGCCTCTGGGCCGTACCAGCGCTCGTTGTTGTCGTCAATTAGATAGAGGCTCCAAGGTGATTCATCAAGGTCTTGAATCAGTTGGCGAGCGGTTTCACTGACCGATTCACGGTCGACAAAAGTAAACAGGTGCGAGCGATCCCACAGCTTGAGCAAGGCCGCCAGTCGATTAACGACAAAGCAACGTTCGTCACAGACAATAGTGAAAGATAAGGATTCCCGGCAAGGTATGGCTTTAGAGTCCATTTCATGCACCTGAGGGAGTTTAGTTTTTGACAGTGAGCAAAGTTTAGCAGAAATTCAGGTTCGCTACAGCCCTCTAGGCGTCAAATTTTTTCTACATTTTCATTAGATTTTTTGCGGCAGACCGCCTCTTGTCAAGCTGGGTTTGGCAGATCGCGCTGATTGGGTAAAATCAATTTGGTGTCCCGCGCGAATATCTGTAACTCAAATGTCTGCTACTTGAACAACTGCAATTTGAATTCTGCTCTAGAAGGTGCGAGGTCACTTCAATGTTCTTGGACGAATATCAATATCTCACCGAAGTTATCATGCCTTTTCTGCGTAAGAGTTGGGAAGAGATTGACTTAGCGGAGTCAGCCTCTGGTGAGCCCGATGGTCGTTTAACTAAAGATGAATTGGCATCGGCTCGGGATCGTGCCATTGCCCGTGGTGACTTTGACGCTGCTAATATTTTGGCCGAGCTAGCTTTCCGTTACGATGCTATTTGCGAGGCTCACGAAGATTCAGGTGGCTCCGAGCGCGAGACTCAGGCCGGAATTAGCCAGGCCGATGTTTCTGTTTATGCCCAACTGTGGAACCCTGAGTATCGAGCCCGCCAAGGAAAACCGGTGCCAGAAAAATGGATGGATTCGGTCTGAATCAGCGGAGCTTACTGCTCATTTTTCTTGTTCTTTCAACGACAGGCTGCTCTTCGACGCCCCCTCAATCAGCTGATAAACCACCTTCGCCCAAGCAACAAATTCGCTTTGATCACGAAAAAGTAGATCTCGGCAAGGTCGAGGCCGCTGCCGAAGTACCGTGCTCTTTTACTGTGACAAATGCTGGAAATGCCCCTCTTAATGTCACTGAAGCTAAGTCTGAGTGCGGCTGCACCGCCACTAATTTCAAGGGCGCTTTACTGAAGCCTGGTGCCTCAGTGAAGCTCGATATTATCGTTGATACAACGATGAAGCAGGGGCCAGTAACCAAAGACATGGTGGTCTACTCTGACGACCCTGAGCGGCCTATTAGCAGGCTTTTCATTGCCATGGACGTCAAAAATGCTCATGGCACTATGTCCCTCAAAGACCGCACTAAGGTCTTTACTGCTGAACGCTGCAAACGCTGTCACGTTGACGAGGGCGTGGGGCAGTTTGGCAAAGAATTATTCGAGGCCGATTGCGCTATGTGCCACCGCAAGCAAGAGAGCGGTATTCTTTCTGGCCCCCTGATTGAATCTGTCGACTATTCTGACCCGCTTTTGAGCGCTCATGCCAGAGAAGTAATTGCCCATGGTAGCAAGACAAACCCGTCTATGCCCGGTTATCTAGAAAGTGCTGGAGGCCCGCTTTCTAAAGAACAAGTTGATTCTCTGGTGAAGTATTTAAGTAAGCATAATGCTACTACCACTACTGATGGTTCTACAGGTGGTGTCGCAAAATGATTGTCATCTCTCCTTACCGCTACCTAGCCTTATCTCTTTCTCTGTTATTGTCCTGTGGCCTAGTTCATAAGGCTCTGGCAAAAGATGCTAGTGCTTCGGGTGCTGGCGCGGCTGAAGTGACACCTGCTCTTGAGCGTACTAAAGAACAGAACACTGCCTATAACAGTGTTCCCGTGACTGCCGCTAACCAGAGTTTGCCCATTGCCCAATTGGATGCTTCATTTGGCAAGTACAATGGCGCTCGCATAAGGTCTTTGCTGGCTAAAGTGAAAACCACTCCGGCCAACGCCAATGCTATTAGTTTATGGCGCGGTTTGGCCTGTTACTGCTTGGGCCGCCATGAAGAGGCTGCTGAAGATTTTGATCGTTGCAGTGATTTCAAGGATGCCTCCCCTAAGCATTTATATGCAGTTGGGTTTGTTTATTCACGTGTCGATGATTATCAGAAAGCCATTAAATTCTTCACTCTCGTGCTTAAGAAGCTTCCTGACAGTGAAAGCTACTTTTGTCGTGGCGATTGTTATGCCTCTTTGAAAATGTATGACCAGGCAATCAGTGACTACTTGTTGGCTGCCAAGCTCAGCCCTAGTAGGCGAGGTCAATATCTTGGCAGTGCTGCTTTTGTTCTTCGTTCCCAGAGAAAGTACCCCGAAGCTATTGCTAACTTTACTGAGGCCATAAAGAATTCTCCCATCGCCTTTTTGCCTGGCAATTTGCGCGCTCGGGCCTTGTGCTATCAAGATTTGAATCGTTGGCCTGAAGCAGTGAAAGACTATTCTGAGGCAATCAAAATTTTGCAGACTGTCTACAAGGGCGAAAAGAAATCGATATTTCTCTCCGAATCATATTTTCAGCGTGCCAAATGTTATGACAAACTCGGCAAACCAGCCTTAGCCGCGGCCGATCGCAGACTGCATGCCCAGATCGGCGCGACTCTTGCTGGTGATGTTTTGAGTGATTGAATCTTGAGTGTTTAGATCTTTTGTGATCGAGAATCAAGATTTGCAGCTTGCTTCTGCCCGCCTGCTTGGAACGGCTATGGCTTGCAGCTTTGTTTTGCTTGGTCTTGTGATTAACCAGACAGCGCAAAGAATCACGGCTGATGCCATTATCGTCTGTGATGTCACTGCCTCTCCCGCTAGTGCCCAGCCGAGAAATACTGCCACCACAGGGTTGACATAGGCATAGGTAGAGACCCGAGTTGGGCTAGCTGATTTGAGCATATAAACGTATGCCGTAAAGCCTACAATAGAGCCGAATACAATTAAGTAGAGCAGTGAGAGCCACGATTTGGTCGAGACTTCAGCGATGTTGAAGCCACTGGTTTCACCGATGCCAGCTGATATCAGCATCATGATCGCCCCAGCTGTGACTGTTTGCATACCGGCTGCTTGCAGCTGTGATTTTGGCAAATCGGCATGGCGAGCGTAGAGCGAGCCAACAGCCCAGGCTAGAGATGCGAGCATGGCCCAAACTATTCCGACTGGGTCAACACTGGTTGCGCCCCCAATTTTGCTGGGGCCAAGTAAGAGAACCATGCCAAGCACGCCCACGGCTAGACCAGCTCCGGTGAAGTGGCTCGGGGCTTTGCCGCCTTTCCACCAATCGAGTAAGACGACATAAATTGGCACTGTTGCCACCATGAGCGATACTAGCCCGGAGGGAATAGATTGAGCGGCTAGCACAATGCCACCATTACCAAGCACAAAAAGCAGCACGCCAATAATGGTTGCTCTTAACCACTGACCGCGGCTGGGGTGTCCAGCTCCCTTTTTCCAGGCATATAGATAGATGAGGGCGCCAGCAATTAGATATCGTGAGCCAGACATGAGGAATGGCGGCAGACTTTCTAGGCCAAAGCGAATGGCTAGATAGGTTGAACCCCAGATTAGATAGACCGCTAGAAAAGCAGCTACTAGCTTTGCACTGTCAGACTTAAAATCTATATTGAACATTTTGCACCTCGGTTTCCATGGCAGTGCTACTCTGATTGCTTTTTCGGCGTTTCTAAGCAGCAACTCATTAGTCTTTGGCAGCCTAATCAAATTTGGCGTTTGATGAAGTTGCCCTAACTAGGTACAATGATAATGTCTAAACGACTAATTCAGTAAGAGTCTGAATAGAATTAGTTACTATTGGCCAAAAGGTTAGTTGCATGGATGACATTGACGAAAAACTATTAGGTTTGCTGAAAAAAGACGCCAAAAAAAAGTATTCTGATTTGGCCGAAATTCTCAATCTTTCTCCGCCATCGGTGCATGCTCGGGTGAAGAAGTTAGAGCAAATTGGTGTCATCCGCGGTTATACAATTGATATTGACCCGCAGCTTCTTGGGCTCAAGCTTTGTGCCT